>DATNIU010000205.1:0-26633 GCA_035604275.1 Streptosporangiaceae bacterium | reverse complement strand
GCCACCGGCCGAGCCGACGACCGAGCCACCGGCCAAGTCGGCGACCGGGCCGGCGACCGGGCCTGGGTGACCCGCGGCGCCACTGACCGGATGCCGGCGATGTACCTGGGGCACGGCGCGCCGCCGCTGGTCGATGACCCGTTGTGGACGACGCAGCTGGCCGCCTGGGCCGGAGCGCTGCCACGGCCGTCGGCCATCCTGGTGGTCTCGGCGCACTGGGAGTCGGCGCCGCTGACCATCGGCGCCACCGACGACGCGGCGCCGCTGGTCTACGACTTCTACGGCTTCCCCGAACGCTACTACCAGGCCACGTATCCGGCCCCCGGCGCGCCTGGCCTCGCTCACCAGGTGGCCGCGCTGCTGTCCGGGACCGAGCCGGTGACCAGCGCGCCCGATCGCGGCCTCGATCACGGCGCCTACGTGCCGCTGACCGTGATGTACCCGGACGCCGACATCCCGGTGCTCCAGATCTCGATGCCGACCCTGGACCCGGACCGGCTGCTGCGGATCGGCGCGGCACTCGCACCGTTGCGGGAGGAGGGCGTGCTGATCATGGGCAGCGGCTTCCTCACCCACGGGCTGCCGTTCCTGCGTGACTTCCGGTTCGACGCTCCCCCGCCGGGCTGGTCGACCGAGTTCGACCACTGGGCGGCCGAGGCGCTCGACCGGGGCGACGTGGACGCGCTCGCCGCGTTCCGCCGGGCGCCGGGCGCCAGGTACGCGCACCCGACCACCGAGCACTTCGCGCCGCTGTTCGTGACACTCGGCGCCGCCCAGGCACCCGCTCCGGTCACCACGATCACCGGATACTGGCTCGGCCTGGCCAAGAGATCGTTCCAGGTGGCCTGAGCGGCTCATGAGGGGCCGACTCGCGCCTCCAGCCTCGTCAGCTTGTCGACCAGGTTACCGAGCACGTGATCCTGAGCCAGCAGGTGCTCCTGAATCTTGACCGCCTCGTGCAGCACGGCATCGGCGTCGTTGTAGGTCGCCTCAGATCGCTTGTCAGCGGCTGCCGCCAGGACATTCTGGCCCACGATAATCACGCTGAGCAGCACCAGCTGGAGGAAGGTCTGAGAGACCCAGGACACCAGGATGACCGGGTTCCCCGAGGAGATCGCCGACGGCAGGCTGACCAGAGCGAGCGCGGCGAAGGCGTAGGCGCACCACATTGTCCCTACCCCGGTGGTCACCTTCACGGCAAGGCGGGCGTTGAACCGGGCCGCGGCGGTGCCGCTCGGCAACTGCTCCGCGACCTTGACCGGCCCTGGGACGTTTCCTTCGAGCTTCTTCTTCGTGCGGTGGTGCGGGATGTAGTCGTAGATGACGTTGCTGGCCATCGAGGTGCTCCCTTGGTCGTCGTGATTCCGGCCGCCGACCTTGGCAGCCTGTCACAATTGCCGAAGCAGCCAGCGCGGTCCGGTGACGCAGGCACCGGCGGCCAGGCAGCGGGCCCGCAGTTCCCGGTCGGCGGTGACCACCAGCCGGTGGCCAGGCAGCGACGCCGCCAGCGACGCGATCTCGTCGTCGCCGGAGCCAGGCGCCCGGACAACCCGCAGCCGGCCATCGGCCACCGCGGCCTGGTCCGCCGCCGCGGCCTGGTCCGCCGCCGCCTTGGCCGCGCCCTCCAGCACCACCACGATCCGCGGGAACCATCGTTTCAGCGCCGGAACGCCAGCCGATTCCGGCAGGTCGCCTACCCCGCGCCGCGCCACGCCGGCCAGCTCGCCGCACAGCCGCGACGCCGCTCCGGCCCGGTCGCGCCACCAGCCGTCCGGCCTGGCACCCATGACATTGGCGGCATCCACGATGATCGTGACCGGATCGAGTACCTCCGCGAGCGCTGGCCACTGCTCGGCGAATCCCGGGTGCAGCCTGAACTGACTCACCTCGGCCACCGGCACCCAGGCGACCCCGCGGGTCTCCTCGCTGGCTGCGGCGACGGCGAACGGCGCGGCCGCGCTGGCCAGCACCGTCCGGTATGTCCAGCCGCCGTGGTCGTCCTCGTGCACTCCGTGCACGCTGACCTGGGCCGGAACGATCGCACACTCCTCGGCCGCCTCGCGAAGCGCCGCGTGCACCGCGGACTCGTGGCTGTCCCGAGCACCGCCTGGCGGACCCCACGTGCCGCCATGACTACCCCAGAAGCTCCGCTGCTGCAGCAGCACCGCGGTCTGGCCGGCCGGTCCGGGAGCGGCCACGAGCAGCCCGGCCGCGCCGTGCCTCCCCCAGTGCCGGTGCCCGAGGCCGCATCGAGTCCAGCCATTACCATCGCGCACCGTCATCTCTGCGACGATAGCTGACCTAGGCTAACCCCATGGAATCAGCGCTGACCGCTAGTCTCACCAAGCTCACCAGGCAGTACACCGCACCGCTGATCCTGGAGCTCGACCTGACCGAGGGAATACTCGAGGCCAGGCCGTCCGACCCGCTGTCGGCGGTGCTGAGCAGGCACCATGCCGCGATCGCCGATGTGGTCACCGGCCTGCGGCAGGCACGAGCCGATGACCGGGTAAAGGCTCTGGTGGTCAAGGTCGGCGGCCGCCCGATCGGGCTCGGCATGGTCCAGGAGCTGCGTGCGGCGGTGAAGCGGTTCCGCGAGGCAGGCAAGCTGACGGTCGCCTGGGCCGAGTCGTTCGGCGAGTTCTCGACCGGCAACGTGCCGTACTACCTGGCCACCGCGTTCGAGACGATCTACCTGCAACCGTCGGGTGACCTTGGCCTGACCGGGCTCGCGGTCGAACGGGTGTTCCTCCGCGGCGCGCTCGACAAGCTCGGGGTGACCTTCGACGTCGGCGCCAGGTACGAGTACAAGAGCGCTGCTGAGCAGCTCACCGAGCGCGGATTCTCCGGACCCGCACGCGAGGCGACCGAGCGGATGACCAAGTCGGTCACCGAGCAGCTCACCCAGGCGATCGCCGAGCGCGGCCAGATCTCGGCCGAGGCAGCCGTCAGCCTGATCAACAGCGGCCCGTTCCTGGCCGACCAGGCACGGGCGGCCGGACTGGTCGACGCGCTCGGCTACCGGGACGAGGTCTACGCCTGGGTTCGCAAGCGAGCGGGCGCCGGCGCCACGCTGCTCTACCTGAGCCGGTACCAGCGGTCCAGGGAACTCCTGCACCGGGCGAAGCGGATGACGGCGCCGCGCCAGCAATCGGTGGCGCTGATTCACGCGACCGGCGCGATCCGCCGCGGCCGGAGCGGCCGCAGCCCGATGAGCGGCGCGGCCATGGGCTCGGACTCGGTCACCGCCACCCTCAGGGCGGCGGTCGCCGACCCGCGCATCCAGGCGATCCTGCTCCGGGTGAACAGCCCCGGCGGCTCCTACGTGGCGTCCGACTCGATCTGGCGGGAGGTCGTCAGAGCCCGCAACGCAGGCAAGCCGGTGGTCGTCTCGATGAGCGACGTCGCTGCCTCCGGCGGCTACTACATCTCGATGGCCGCCGACGCGATCGTGGCTCAGCCAGGAACGGTGACCGGCTCGATCGGCGTCGTATTCGGCAAGCCGGCGCTCGGCGAGATGCTCGGCAAGGCGGGCGTGACCACCGACTCGGTCGTCGAGGGCGAGCACGCCGCCATGTTCAGCACCACGCATCCGTTCACCGACGCCGAATGGGTGCTGGTCAACAACTGGCTGGATCACGTCTACGCCGACTTCACCGGCAAGGTCGCCGCCGGCCGCGGCCTGTCGGCCAAGCGGGTGCACGAGCTGGCCAGGGGACGGGTCTGGACCGGCGCCGACGCGCTGGAGTGCGGCCTGATCGACGAGATCGGCGGGCTTGAGGACGCGGCCGCGATCGCCCGCCGCCGGGCCGGCCTGCCCGACTCCGCCCCGCTGGACCCTTTCCCCGGGGTGAACCCGCTTGACCGGCTCCGGCCCGCACTCAGCAGCGAGGACCGGCGCGCGGCCGCCGCGATCGCCGGGCACGCACCAGCCGCCTGGGCCGACCTGGCCGGAGCGGCCGCTGCCGGGATCACCGGAGTCGCCGGAGCGGTCGCGGCCAGCCTGTTCGCCGAGAGCTGGGGTCCGGTATGGCAACTGGCGGCCCGCTGCGGCCTCCCGCAGGACGGACCGCTGATGCTGCCAGGCAGCTGGACTTTTCATTGACGGAACGAATCGGCACCGCTGACTCGCCCGCCGCATTCGCGGACGCTCTCGGGGCAATCGCCAGCAGCGTCACCCTGGTCACCGTGGCCGACGGGCGCGATGACGTCGGGCTGACGGTAAGCGCGTTCTGCCCGGTCTCGCTTCAGCCGCCGCTGGTCCTGGTCTCGCTGATCGCGGATTCGTACCCGGCGGAGCTGCTCGGAAGGCTGGACAGGTTCGCGGTGACCGTGCTGGCGGCCGGGCAGCGCGTGCTGGCCGGCCGGTTCGCTGCCAGCGGCCGGCCAGGCGCCAGGCTGCTGCTCGACGACGTGCCGCACCACCGGGGCGAGTTCTCCGGCGCGCTGATCGCCGACGGCGGGCTGGCCGCCCTGGAATGCGAGGTCACCCGGCGCGTGCCCGCCGGCGATCATCTGCTCGTGATCGCCGCTGTGCTGGCCGTGGATTCCGTCGCCGAATCGGATGACCCGCTGATCAGGTTCCGCGGCCGTTATCCGGCTATCGGCCGGCCGTAAATTCGCTGGAGGCGGTCGAGGTGCTCTGGCTAGCTTGTAGCGATGGTGACCGCTGACCAGACCGCAGCCGATCGGATTCCCCCTCGGGGCACATCACCCGATCTCGACCGAGCCCAGGCCGCACCGCCCCAGGCAGCGCTACTCCAGCCTGAACCGCCCCAGCCCGCGCAGCCCCAGCCCGCGCAGCCCCAGCGGCGTCAGGTCGCATCGCTCAGGCTCCGGCCGCTGCGGCTCGATGACGAGGCTGCCTTCCTCGCCGCGCACCGACAGATGGCGGAGGACGGCTTCAATTTCGGCCTGTTCCTTGGGCCGGACATGGCATGGACCGAGTACCTGCGTCTCTTGCGGGATCACCAGGCGGGAGTCAATCTGTCCCAGCGCCTGGTACCAAGCACGTTCCTGGTCGCCGACGTCGCCGGGCAGATCGTGGGCCGGGTCTCGATCCGGCACCGGCTCAACGAGTTCCTGGTCCGCTACGGCGGCCACATCGGATTCGGCGTGCTGCGCTCGCACCGCCGACGCGGTTACGCGACCGAGATCCTTCGGCAGAGCCTGATCATCGCGAGGGCAATCGGTATCGACCGGGTGCTCGTGACCTGCGACGACGACAACGTGGGCTCGATGACGGTGATCGAGGCCTGCGGCGGGCAGCTTGAGGACGTCACCGAGGCAGATCCTGGCGCCCCGGCGATCCGCCGTTACTGGATCGACTAGGGAGCCTTACCGGCCGACCGACTGTCCGATCCGGCGAGGGTCAGCTGACGTAGCTGACGCATGACCTCGCGGCGTTCATCGCCCGCGAGCAGGTCGATGTACAGCTCGCCGCGCAGGTGTCCCGTTTCGTGCTGGAGGCAGCGGGCCAGCTCACCCTCGCCGGTCACGGTTGCCGGGTCCTGCAGCAGATCGACGCCGACCACGGTGACGCTGGCCGCTCGCCGTAGCGCGGCACTGACTCCGGGTACTGACAGGCAGCCCTCGTAGCCGTCCTGCTCACCGCTGGTCTCGGTAATCACAGGATTGATGACGTAGCCCAGCTGGCCGTCCACGTTGTAGGCGAACACCGCGAGCCCCGAGCCGATCTGATTCGCTGCGAGCCCGGCTCGTCCGGGGACTCGCACGGTGTCCAGCAGGTCGTCCACCAGCCTGGTGAGGGCGGCGTCGAAACGCACGACCGGCTCACACGGAGTCCGCAACGCCGGATCGCCGAGCAGACGCAATGGCCGGTCCGTCACCTAGCCGCCCTCCCCTGGCCAGTTACCCCGCGCCGCTCAGCCGCTCCATGCCGCTCAGCTGCTCCGGGCAGCCCCGCCGTCCCGTGCTCGCTGTCGGCGGCCAGCTTTCCGAGCCGGTCGAGCACTAGTTGGTGCCAGGCAAGTTCCGCCGCTATCCGCAGCCGGGCGTGCTCCACAACAAGATCATCGGCAATCGTCTGATCTGGCCATACCCGGTCGCGATGGTGGTCGAACTGGGCTGCCTGCGCGGTCAGCGCCCGGATCCGGTCGTCGACGAACCCGCGCAGCGTGTCCTCGTCCAGATCGCCGCTCATGGCGAGGGCGAGGTCGACCGGATCCGGCCGCAGACCCACCTCCTGGAGCGCCTCGGCGCGCAGCGCACGGAGCTCGCGCCTGCCTTCGAGGGTGATCGCGTAGACGGTCCTGGCCGGGAGATGACCGGCCTGCTCGGTGCGCAGCGGCTCGATCAGGCCCTCGGCGGCCATCCGGTGCAGTGCCCCGTACAGCGACCCGGGTCGCACATCGGACCACAGATCCGCACGATCCATCCGGGCGTCCCTGCGCAGCTGGTGACCGTACATCGGCCCGCGTTTCGCCAGCGCTCCCAGCACGAACAGCCGAGTCGGGTTCACCGCTCTAGTAAAACACGAGTACTCAAATTTGAGTACTCGTTTGCACGCCAACCGAGAGCGCCGTGCGGACCATGGCCACTTGAGTACCCGCGCAGCACCAACCCAGAACAAAGGCCCGGCGCTGACCCGAAGCCCCGCTCAGAACACAGGCCCGTCCTAACTACGCAACCGACAGCGCCGCGCGGACCAGCGCGGCGCGGACCAGGGCCAGCGGACCAGCGCGGCGCGGACCAGGGCCAGCGGACCAGCGAACCAGGCGGCCAAGCCTGTGCGGCCCAGAACCCGGGCGGCCGGTTAGTTAGAGCTATAAGGCGATGAACGCAGCTCAGGCGCTGGCGCGGAACTGAGCGAGCGCAGCATCGCGATCTCCGTGGACAGGAGCGCTCGCTCCGCGGCCAGCCGACGGACGGCGTCGGGCTCGGCCAGCAGTCGCTGACCATCGATCAGATCAATGATCATCGAAGCGGCCACGAGGTACGAGAGCAGGACGGGATCGTCTGGCAGATCCCGCACGCTGATGTCGGCCACGCCGCGGGCGGCCAGAGCCTCGAGGTACGTGCGGAACGCGCGCCGCACGTCCTCCGCCGCCGTCGCCGCCGCCACCTCGTCGCCGAGGTCGTCGGCCAGCAGCTCCACGTGGCCAAGCAGGTACGGTCGCGAGTCGTCCAGCTCGAGCAGCCGGAACCGCTCGGCACCTGAGGTCACCACGTCGAAGCGGCCGTCGTCGTGCTCGGTGACCTGACGCAATGTCGCGACGCAGCCGATCTCGTGCAGCGCCGACACTCCGTCCACCCCGGTCTCGCGGCCCTTGCGGATCGCGATGACGCCGAACCGGGCAGGCTTAGGCCCGTCGAGCAGGTCCCGGACGAGCTGCCGGTACCGGTGCTCGAAGATGTGCAGCGGCAGCACCAGGCCTGGGTAGAGCACGGTACCGAGAGGGAACAGCGGCAGCATCTCGGACATGCTGCGAACACTATGCCGGTCAGCCGCATCCGCACAGCCACGCCAAGGGCGGACCAGGCTGCCAGGCTCGCGGTGGCGAAGCCCGGCCCAGGTCGGGTCCCCGTCCGCCGGCGTGACGGTCGCCTCGGCGCACGGCCCCTCGCGGGCGGCCTGGCGACTCCGGCCGCCTCAGGCGGACCGGCCGCCTACGACGGGCTGGCCGGCCTGCCAGACGGTGGCGATCTGCGGAACGCCTGGCCGGTAGGCCAGATAGGCGTGCGACGGCGCGCTCAGCATGATCAGGTCGGCCCGCGCGCCGATGCCCAGGTGACCGACGTCATCCCGGCGCAGCGCGCGGGCGCCGCCCGCGGTCGCGGCCCAGACCGCTTCCTGGGTCGTCATCCGCATCTCCCTGACGGCCAGGGCGATGCAGAACGGAATGCTGGAGGTGAAGCACGATCCCGGATTGCAGTCGGTGGCGATCGCCACGGTGGCCCCGGCGGCAAGCAGCCGCCTGGCGTCCGGGTAGGGCTGCCTGGTGGAGAACTCCACTCCCGGCAGCAGCGTCGCCACGGTCGCGGACGACGCGAGCGCGTCGACGTCCGCGTCGGACAGATAGGTGCAGTGGTCGGCGGACGCCGCCCCGGCCTCGACCGCCACCTGAACCCCTGGACCGGGCGCCAGCTGGTTCGCGTGCACCCTCGGCTGCAAGCCGGCCGACTGGCCAGCCGCCAGGACGGCGCGGGCCTGGTCCGCATCGAACGCGCCGCGCTCGCAGAACACATCCACCCACTTGGCGTGCGGCGCGCAGGCGTCAAGCATCGGCCCGCAGACCAGCTCGACGTAAGCGGCCGGATCCGGCCCGAACTCCTGCGGGACCACGTGCGCGCCCAGGTACGTGACCTCCGGCGTGACCTGCGCTGCCAGTGCCACGCTCCTGGCCTCGTCGGCCACGGTCAGCCCGTAGCCTGACTTGCACTCGAAGGTGGTGATTCCCTGGCTGAGCATCTCGGCGGCGAGTCGGCGAAGGTTGGCGCTCAGCTCAGAGTCGGTCGCCGACCGGGTGGCCTCGACCGTGCTGCGGATCCCGCCCGCGCTGTACGGCAAGCCGGCCATCCTGGCCGCGAACTCGGCACCTCGCTCGCCGGCGAAGACCAGGTGAGCGTGCGAGTCGACGAAGCCTGGGAGAACGGCCCGGCCGCCCGCGTCGATCGCCTCGTCCGCGGCCGGGGCACGCGCCGCCGGGCCGGTCCACGCGACCAGGCCATCGGAGATGACGAGCGCCGCGCTGGAGGCGGCCAGGTAGTCGCCGGGTCCGTCCTGCCCGGACCCATCATCGCCGGGCGCGTTCGTCACCAGTTCGCCGATGTTCGTGATCAGCGCGCTCATCCGGGTATGCTGCCACACCTGTCAGGCTGGCGCCGAGACCGGGAATCCTAGCTCGACTGCCGCTCGGGCAAGCTCCTTGTCGTAAGTCACGAACTCGGTGAGCTCCGACCGGAACGGATCGGCGCTCGCCAGGTGAATAGCATCGAGCGAGCCAAGCTGGACGATGCGATATGCCACTGCCCGAGCAAGGACGGTGCTCGTGAGATCCACGACATACACGCCGCGGAGGGCTTCACCAGCCAGGTAGGGCACCCGCTGGTGATCGATGCCGGCCCTGAGCATCGTCCGGGTGATCTCCAGCCGGGACAGCTCGCTGGTCAGCAACTCGGTGTCGGCCGGCAGCGATGTGCGCCAGTCCCGAAGCGCGGCGGTCTCAGGCTCCGCCCTGATGAACTTGACCAGAGCGCAGGCGTCCAGGTAGATCAACGATTGCGCTCCCTGTCGCGGTCGGCCACGAGCAGATCGGCGAGACTGTGAACGTCTGGAGCGACCTCGATGATCACCTCAGGCATTCCCAGATCTATCGGCACCTTGACTTCGCCGTTCGTGATCATTTGCTGTAGCACGCTCGGATGGTCGACCTCAGGCACCATGCGAAGCACCGGCTTGCCTCGGTCGGTCACGATGAGCGAAGCACCAGCTCTCACTCGGGCGACGGCCTTGGAAGGATTCTGATTCAGTTCCCGCAGGCCGATGGTCTCCATAAGAACCATAGTACCTACATAATGTAACTACATCAATGTGCCCGTGGCTAGCGGGCGCTGTCGTCGACCGAGCGCTGAAGGCTGGTGCCGGCGCCATAAGCCCCGCGGACTGGATCTGCCCTCGCGACAATCAGCCATCAGCGAGTGACCAACCAGGTGCGCGACGGCGAGCGCCGCGCCATGATGCCGGCATGGACCCGCGCGCCCCGCGCCGCGCGGCCCGCGCCCCGCGCCGCGCGCCCCGCGCCCGCACCCCGCGCCGGAAGCTCTCCGCGATCATCGAGGGCCTGAGCGCCATGCGAAACCAGTTGAATTCAGTGCAGAACATCTCGGATCGCCGATCGCAGCGCGGCCGGAACGTCGCCGATCAGGAGATGCCGACCTGCGGCGACCACGTCTCGCCCGCCGATCACCACGTTGCTCACGTCCGCAGCGGTCGCCGCGAAGATCACTGCCTCGAGGACGGCCAGGTCCGGCGCTCCGGCGGGGCCTCCCCAGGGGCCTGATCCACCGCCCGGGCCGGACGCGCCACCCGTGTCCGATCCCCGGCCCGAGTCGTGGACCGCCTCGGCCGTGCTGTCACCCCGTGCCCACCCGGCGCCGGCCAGCCGCGCCGAATCCAGGTCGACCGTGACCAGGTCGGCCAGCGAGCCTGGCGCTATCTCCCCGGCGTCGGGCCAGCCAAGGCTGGCATGCCCGTCCCAGGTCACCGCCGTGCCGAGCGCCTCGGCGGTGAACAGGCCGCGCTCCTGGCTGGCCAGCCGCTGATACAGCTCGATCCGCCTGGTCTCCTCGAACAGATCGACAACGGCCTGGCTGTCACTGCCGACGGTGAGCCGGCAGCCCGCCGCCGCCAGCGCGCCGAACGGCCCGATCCCGTCGGCCAGGTCCGCCTCGGTGGTCGGGCACAGGCAGGCGAACACCTCGCTGCCGCCAAGCAGGCCGATGTCCGTGCTGGTCAGGTGGGTCGCATGGACGACGCTGGTCCGGGGCCCGAGCACGCCGGCGTCGTACAGCACGGCAGCCGGCGTGCGCCGGTAGGCGGCCAGGCACGCATCGTTCTCGGCCGTCTGCTCGGACAGGTGCACATGCAACGGGGCACCCGCCTGCTGTGCCCACACGATCACCGGCTGCATCCGGTCCGGCGGCACGGCGCGGACCGAGTGAATGGCCGCTCCGGCCCGCGCAGCCGGGCCGAGCAGCCCGTGCGAATCAGCGCCCAGCGCGCTGATCCTGGCCGCCCAGGCTTCCGGCCTGCCGTCGCCGAACCGCAGCTGCGGGCCGGCCAGCGGGAGCGACGCCCCGGATCGGTCCAGCCCGCCGGACAGATAGCAGGCATCAAGCAAGGTGATCCGGATGCCAGCCTGCGCGGCGGCCTCGAGCAGCGCCCGGCTCATCGCGTTCGGATCGGCGTACGGCTGCCCGCCGGGCCCGTGATGCAGGTAGTGGAACTCCCCCACGCAGCTGACCCCGGCCAGCGCCATCTCGGCGTAGACGGCGCGGGCCAGCGCCAGATAGCTGTCGGGATCCAGGCTGGCCGCTACCTGGTACATCCGCTCTCGCCAGGTCCAGAATGTCCCCCGGCCAGCCTGGGTGACGCCGCGGAGCGCGCGGTGGAAGGCATGCGAATGCGCGTTGGCCAGCCCGGGCAGCGTCAGCCCGGCGAGCCGGATCGTGCCAGGCGGCAGCCGGGCGGCGGCGACCCGCGCGGTAACCGCCGTGAACCGGTCGCCCGCCGCCTCGACCAGGACATCGGGCAGGACGCCCACTCCGGGCAGCCAGGCCAGCTCCGCATGCCAGGACCGCGTCCTGGCCGGCCCCGGCGCCGGGCGAGCCGAGGCGACGGAGACCGGCCGCTCCGAGGGCGCCGAGCCAGCCGGGCCGGTCGCGCCGTCAGGTCGCGGACCCGGCCCGGCGTCCGCGTTCTGGCTCATCGGCATGCCAGCTCCTCGAGAACGGCCGCCAGCGCCCGGACGCCGGCCGCGCAGTCCGCTGGCTCGGCATGCTCGGCCGGCGAATGCGACACACCAGACGGATTACGGACGAACAGCATGGCGGTCGGCAGCCTGGCCGCCAGAACGCCGGCGTCATGCCCGGCCCCGGTCGGCAGCACCGGCGCGTCGATCCCTCGTTCCGCCAGCGCGGCGGCCACCCGGTCCCGCAAGTCAAGATCAAAATCTACGACCGGCGTGAACGACTCGCACCAGATGGTCACCTGCACGCCATGCTCGGTCGCCGACCCCTCGGCGGCTGCGATGACCCGGCTGACCATCTTGCTCAGGCTGGTCTCGTCCGGGGCCCGTGCGTCCAGCCACGCGTGAACCGCCGTGCAGATCGCGTTGGCGCCGCCCGGCTCGGCGACAACCTTGCCGAACGTGGTGAGCGCGCCGAACCTGTAAGCCGCCTTCCTGGCCGCGAGCACGGTGGCCGCGTACGGCAGCATCGGATCACGCCGGTCGGCCAGCCGGGTGGTACCCGCGTGGTCGGCCCGGCCGGTGAAATCAAGCCGCCACCGGCCGTGCGGCCAGATCGACTGGGCGATCCCGACCGCCGCGCCCAGCCCGTCGAGCGCGCTGCCCTGCTCGATGTGCAGCTCGACGTACGCCTCGATCGAGGCGAGGAGCCCAGGATCGGGTCCGATGCCGTCCGGGTCGAGACCGGCCCCGGACATCGCGTCGGCCAGGCAGAGCCCAGCGGAGTCGGTCAGCGCCCGGGCCGCATCGGGGGCAATCACGCCGGTCAGCAGCCGGCTCCCCAGGCAGGCCACCCCGAACCTGGCGCCCTCCTCCTCGACGAACGCGACCACGCCGAGCGGCCGGACCGGCGTCAGGCCGCGCCCCCTGAGCAGGTCGATCGCCGCGAACGCCGAGACGACCCCGAGCGGCCCGTCAAACGCACCGCCGTCCGGCACCGAGTCCAGATGGCTCCCCGCCACGATCGCCCCGCTGCGGCTTATTGCCTGCGGCGAATGCGCCGATGTGGCTGGTCTAAGACCAGGTCCATGGCCAGCGGGCGGCACGCTAGCGGCGCCGGCTGGCTGCGCAACGCCTTGCGCCGCTTTCATGCCGTCCGCTGGGGGGCTCTGGCGCACGGTGGCCGACTGAGACCCTTCAAACTCATTAGTCTCAGCAGCACCACGCATCTCGTTGAGCCCAGCAGCCTGGGCAGGGCCGGCTGTCGCGTCTGAGGCCGGTGGGTCCCACCAGGCCCAGAGGTTGGCGTTGCGGTCTAGCTCGGTACGGAGGCTTCGGTGTGCGGCGGCGCTGAGGAACCAGTCGCGGCAGGCTGAGTCCGCTTCGGTGAAGGAATGGCGGCGGTATCCGCCGGTTTGCGGGTCGCGGCCCAGCGGCAGCAGCGACTGCCACAGCGGCTGGTCCCATGATCGCGGAGGACTAGCCGATCGCGGAGGATCGGCCGATCGCGGAGGATCGGCCGCGCTTTGCGCGGGTGATTCTCCGTGATCATGAGGCGGGTGGCTGGTCAACCCGTGTGCTCCTGCATCGGGATGCGGACGCCGCGCTCGGCGGCGACCTCGCTGGCCCGGTCGTAGCCGGCGTCGACGTGCCTGATCACGCCGGTGCCCGGGTCGTTGGTGAGGACGCGCTCCAGCTTCTGGGCGGCCAGCGCCGTGCCGTCGGCAACGCAGACCTGGCCTGCGTGGATCGAGCGGCCGATGCCGACTCCGCCGCCGTGGTGGATCGACACCCAGGATGCGCCGGACGACGTGTTGAGCAGCGCGTTCAGCAGCGGCCAGTCGGCGATCGCGTCCGAGCCGTCGGCCATGCCCTCGGTCTCCCGGTACGGCGAGGCGACCGAGCCGCAGTCCAGGTGGTCGCGGCCGAGCACGATCGGGGCGCTGACCTCGCCGCTGGCTACCAGGTCGTTGAACCGCAGGCCGGCCTTGTCCCGCTCGCCGTAGCCGAGCCAGCAGATCCTGGCCGGCAGCCCCTGGAAGTGAACCTTCTGGCTGGCCATCTGGATCCACCTGGCCAGCGGCTCGTTCTCCGGGAAGAGCTCGAGAATGGCCCGGTCGGTCGCCGCGATGTCGGCCGGGTCGCCGGAGAGCGCGGCCCACCGGAACGGGCCCTTGCCCTCGCAGAACAGCGGCCTGATGTACGCGGGCACGAAACCGGGGAACGCGAACGCCCGCTCGTAGCCGGCCAGTTCCGCCTCGCCGCGGATCGAGTTGCCGTAGTCGAAGACCTCGGCGCCGGCGTCCATGAAGCCGACCATCGCCTCGACGTGAGTCGCCATCGATGCTCGTGCGCGGCGGGTGAAGCCGACCGGGTCCTCGGCCCGCAGCGCGGCCATGTCCTCGAAGGCAACCCCGTGCGGCAGGTAGGAGAGCGGGTCGTGGGCGGAGGTCTGGTCGGTGACGACGTTGATCGGCGCGCCCATCGTGAGCAGCCGCGGCACCAGGTCGGCGGCATTGCCGAGCAGGCCGATCGAGAGCGGCTCACCGGCCCGGGCCGCCGCCACCGCGCGGCGGACCGCGTCGTCGACGTCGTCGGCTTCGCTATCGAGGTAGCCGTGCTCGATCCGGCGGCTGATGCTGGCCGGGTCGCAGTCGATGCAGATCGCGACGCCGCCGTTCATGGTGACCGCCAGCGGCTGCGCCCCGCCCATCCCGCCAAGACCGGCGGTGAGCGTGATCGTCCCGGCCAGCGTGCCGCCGAACCTCTTGGCGGCGACCGCGGCGAACGTCTCGTAGGTGCCCTGCAAGATGCCCTGGGTGCCGATGTAGATCCACGAGCCAGCCGTCATCTGGCCGTACATGGTCAGCCCGAGCGCCTCGAGCCGCCGGAACTCCTCCCAGGTGGCCCACTGCGGCACCAGGTTCGAGTTGGCGATCAGCACCCGCGGCGCCCATTCGTGAGTCCGGAAGACGCCGACCGGCTTGCCCGACTGCACGAGCAGCGTCTCGTCGCCTTCCAGATCCCGCAGCGAGGCGACGATGCCGTCGAACGCCGGCCAGCTGCGAGCCGCCCGGCCCGAGCCGCCGTAGACGATCAGCTGATCGGGATGCTCGGCCACCTCAGGGTCGAGGTTATTCATCAGCATCCGCATGGCCGCCTCCTGCGGCCAGCCTTTGCAGCTCAGCTCGGTGCCGTGCGGGGCGCGAACGGCTCGCGCACCCGAAGGGCCCGCGGGGACTGAGCCAGTGTGCACCGAAGCCATTGCGCGCTCCTCGTCGGGTCGATCTCAGTCTCTAACGATCTCAGCCTCTAACGATCTCGGACTCTAACGATCTCAGTCTCGGCCGGCTCGTGGGCGCCGACCAGTCCCCCACCGCCCCGGCAGACCCGCATCCCCGGCAGGCCCGCACCGTCGCGACGCCGACAATGTTCCGCGCCCGGCTTGGGCTGGTCAACAGCACCTAGGCGCGGATCTCCCCGCCTGGCGCGCGTTGGTGGCGTTGCGGCGCTGCGGTCAGGTTAAATAGGCTCCCCGTGTCCAGTTTCTTTGTGGCTGATTGCGTCGGCTGGTGTCAGGAGAGTCCGAATGGCGTACTACCTCCTGAGGCGCCTCGGGCTCGCGGTCATCACGCTGTGGCTGCTCAGCATCATCGTGTTCTTCGCCGGCCAGGTTCTGCCAGGAAACCCGGCCCGGTCCATCCTCGGCCCGCTCGCCGCGCAGAGCGCCGTGCGCGCACTTGACCATCAGCTCGGCGTCGACCGGCCACTGGTCACCCAGTACTGGACCTGGATCACCGGGATGCTGCACGGCAACATGGGCGAGTCCTACCAGTACCAGTTGCCGGTCGAGCCGCTGCTGCGGTCGGCCCTGACGAACTCGGCCAAGCTGGCCGGGCTCGCGCTCGTAGTGATCATTCCGCTCGGCATCCTCGGCGGAGTGGTCGCTGCGCTGAATGCCGGGCGGCCGCTGGACCGGGTCATCTCGCTGACCGGGCTATCGGCCGCCACCGTACCGGAGTTCGTGTCCGGCATCGTGGTCATCGTCGTCTTCAGCGTCGGGCTGAAGATCCTTCCGGCCTCCGCCGCAGCCCCCGCCGGATCCACGTTGCTCACTCAGCTGCGCTATCTGATCCTGCCCGCGGTCCCTCTGGTCTTCGTTCTGTTCGGGTACATCGCCCGGATGGCGCGGGCCGGCACCATCGAGGCGCTGGAGTCCGACTACGTGCGGACGGCGACCCTCAAGGGCCTGAAACGCCGGGTGGTGATCTGGCGGCACGTGCTGCGGAACTCGCTGCTGCCGACCATCACGGTGATCGCCACCCAGACCGGCTACCTGATCGGGGGCCTCGTCGTGGTAGAAACGCTGTTCAACTACCAGGGCATCGGGAACCTGATCTACCACGCGGCGAACTCCAAGGACTTCCCGCTGCTGGAGGCCGGGGTGCTGACCGTCGGCGTGATCTACATGGTAGCGACGCTCGCCGCCGACGTGACCACGACCCTGCTGAACCCGCGGTTGCGCACGGGAGCGATCAGGTGACCGAGATTGTCGTGCTGCCGCCTGGCGTCGTCGCCAGCGAAGCCGACCGGCGCGGTCAGCCGGTCTGGCGGCTGCTGCTTACCCGGCCAACCTTCGTGACCGGCACCGCGATACTGCTGTTCTGGATCATCTGCGCGGTCTTCGGAACAGCGATTGCCCCGCACAATCCGCTGGCCCAGCAGCTGCTGTCCACGAACCAGGCGCCGTCGGCCGCGCACTGGTTCGGCACCGACCAGCTCGGCCGCGACATGTTCTCCAGGGTCATCGTGGGCGCCAGGAGTATCTTGATCATCGCACCGCTGGCGACCCTGCTCGGCACAGTGCTCGGCACGGCCCTCGGGCTCGCGCTTGGCTACCTCGGCGGCATAGTCGACCTGCTGGCCGGCCGGGTGGTCGAGGCGGTGCTCGCCCTGCCGGCCATCGTGGTCATCTTCCTGTTCGTCGTTGCGCTCGGCGTGTCGACTAGCACGCAGATCCTGGTGATCGGCTTCATCTTCACGCCGCTGATCGCCAGGACCGTCAGGTCCGCCGTTCAGGTGGAGGGCCAGCTCGACTACGTGCCGGCCGCCCGGCTGCTGGGCGAGAGGCCCGGCCGGATGATGTTCGTCGAGATCCTGCCCAATGTCATCCCCACGGTCCTGGTGGAGTTCACCGTCCGGCTCGGCTATGCGATCTTCGCCGTAGCCACGCTGGCCTTCCTGGGGTTCGGCGTCCAGCTATCGACGCCGAACTGGGGCACGGATATCAACGCGAATTACGTGCTGCTTGGCGCCGGGTACTGGTGGGAGACGCTGTTCCCGGCGCTGGCCATCGCGTCGCTGATCATCGCGATCAACCTGGTGGCCGACTCGACCGAGCAGGTGCTCGCCGGATGACCGTGTCAGCGGCGCCCGCGGCGGCCGAGCCGCAGGCGGCCGCGGCCGTCGAGCACCTGGACGTCAGCTATCGGGTCCGCGGGCACGACCGGCTGGCGCTGCGCGATGTCTCCTTCCAGATCGGGCGCAACGAGTCCTACGGACTGGTTGGCGAGTCTGGTTCGGGCAAGTCGACCGCAGCGCTGGCGCTGACCAGGTACCTGCCACGCAACGGCCGGGTCAGTGCGGGCTCGATCCAGATCGCCGGGCGCGATCCGCTCGCCATGAACGCGGCGGAGCTGCGTCAGCTGCGGTCCCTCGAGGTGTCAATGGTCTACCAGGAGCCGGGGAAAGCACTGAACCCGGCAATTCGGGCAGGCCGACAGGTAGCTGAGGTGTACGAGCTGGCCGGGCTAGGCCGGGCCGACGCACTGGAACGGTCCGAGGCAATGCTCCGAAAGGTGCAGATCTCCGATCCGGGCCAGGTGATGAAGCGGTACCCGCACCAGTTGTCCGGTGGCATGGCGCAGCGAGTGGTGATCGCCATGGCGCTCGCGGCCGAGCCGTCGCTGCTGATCCTCGACGAGCCGACGACGGCTCTGGACGCGACGGTCGAGGCTGAGGTGCTCGAGCTGGTGGCCGGCCTGCGCGACGAGTTTGACACCTCGCTGCTGTTCATCAGCCACAACCTGGCGGTGATCGCCAAGATGTGCGACCGGGTCGGCGTGCTGTATGCGGGCGAGCTGATCGAGGAGGGTCCGGCACGGCAGGTATTTGACCAGCCCCGGCATCCGTACACGATGGGACTGCTGCGCTGCATACCGCGGCAGGGCCAGCGCAAGGACCACGGTCGGCTGGATGCGATTCCCGGTTTCCTACCGCCGCCAGGGCAGATGCTGGCCGGGTGCATCTTCGCTCCACGCTGCCCGATCGCCGAGCAGCGCTGCCGGGACACGGCGCCGCCTGCGTTCGATGTCGGCCCTGGCCGCAGCTCCCGGTGCTACCTGCACGATGCGACCGCAGATCTGCCCAGGAACACACCGGTCGACGTGCAGCTGCCAACCCTCACGGAGGCGGCGCGGCCGATCGTGAGCATCCGGAACCTGTCGAAGACCTTTACCTCGCGCGGCGAGGTCGTGCAGGCCCTGGCCGGAGTGGACCTGGATATCGAGCGGGGCGAGACGCTTGGCCTGGTGGGCGAGTCCGGCAGCGGGAAGACCACGCTGGCGCGGACGCTGCTCGGGCTCATTCCGCCCGATGCCTCCTCGATCATCGAACTGGACGGCGAGCCGCTCGGCGCCGGCCTCGGGCAGCGCAGCCGCTCGCAGCTCAAGGCGCTGCAGATTGTCTTCCAGAACCCCGACTCGGCGCTGAACCGCAGGCACACCGTGCGCCGACTGATCAGCAGGCCGCTGACCAAGCTTGCTGGCCTGTCCGGGTCCGCGCTGGCCGAGCGGCTGACAGATCTAGTCAGATCGGTTCGGATGGAGACCAGGCACCTGTCACTGCGGCCACGACAGCTGTCCGGCGGTCTCAAGCAGCGGGTCGCCATCGCCCGCGCGTTCGGCGGCGGGCCGCGCCTGGTGGTCTGCGACGAGCCGACCTCCGCACTCGATGTCTCGGTGCAGGCGGCGATTCTCAATTTGCTGGCCGACCTGCAGGCCAAGGAGCAGGTGACCTACCTGTTCATCTCGCATGACCTGGGGCTGGTGCGATACCTGGCGGACCGCATCGCGGTGCTCTACCTCGGCCGCGTGATGGAGCTGGGCCCGGCGGAACGAGTATTCAGCGGGCCGCACCATCCGTATACCGAGGCGCTGCTGTCAGCAGTGCCGAGCCTGGACGGCCTGCGTGCCGACCGGATCCGGCTGACCGGCGAGATCCCTTCAGCTGCCAGTCCGCCGACCGGCTGCGTCTTCCACACCCGATGCCCGAGGCGGCTAGCGTCCGGGATCTGTGAATCGACCGAGCCGCCGCTGGCTGAGGTCGAACCCGGCCATCTGATGAGCTGTCACATCCCTATCGATCAGCTAACAAACCTGCAAAGCAACAAGCGAGTGCCGTGACAATGGCCCGCTTCGCGCATAGTTTGGCTGTCCACTGCGTCGGATCGCGCTCAAGCGGGTCCGGTAGAGGTTCCGAGGAGGACCCGTGAACGCAAGAAGCGATCGGCTTGACCGGCTTCGTGCAGGGCAAACAGATATCGGGAATCACGTCATCGACGAGTTCGTCGCTGGCAGGCTCAGCCGCCGGAGCTTCCTCCAGCGCGGCGCGCTGGTCGGGATCTCCGCGTCCGCGCTCGGCGGGGTTCTGGCTGCCTGCGCCTCGTCCAGTACGTCCACCCCGTCGCCGTCGAGCTCAGCCGGTAGCGGCGCCACGATAAAAGTCGGAATCGTCACGCCCGCCGCGGCTATCAACCCGATCACCGTGTCCGACCAGGGCGGCTTGGACATGCTGGCCCAGACCGGTGAGTACCTCTGCCTGTCCGACCAGACCCTGACCCTGCGGCCGGTGCTGGCCACTAGCTGGTCGTCCAACTCCACCGCGGATGTTTGGACGTTCAAGATCCGCAAGGGCGTCAAGTTCCACGATGGCAGGCCGCTCACCGCTGACGACGTGGTCTACACCTACAAGCTGCAGACCAATCCGACGGGCAAGGCCTCCGCACTGTCGGCATTCGGCGGCGTGCTTGTGCCGTCTGGGGTGCAGAAGGTTGACGACTACACGGTCGCGTTCCACCTGCTCGCGCCGAACGGCAACTTCCCCTACCTCACCTCGTCTGACAACTACACCATGATCATCCTTCCGAACGGCTACGACCCGGCCAACTGGGAGAACTCGTTCATCGGCACGGGGCCATTCGTGAAGAAGAGCTACACCCAGAAGGTGGGCGCATCCTTCGTCCGCAACGAGCAGTACTGGGGCAAGAAGGCACTCCCGGCCGAGACCGTGTTCACCTTCTACGACACCCAGACGCCCTCGATCCTCGCGCTGACCAGCGGCGCGATCGACGTCGTCGGGCAGTTCTCGGTAACCGGCGGCGAGCAGCTGCTGACCGGCGGATATAACATCATCAAGCTCAAGTCCAGCGCACACCGCGAGCTGTCCATGCGCTGCGACCAGGCACCGTTCACCGACGCCAGGGTCCGTCAGGCGATCGCCCTCTCGCTGGACCGGCCGGCGATCGCCACGGCGCTGTTCAAGGGCGACTCTGATATCGGTAACGACAGCCCGTTCGCACCGGTGTTCCCATCGACTAACACCAGCGTCGCGCAGCGCGTGAAGGACATCGCCAAGGCGAAGTCGCTGCTGTCGGCAGCCGGTCATCCGCACGGGTTCTCCACCACGCTGACCACCGAGAACATCCAGGAGATCCCGCAGTTCGCGCAGATCGTGCAGCAGTCGGTCAAGGCCATCGGCGTGAACATGACGCTGAACATCGAGGCGCAGCCGAAGTACTACGGCAATTACCTCTTCGGCACCTCCGACTGGCTCGACGCCACCATAAGTCTCGTTGACTACGGCCACCGCGGCGTGCCAAACGTGTTCCTGACCGCTCCGCTGCAGACCACCAACGCCAAGAAGGGCACCGGGCCGTGGAACGCGGCGCACTTCAACAATTCCACCTACGACAAGCTGTCCAACGACTACATCGCCGCGGTTGACCTGGCCAGCCAGCGGACCGTCGCCGGGCAGATCGAGACCCTGCTGCTCGCCGAGACGCCGGTCATCTACGCCTACTTCTACAACTACCTGACCGCCTCCGCGAAGAACGTGGCCGGTGTCTACCCGACTGCCATCGGCCACATCTTCCTGTACGACGCCACTAAGACGTGACCTGGCCGCGGTCCGGTCGTGCCGTCCGCGGCCAGCCGGGCCGCCAAGCCGCGGCCGACCACGTCCGGGTAACCGGGCCGAGCGAATCGGCAGGAGCCAGTCCTGCCCAGCGCATGCTGGCAGCCGGGTCGGCCAGGTTCATCCTGTCGCACTGCGAATAAGCTGGTCTCACGCGGTGAGTTAGGAGAACTTCAGGCTCAGCCATGCCAGCCAGGCACTCGGCGCTGGCGTTTCAGGGGGTAGCTGATGCAGGCAGGTGACAATGACTTCCGCTGAGGACCGGCAGGACCCGAGCGTGCCAGGCGTGCCAGGCGTGCCAGGCACCGCAGCCGGGTCAGATCCAGCGAAGTCGCCCCCCGCACCACCGGATCAGGCTTCCGGTGAACCGCTGAGCGCTCAGGGTCCCGGCCCTGCTCCGGGAGCCGTACAGGCTGAGAGCGCCAGCCAGGCACGAACGGCCGCGACTGGCCAGGCCCGCCGCGACCCGCGCAGCGAGGCGCATGGCCATCAGCACCGTGATGTCTCCGGCGGCTGGCTGCGGCCAGCGGTCTTCGGCGCGATGGACGGCCTGGTCACGAACATCTCGCTGATCGCAGGCGTGGGCGGAGGCGGTGTCCAGCGGCAGGTGCTGATCCTCACCGGCCTCGCCGGGCTCGCGGCCGGTGCGCTGTCCATGGCCACCGGGGAGTATGTCTCGGTGTCCTCCCAGAACGAGCTCGTCGCCGCCGAGGTCTCCAAGGAGAAGTACGAGCTTGAGCACTATCCGGAGGCGGAGCGACGGGAACTCGCGGCCGTCTTCCGCCGCCAGGGTGTCGACGCGGAGACGGCGGACCGGGTAGCGCGGCAGGTCTCGGCCCGCCCCGAGCAGGCGCTGCGGCTGCACGTCCGCGAGGAACTCGGCGTGGACCATCACGAGCTTCCGTCGCCGGTAGTGGCCGCCGGCGCCTCGCTCGCCACGTTCGCGGTCGGCGCGCTGATCCCGCTGCTGCCCTATCTCTTCGGCTTCTCCTCGCTCGCGGCAGCGCTGGTGGTGGCCGGGGTCGCCGCCTTCGTCGGCGGCGGCGTCGTGTCGAAGATCACCGAACGGCCATTCCTGCGCGGCGCTGTGCGCCAGCTCCTGCTCGCCACCTTCGCGGCCGGCATCACCTACGCCATCGGTCTCGGGGTCAAATCGGCCTTCGGCGTCACGATCCACTAGCCGAGCTAGGAGCGGCTAGCCAGGCCGCTTACCAGGTGTCCGACCCGAACGAGTCCTCGGCGTGCCCGCCAGAGGAGAGCAGCTCGAGATCGGCCTCCACCATCGAGCTCACCAGCTCCTCGAATCCGATCTTCGGTTCCCAGCCGAGCTGCTCCCTGGCCCGGGCGGGATCGGCGCACAGCTTGTCCACCTCGGCTGGCCTGATAAAGGCCGTGTCGGTGACCACGTGCTCCCGCCAGTCCAGCCCGGCCACCTTGAACGCATGCTCAAGCAGGTCCTCCACCGAGTGAGTGACTCCCGTGCCGACCACGAAGTCGGCCGGCTCGCTCTGCGCGAGCATCAGGTGCATCGCCCGGACATAATCCCCGGCGAATCCCCAGTCCCGGCGCGCGGACAGGTTGCCCAGCCGCAGCTGCCGCTCATAGCCGAGCTTGATCTTCGCCACGCCCAGCGAGATCTTGCGCGTGACGAACTCGGCGCCGCGCCGGGGCGACTCGTGGTTGAACAAGATCCCGGAGACCGCGAACATCCCGTAGGACTCCCGGTAGTTCTGGGTCAGGAAGTGGCCGTAGGCCTTGGCCACGCCATAGGGGCTGCGCGGATGGAACGGGGTCTGCTCGGTCTGCGGCGATTCCCTGACCATGCCGAACATCTCCGACGACGACGCCTGATAGAACCTGATCTGGCCACGTCCCGGGCTGCGCGACGCGTTGATCCCGCTGCAGACCCTGATCGCCTCGAGCACCCGCAGCACGCCAAGGCCGGTCACCTCGCCGGTCAGCTCGGCCTGCTGCCACGACATCGGCACGTAGGAGATCGCCGCCAGGTTGTAGACCTCGTCCGGCTGCACCCGCTCGACCGCGGAGATCAGGCTGCCCTGGTCAAGCAGGTCACCCCGGACCAGCCTGACCTCGCCGAGCAGCTGCCTGAGCTGCCGTACCCGCGGGTTCTGCTGGCCCCGGACCAGGCCCCAGACCTCGTACCCCTGCGCGGCCAGGTACTCGGCCAGGTATGACCCGTCCTGGCCGGTGATGCCGGTGATCAGCGCTCGTGGTGACAGGACAGCCTCCGACTTTATGCTGGGCCGACCGGCGCCGGCCGGCCTTCGGGCTACGTCGCGGCAGCATATCGGGCCGCTGGCTACGTGCCGGTAATGTGCCCGGCTGCCCGCCGGAAATCGCCCGCCCTGCCAGGCCGCACCCTACCGCCGCAAGAGCCGGCCGTGGCTGGTGCTGAGCCAACTGAGGTGCCCGATCGTGGGCGAGACCAGCCAAGACCGGGAAACGCAGCCCGTCTGGGGCGTGAGGGCGCTCACGAGGCCAGTGATAATGTTCGCTGCCAGAAGGGTCAGCGGTTCGGGCCTCGAACGGCACCCGCACGGCCGGCGCCCGCGATGAGGAGGCAGACCTGCGTGACCACAGTGCCAGCCGTGACCACAGTGCCAGCCAAGACCGCCGTGCCAGCCAAGACCACAGTGCCAGCCCTGACCGCAGTGCCAGCCCTGACCGCAGTTCGTGCCGCCGCGACCGCAGTTCGTGCCGCCGCCTCCGAGCCTGAGCAGCCGCCGCACGATGACCGGCCGCTGCGGGTCGCGCTGCTTTCCTACCGGAGCAAGCCGCACTGCGGAGGCCAGGGCATCTACCTGCGTCACGTCTCCCGCGAGCTGACCGCTCTCGGGCACAGCGTGGAAGTCTTCTCGGGGCAGCCCTACCCCGAGCTTGAGCCTGGCCCGCGGCTGCGCGTCGTGCCTAGCCTCGACCTGTACCGCGACGACGATCCCTTCCGCACGCCGCGGCCGGGTGAGTTCCGGGACTGGATCGATGCGCTAGAGGTCGGGATGATGTGGACCGCCGCCTTCCCTGAGCCGCTCACCTTCAGTCTCCGTGCGCTGCGCGCGCTCCGGGCCCGCAAGGACGATTTCGACATCGTGCACGACAACCAGGTGCTCGCCTACGGCATGCTCGGCATCCGGCGCCTCGGCCTGCCGCTTGTCACCAGCATCCATCATCCGATCAGCGTGGACCGGCGGATCGAGCTGGCGCAGGCCAGGGGCCTTCAGCGGCTGTCCAAGCGGCGCTGGTACTCCTTTGTCCGCATGCAGGCGAGGGTGGCTCGCCGGGTCGGGCCGGTGATGACGGGCTCGCAGTCCTCTCGCGACGACATCATCCGCGACTTCGCCGTGGCGCAGGAGAACGTGCGGGTGATCCCGCTCGGGGTGGACACCCGGCTCTTCCACCCTCGGCCGGCTCCCCGGATCCCGGGCAGCATGGTCGCCGTCGCGAGCGCTGACTCGCCCGTCAAGGGCATCCCGACCCTCCTGCGTGCCTTCGCCAAGATCAGTACTGAACGGGATGCGCTGCTCACCGTGGTCGGCAAGCCGATGCCGGGCGGCCCGACCGAGCAGCTGATCGGCGAGCTCTCGCTCGGCGACAAGGTCCGGTTCGTCACCGGCATCAGCGACGCCGAGCTCGCTGAGCTGGTAGCCAGCGCCGAGATCGCCGTCGTCCCGTCACTGTACGAGGGGTTCTCGCTGCCCGCCGTCGAGCACATGGCATCCGGCACCCCGCTGGTGGCCAGCAGGACCGGGGCGCTGCCCGAGGTCACCGGCGACGCCGCGGTGCTCGTCCGGCCTGGCGACCCCGAGGAGCTTGCCGCCACGCTGCGCAGGCTCCAGGACTCACCGCGCGAGCGCGAGCTGCTGTCCGCGGCCGCCCTTCGCCGGGTGCAGGAGCGATTCGCCTGGCCGACCGTGGCCCGGGCGACCGTCGCCGAGTACCGGAGCGTGATCGCCAGAGCCGCCGCCCGGGCTACGGCCGGGGCGGGCGGCCAGCATCCGCTGCCAGGTTCCGGCGCCGCGCCGGGTCATGGCGGCGATCCGACCGGCGGCGCCCAGCCGGGGCTGCGAGCCCGGCAGACGGCGAGCGACGACGGAGCCGCCGATGCTGACCGTTGACTTCGCGCGGCTGCGGATCGCGCCCGGCAGTCGGCTGCTCGACCTGGGCTGCGGGGCAGGACGGCACGCCTTCGAGGCGCTCAGGCGGGGTGCGCGGGTGGTCGCGATGGACACCGACAGCGCCGAGCTCGCGTCGGTGTCGGCCATGTTCGCGGCCATGGGTGAAGCCGGCCAGATCCCGGCCGCCGCGGACGGGGTCGCGGTGGCGGGGGACGCGACCGCGATGCCGTTCCCTGACGGGTCCTTCGATACGGTGATCGCGGCCGAGGTGCTCGAGCACATCCCGGCCGATCAGGCCGCGATGCACGAGATAGCCAGGGTGCTGCGCCCAGGCGGCGTCGCCGCGGTCACCGTCCCGGCCTGGCTGCCCGAGCGGATCTGCTGGCGGCTCTCCGACGACTACCACAACACCCCCGGCGGGCACGTGCGGATCTTCACCCGGCGCGAGCTGGCGACCAAGATCGCCCGCTCCGGGCTCGCCGTGGGCGGCCATCATTACGCGCACGCGCTGCACTCGCCGTACTGGTGGCTCAAGTGCGCGGTCGGAGTTCACGACGACGATCACCCGCTCGCCAGCGCCTACCACAAGCTGCTCGTCTGGGACATCATGCGCAAGCCGGCGGTCACCAGGCTCGCCGACCAGATGCTGAATCCGCTGATCGGCAAGAGTCTCGTACTCTACGCGGACAAGCATGCGGCAGCCTGAGAGCTCGCAGCGGTCCAGGCCGGCTGCCTGGGTGCCGGAGGTGGCCGGCATCCTGACCGCCGACGACATCGTCGCCACCGGCATGGCGATAGCGGCCGTGCAGCAGCCGGACGGCGCCATCGGCTGGCCGGACGGGCATGTCGACGCCTGGAACCACGTCGAGGGCGCGATGGCGCTGAGCGCCTGCGGCCTGCGGGATGCCGCCCGGCGGGCGTATGAGTGGCTCCGGGCGACCCAGCGGCCCGACGGCTCCTGGCTGAAGCGGATGCCTGAGGGCGAGACGGACCTCACCACCGAGAGCAACCACGCCGCCTACTGCGCCGTGGGCGTCTGGCATGAGCTGCTGGTCAGTCGCGACGAGGGTTTCGCGCAGCGGATGTGGCCGACCGTGCGGGCCGCGATCGACTTCGTGCTCGGCCTGCAGGCACCGCGCGGCGAGATCATCTGGCGCAGGACCGCCGCTGGCAAGCCGGACAGCTATGCCCTGCTGGCCGGCAGCTCCAGCATGTACTCCAGCCTGCGCTGCGCGATCGAGCTCGCCGATTACCTGGCAGAGCCGCAGCCAGACTGGGAGCTCGCGGCAAGCCAGCTCGCGCACGCGGTCGCGTGCCATCCCGAGGCGTTCGCCGACAAGAGCCGGTTCTCGATGGACTGGTACTACCCGGTGCTCGGCGGGCCGCTGCGCGGAGAGTCGGCCGCCCGCCGGCTGGATCAGGGCTGGGACATCTACGTCGTTCCCGGCGTCGGCGTGCGCTGCGTGAGTGACGAGCCGTGGGTCACCGCGGCCGAGACGGCCGAGCTGGCTATCTCGCTCGACGCGATCGGTGACAGCGCCGGAGCGCTCGACCTGCTCGACCATATCCAGATACTGCGCGACCCCAGCGGTGCTTACTGGACTGGCTGGCAGTACATCAACTCCCGGCACTACCCGAACGAGCAGAGCAGCTATACCTCGGCGGCGATCGTCCTGGCGGCCGACGCGCTCTGCGGCGCCACCAGCGGCTCATCGATCTTCCGGGACGCCGCGGCCGACGGCGCCGTCATGATGCCGGTCGGCGACGCGGCCTGCGGGTGCGAGCGGCGCACCAGCATGCCCGACGGCATCCCGGGATA
>DATNIU010000204.1:0-20132 GCA_035604275.1 Streptosporangiaceae bacterium | reverse complement strand
GGACCGGAGTGGCGAATCTGACTGTCCGGGGGGCGTACCGGGTGCTGGTCGAGGAGGGCCTGGTCGAGCCGGTCGCCAAGAAAGGGTTCTACGTCCGCCGCCCGAACGTGATGGCCTGGCGGATGAGCGTCGGCACGACCGGGCGGCGCGGCGGAACGCGGCCGCTGGGCGGGTGGTGGGCCGCGGACGCGGAGGCGGCCGGGCTGGCGCACCGGGAGGAGATCAGCGTGGGGATCGAGGATTCCTCCGCGCCGGTCCTTGGCCGGCCGGCGGGGGAGCGGCTCGGCCTCGAGGCCGGGTCGCGGGTCCTGGTCCGCCGCGTGGTCCGGCTGCTCGGCCCGGTCGGCGGCCAGCCGGAGATGCCGGAGTCGCTGGCGGATGCGTACTTCCCGTACGACCTGGTCCGCGACACGGCCCTGGCATCGCCGGGCGCGGCGGACGCGGAGGAGGCGCTGGCCGGGATCGGCTGCCCGCTGCGCGGCTTCGAGGACGAGCTGCGGCCACGGCTGGCCACCACCGCCGACCGGCAGATGCTCGGGCTGCCGCAGGTATCGGTGGTGCTGGAGCTGGCCAGGACCGGGTTCACCGACGGACGGCGGCCGGTGGCGGTGTCGCATCAGGTGCTGCGCGGCGACGGCGCAGTCTACACCTATCAGATCGGATAGCAGCGCCAGGTCTTTCACCTGATTCGATTCTGTGTTTGTATAGTGCCGTGGAGCAGCGGCGATACCCGGACTGGCCGGCTGAGTGCCGGCTGGGACACCCGTGGCGGCCGGGCACCGTGACGATCGAGTGGACTGCCTGCGACTGCCCGCCCGCGCTCACCGCCCGGGGCACTCACCTGACGGTCCGGTGCGGGCACGAGCGGTGCGAGGAGACCTGGCAGAGCCCGCTGCACCGGCCCGACCGGGAACTGCTCGGCCATCACCGGTACCACCACTGACCCATGACCGGGCAGCCGGCGCCGGCCGCTGACCCGGGTAAGGAGATCGCCGACCGCGGCGGCGGAAAGAACCAGATCCCGTGACCGGCGGCGACCGGACGCTGCGGGCGGCGCTGGCCTATGCCCGGATCGGCTGGCCGGTCTTCCCCTGCCGGCCTGGCGAGAAAGCACCGGCTACCAGCCATGGGTTCCTGGACGCCACCACCGACCCGGAACGCGTCGTCTGCTGGTGGACCGCGGCACCCGGGCGGAATGTCGCTATCGCTACCGGAGCGCCAGGACCGGATGTCCTCGATGTGGACGTCCGCCCGGACGGCTCCGGGTTCGCGGCCTTCAACGAGCTGAAGCGTGCGGGCATGACCGGCCATCCTCGCCTTATCGTCCGCACCCCCAGCGGCGGCATGCACGCCTACTACGCAGGCACCGCCCAGCGCAGCGGCCACCTCGCCGGCCGCCACATCGACTTCCGCGGCCAGGGCGGCTACGTCGTCGCCCCGCCGTCGGCGGTGAGCGGCCGGCCTTACGTCGTGATCAGCCGCCAGCCCAGCGAGGACGTCTTCGACTGGAGCAGGGCCAGAGAGCTGCTGGACCCGCAGTCCAGGCCCGGGCCCGGAGCGCCGCGTCGGGTCGGCCGAGCGTGCGATCCCGGCCAGCTCGCAGCCTGGGTTGCCGCTCAGCCCGTGGGCAACAGGAACGCCGGGCTGTTCTGGGCCGCCAGCCGCGCCATCGAAGCAGGCCACGCCGATGCCCTGGACGACCTGGCACGCGCGGCCCGGGCCGCGGGTCTGACCGCCGCGGAAGCCGGCCGGACAATCCGGTCCGCGCGACGACGGGCCGCGGCAGCCGGCCCATCGGCAGGACCCGGTCGCGAGGCCGCCTCCAGCTAGCCGATCGCCGAGGCCAGCCGGGAGGGGTTCCGCGTCCTCTTGGCTGCGGGCACAGCAGAGCCAGGGCTGCGGCGTCCGGTCCTCGCGCCAGGGCCGGCTTCGCAGTTCACCTGGTCGGCCGATAACGTCCCGGCGAGTTCAGCGCTCCGGCGGCAACGTTCCGCTAAACGGCCGTGCCGCCATGCCCGGCGGCGCGGGAGAACGAGCGCCTACACTAACTCGCTAGCGAGGTAGCAGGGAGGCGGCGCTCTTGCCAGGCGATG
The DNA here is from genome assembly GCA_035604275.1 of Streptosporangiaceae bacterium. Lineage (GTDB taxonomy): Bacteria > Actinomycetota > Actinomycetes > Streptosporangiales > Streptosporangiaceae > Chersky-822. The sequence continues at coordinate 18,039 of DATNIU010000204.1, read as the reverse complement.
ATGCGAAGGACCGAGGTCAGGATCCTGCTCCCACCGACACCGACACCGACCGCGCCAGCGTGATCGCTGCCAGTGATCCCGGGCAGATCGAGGTCGGTTTCGTGACGAAGGACGTTCTTCCGAGGACCGGCAGCATGATGGCCGGCCTGGATCTCGATCTCGATGACCTGGCGGATGACGACGCCGTATAGCCCGAGGTGCTGGAGCGATGTCCGAAATGAATGCCGGAGCGGCCTACGCCGGCCTGATCGCCGATCAGCTAGCCGAGGAACGGAACCGGAAGACATCACTCGAAGCTCGCGGCATCACGGTGATCACTACGTCCGGTACTCTCGCGACCCTGCTTTTCGCGCTCACCGCGGGCCTGACCACTGCCGCGAAGTTCCGGCTGCCAGGCCCCGCCCGCCTTCCGCTGCTGCTCGCGCTGGTGGCGTTCGTGGCCGCTGCCGCGTTCGGCCTGGCAACTAATCTGCCGCTGCGGTACCAGGAGCCGACCTCCGCGGGGCTCGCCAGATTGGTGAGCGCGAGGTACTGGAGCGGGCCCGCGGAGATCGGCCAGCTGCGGGTGGCGGAAGCCGAGATCACGGCTCTTGCGGCGGCCCGGTCAGCCAATGGGCGGAAAGTCACGCTGCTGCTCGCGGCAATCCTGTCCGAAGTGCTGGCAGTAGTCTTCCTTACCTGGGCTATCGCGGTCGTTCTTTACAATTCATGATGTTGCTGTAGCACCTGGCGCCATGCCGCTTCCGCCCGCAGCGGCATTTCGGTTCAGGGCAGTGGCGCACTACGGGGATCAGGGGGCGACCACGGAGGTGGCTGACTTCGCCGTACCCGGGCAGATCCCGGCTGCCGGACCACTGGACCTGGTCATCACCCTGACCGGCGAGCAGGTCGCGCTGACCGGGAAAGGAGTGGAAATCTCCGCTCCGCATGGCGGGGTGCGGCCCGGCCTCGCGGAGGCGGTCGATGAAGTACGCCGCCAGCGGGCGGGGGTCAGACGGAACCGTATGCAGGCAGGCTATGAGGAGATGCCGCTAGTCCGGGCGGGCCGTCTGCTGGCCGGCTCCTTTCTGCCCGCGCCTGTGTCCGAAGAGCTCCTGCGGGTGCTGCGGCTGGCTGATCGGGCGCAGCTGCCGGTGCGCGTCGGCCTGGCGGTGCCGATCGGGCTGGCCGGGCTGCCCTGGGAGGCCCTGCCCAGCCCGGTCGACGGAATGCCGCTTGCCCTGCACCCGCTCGTCCGCCTGTACCGGCGCGTGGAGGCGCCGGTTGTCCGGCCGAGCCCGGGCCCGCTGCGGATCGTGGTGGCCATCGCAGCCCCTGATGAAGACGGCGGCCCGGTGCTGGACTACGAGCGGGAACTGCGCAACGTGATTACCGCGGTGCGCTCCGCCCGGCAGGGCGGAGCGCAGGTGCGAGTCGTTCCCTTCGCCACCCCAGCCGCGATTCGCGCCGAACTGGACCGGGAGCCCGTCCACGTGCTGCACGTGTCCGGGCACGGCAGCCCCGGATACCTGAACCTGGAGCATGGCGACGGGACCGCCTGGCGCGTAGCCGCGGACGAGTTCATCGACCAGGCGGTCCCGGCGGGCAAGGTGCCGCCGGTGATCGCGCTGTCGGCATGTTACACAGACGCGCCGGCCGATAATGGCTCCTCGTTCGCGGCCACGCTGTGCCTGCGCGGCGCGGCGGCGGTCATCGCGACCGAGACCTCGGTCACCGACCGGTACGCCACTGCCGTGTTCGCCCGCCTCTACGGCGGGCTCACCGAAGGCCGGGAGGCAGACGTGGTCACCGCGCTGGCCGACGCCAGGCGAGATGTGCAGCACGCGCTGCGAGCTTCTCCGGACCAGCGGGATCAGCACCTGGCCACATTGGGCGAGTGGGCGGTGCTGACCGTACTGGCCGCGTCGGGGTCGCTCCGGCTGGTCGACCCGGAGGCCAGCGCACAGGTCTCCCCGGCGCCGCGCCGGACGCAGATCGCCGGGCTGGCCGCCCGCGATACCGGGTACTTCGTAGGCCGCCGACGCGAGCAGCGAGCCTGGCCGGCTGACCTGCTTGAGCCGTCAGCCGCCGGGATGGTCATCTGCGGTGCGGGCGGGGTAGGCAAGACCACGCTGGCCGCCGAGGTCACCGGCCGTCTCCTGGACGCTGATCCGGGCCGCGTGCTGGTCTCGCTCAGCGGGCAGCTCAGCCTGGAAGGCCTGTTCGGCGCGATCACCTCGGTGCTTCGCCGTGAGGTGCTCGTCCGCGATCTGGCTGATGACCGGCTGACCCGCGCCATCGACGTGCTGGACCGCTCCGATCTGGGCTGGCAGGAAAGGCTCGCGGCGCTGCGCGAGAACGTGCTGAGCCGGGTACCGCTGCTGGTAGTCCTGGACAACTTCGAAGACAACCTTCAGCCCGGCGCCGACCGCCCGGCCCTGCGGGATGAGATTCTCGCCGCGCTACTGGCGCAGTGGGTGAGCGGCCCGGGAATGAGCCGGCTGCTGATCACCTCGCGGTTCGCGTTCACCCTGCCGGGCGGGGCCGAACAGGCCCTGTCGTTCCGCGGTCTCGGGCCGCTGTCGCGGGCCGAGACGATGAAGCTGGCCTGGTCGCTGCCCAGCCTGGACCGGCTGAGCCAGGCTCAGCTGACCAGGGTGTGGCGCCTGCTCGGTGGTCACCCCCGGTCCCTGGAGTACCTCGACGCGCTGCTCGGCGGAGGCAGCGCCCGCTACTCTGACGTGACCGCCCGGCTCGCCGCCGCGATCCGCCGGCGACTGGACTCAGGTGGCCTTCAGCGGTGGCTGGCCACGCGAGGAGGGCTGGACGCCGCGCTCGCCGGGACCGTCTCCCTGATCGCGGACGATGTGCTTCTTGACGACCTCCTCGGCCAGCTGCGCCAGGTCTCGCCGGCCGACGAGCTGCTGCTTGCCGCCTCGGTGTACCGGGAACCGGTCGACGCGAATGCCCTGTTGTTCCAGGTCGGCGAGCCTGACGAGACCGTCGCCCGCCGGTCAGAACGCGGTGCGGCCATGGCGGGAGTCTCGCAGGTGCTGGGCGACGCGGGCGTCAGCATGACCGCGCCCGTCGACGTCGGCAGCCTCCCGCGGGAGCTCCGGGCGCTCCTGGAGCCGTTCCTGGCCGAACTCAGCCGGCCGCCCGTGCCGCCGTTTCGCGCAGCCGCTGACCTGCCGAGGCAGATCGCGGCCTGCCAGGCAGCGAGCCTGCTGACCGTCGACGAGCGGCGCGGAGACGCGCGTTATTTTGTGCACCGGTGGACCGCCGCGGAACTGGCGACCCAGGCCGCCACCCAGGCCTCCGGTCAGCACAGCCAGCGGCTTGCCCTGGCGCACCGGCAGGCCGGCGCGTACTGGATGTGGCGGGTCGAAACCTGGCCACAGGATCGCGCCGGTGCCGTGCATGACCTGCTCGAAGCTCGTCATCATCTGATCCACGGCGGGCATCCGGAGGATGCGGCCTGGGTAACCGAGTTTGCCTGCGGGCAGCTGCATAGCTGGGGGGCATGGGATCAGGAGGCGTCCCTGATCCACGACACCCTCGCCCGGCTCCCGGAAGACTCTCCGCAGCGGCCGCGCTGGATCCACTACCTGGGTGTGCTCGCCCAGGCGCGAGGTGACCACGACGAAGCCGACCGCCACTTCCGCCGCTCTCTCGATATCTATCAGCGGCTCGGCGACCAGGCCGGCATCGCGGCCATCAGCCATCACCTCGGCGGGCTCGCCCAGACTCGCGGGAGCTACGACGAAGCAGAACGCGAGTACCACCGATCCCGGAACCTCCATGAGCAGCTCGGCATCCCGCTCGGCGTCTCCCTCACCGAGCACAACCGCGCTGCGCTCGCGCGGGAGCGCGGGGACTACGACGAAGCCGAGCGCCGGTACCAGCGATCCGTGGACGCCCCCGAGCGGCTCGGCGACCCGGCCAGGGTCGCGCACTCACATCACGAGCGCGGCGCGCTCGCCCAGGTCCGCGGAGACCTCGACGAAGCCGAACGCGAGTACCGCAGTGCCCTTGCTATCCGGGAGCAGATCGCCGACCAGGTCGGCATCGCCGCTGCCTGCAACAATCTTGGCGCACTCGCTCAGCATCGCGGGAATCATGATGATGCCGAACGCTACTTCCACCGCTCACTGGAGATCTTCGAGCGGATCGGCGACCACGCAGGCTACGCGATGACCTGCTACAACCTGGGTCGGCTCGCCCAGGCTCGCGGGGATCACGACGAAGCCGAACGCCAGTATCAGCGCTCCCTCCGGCTCAGCGAGCAGCTCGGGCTGCGAGCCAGCGCAGCGTTCGCGTCCAGCGGACTCGGGGATCTGGCGGCCGGGCGCGGCGCGGCAGAGGCGTCCCTGGCCCGGCATCTGCAGGCGCTCCGGATCAGGCTGGAGCTCGGCGTTCCGCAGGTCGACGACAGTCTGCGGAGCCTGGCGGCGCAGCGCGCCGCGCTCGGCCCGGAGCGGTTCGCCGGAATGCTTGGCAGCGCCGGAGTCGATGCCGGTCTGGCCAGGACGATCAGGTTCGTGCTCGATGCGATGGACACGGCCGCCGCTGACGACGCCGGCCGTGCCGATGACCGGGAAGACAAGGTGATCGCGCTGTACGAGCAGAATCTCGCCGAGCGCGAGCAGACGCTGGGCGCCAGCCACCCCGAGACGGTGATCACGCGGATCAATCTCGCCGGGGCCTACCTGTCGGCTGGCCGGCCAGCCGAAGCGATCTCGCAGTACAAGCGGGTACTTCGCCAGGACCAGGGGGATGCGGCGGGGGAGCGGGCGGCCGACCAGCCGGCGATCGGCTCCGAAGACGCCAGCGCAGCCGCGATAGCGGCCCACAACCTCGGAGTGCTGCTCTACGGCCAGGGAGATCAGGAGGGGGCCCGGGCGGCGTTCCAGATGGCGGTCGATTCCGGGCACCCGGGTGTAGCGCCGAAAGCGGCCCGCAACCTCGGGGTCCTGCTCCAGGAGCAGGGGGATCTGGAGGGGGCCCGGGCGGCGTTCCATCTGGCGATCGACTCGGGCGACGCCGACGCGGCCCCGATGGCGGCCCACAACCTCGGGTTCCTGCTCCAGGGCCAGGGGGATCTGGACGGAGCGCGGGCGGCGTTCCGGCTGGCGGTCGACTCCGGGCACGCCGACGCCGCCCCGAGGGCGGCCGCTAGCCTCGGGGTCCTGCTCGAGGGCCAGCGCGCCGCTGCCGGGGAGCCAGCGCCCGGCGATGGTGACAGCGGCACTGAACGCGGGCAGTCTAGGTCCTGAGCATGGCTAACGGCTGGAGGACAGGCACATGCCGGACATCTTGACGATCTACGCGACGAGTCAGCCGGACAAGCTGGCGGTCATCGACGATCGTGATGGCGGGGGCATCGTCTCGTGGACCTACGCCGAGCTGGAGCGGGAAGCGAACCGGCTGGCCGGCGCGCTGGTGTCGGCCGGCGCCGGGCCCGGCCGGAAGGTCATCTGGTGCGGGCCGAACTCGCCGCAGGTCGTGGCGGCGATGAACGCCGCGCGCAAGATCGGTGCCGTGGCTGTCCCGCTGAACTACCGGCTTACGCCCGCGGAGGCCCGTTACATCATCGAGAACAGCGATGCCACGATCGCGTACGCGGACGCCGAGTGCGCGCACCTGTTTGCGGCGCCGGACGGTCGGATCGGCGCGCTCGAGCGGGTGATCGTGTTCGGCGGCACGCCACCGCCGGGGATGCTTGGCGATGACTTCGTGGCCAGCGCCGCGGCGGAAGCACCGGCCATCGCCGAGCAGCCCGGCGGCGGCGCGACGATGATCTACACGTCGGGAACCACCGGAAAGCCCAAGGGGGCAGTCCGGGCCGGCCGGGACGAGGCGTCGGCGGTCGCGCTGCTCGGGCTGATCGGCTACACGCCGGAGGACGTATACCTGACCTCGGGGCCGCTGTATCACAGCGGGCCGATGGCGTTCATGGCCGCCGCTCAGGCCCTCGGTCAGACCGTCATAGTGCAGCGCAAGTTTGACGCCGAGGACTGGCTGCGCCTGGTGGACAAGTATCAGGTCAGCTCCACGTTCGCCGCGCCCGCGCCGATCCGCATGGTGTGCGGCCTGCCGGCCGGCGTCAAGGACTGCTATGACCGGTCGTCGATGCGGCGGATGCTGGCCAACGCCGCGCCGTGGAGTTTCGCGCTGAAGCAGAGCTACCTGGCCGACTTTCCGGCCGACTCGCTGTGGGAGATCTACGGATCCACCGAGCTGGGGGTGAACTGCGTCCTTGAGCCCGGTGACCAGCTTCGCAAGCCGGGCTCCTGCGGCAGGCCAGCGCCCGGCGTCGAGATCCGGCTGCTGGACATCGACGGCCGCGAGGTGACGGGGACCGGGCCGGATCATCCGGGCGAGCTCTACGTCCGGTCCGCGCAGGTGTTCAACGAGTACTACAAGCAGCCGGACAGCTACGCGGCGGCGCAGCGGGGTGACTTCCATACCGTCGGGGACATCGCGTATCGCGACGACGAGGGGTTCATCTACATCTGCGACCGCAAGACCGACATGATCATCTCAGGCGGCATGAACATCTACCCAGCCGAGATCGAGGCCGTGCTCGAACAGCACCCTGGCATCTTCGACGTGGCCGTGTTCGGGATCCCGTCCGAGGACTGGGGAGAGATCGTTCACGCCACCGTGGTGCTGGCGCCGGGCGCGTCCGTTACCGAGCGGGACGTCATGACCTATGCCCGCGAGCATCTGGCGGCCTACAAATCGCCGCGCTCGGTGTCCTTCACCAGCGAGCTGCCCAGGACCGGCTCGGGCAAGCTGCTCAAGCGCCAGCTCCGCGCCCCGTACTGGGCCGGCCACGCCCGCCAGCTCGGCTGACCGGCGTCTCCTTGTCACGCGCTCCGGGGCCGGCGCCGATCCGTGCGCGGCGATCCGGATCTGGCTCTTGAACCCGTCGCCGCGCCATCAAGGACCGTCATCCGGGCAGGCAGGCGGCCCGGCCGGCCAGCGTCCTAGCCCGCGGTCCACAGGTAGACGCCGCCCTGGGTGTTGCCGGTGGTCAGCGTCGTTCCGTTCGGGCCGAACGCGACCGCCTGGACATCGTCTGACCTGATCGGCACGTGGGGATCGGGCAGGGACGCGATGACGGAGGCGGTGGCGGTGTTCCACAGGTAGGTCTGGCCGGTGTAGCCGCCGGCGGCCAGCATGGTGCCGTCGGGGCTGAAGGCTACCGCGACGGTTTCGTAGCCGCCCCGGGCGCCAGGATCGGCGAGGGTGCGGCTGGAATGCTGCTGGCCGGGCGCGACATTCCAGAGGTAGGTGCTGCCGTTCGCGTCTCCGGCAGCGAGCAGGGCGCCGCTCGGGCTGAAGGCGAGCGCCTGGACGCCTCGGCTGGCCGGGTCGGTCAGGATCGCGGACGGCGCGGCCGGGGCGCCGGATCTGACCGGCCACAGGTAGGTGCTGCCCTCGGCATCTCCGGCGGCGAGCATCGTGCCGCGAGGACTGAACGCGACGGCCTGGATATTGCTGCCGGCCGGCGCCGTGAGGGTGGCGGCGAGCCTGGCCGCGCTGCCGGATCTGACCGACCACAGGTAGGCGCTGCCGCTTTTGCTGCCGGTGGCGAGCATCGTGCCGTCGGGGCTGAACGCGACGGCGCGGATGGCCTTGCTGCCCAGGCTGGTCAGGGTCTGCGGGGCGGCCGGCCCGCCGGGGGCGAGGTCCCACAGGTACGTGCTGCCGTTGGCGTCGCCGGTGGCGATCAGCTTGCCGTTGCAGCTGAAGGCCACTGCCTCGACTCCGCGGCTGCCGGGGTCGGCCAGCGTCCTGCTGATCCCGCCGGTAGCGGCGCTGATCAGGTAGGTAGTGCCGCCGAACGTGCTGACGGCCAGCGTCGTGCCGTCGGGGCTGAAGGCGATGCCCTCGGTGACGTTGCGCTCGCCGCGGCCGAGTTCGAGCAGCGGCCGGCTGGACTGGCTGGCGGACCAGTTCGGATGGCCGGAGACCGGGCGGGCGCGGCAGCTGCCAGAGGCCGCGGCGGAGCGCGGGTTCAGCAGGTTCTCGGGTGTCGGCGCCGCGGCTCTGTTCACGACGATGGCGACGGCGCCCGCCAGCGCGGCGATCGCGACGATGACCGCCGCCCAGGTGAATGAATGGCGCTGGGGCCTGCGCTGCGGAACGTAGCCCGGCACCTCGGGCCGGGTGGAGACCGGGCTGAGCCAGACGGCTTCGGTCGGCGCGCTGCTGCCACCGCCGGAACGCCCGGCTGCGGCGCCGGCCAGGATGCCGCCGCGATTGCTGGCGGGCGACGCCGCTGCGGGCGCGGCCACCACCTCGGTGGCCGGCCGGCCGATGCCCGGGCCTGGCACGGCACGGCAGTCGTACGGGCCGATCCCGAAAGCCGCGCGCATCGCTTCGGAGAACTCCCGGCAGCTCTGATACCGGTCTGCCGGGGACTTGGCCAGCGCCCTGGCGAACACAGCGTCCGCGGCCTGCGGGAATCCAGGCTGGCGGCTGGTCAGCGCGGGGGGTGGCTGGGAAAGCTGGGCGTACATCACGGCCATCGCGTCATGGCGCTGGAAGGGCGGTGCGCCGGTCAGCAGCTCGAACGCCGCAGCCGCCAGGGCGTACTGGTCGGCCCTGCCGTCTACCGGCTGGCCCTCGATCTGCTCGGGGGCGATGTAGTCCAGCGTGCCAAGGAACTGTCCGGTCCCGGTCAGCCCGCTGCTCGCTAGCGCCGTCTTGCTCAGCCCGAAATCGGACAGGTAGACGTGCTCGGGCCGGCCTGGCCGCGCGTCCAGGAGCATGTTCGCCGGCTTGACATCCCGGTGCACCAGCCCAGCCTCGTGGGCCGCGTCCAGCGCGGCGGCCACCGGCGAGATGATGGCTACCGCGCGGCCGGGTGGCAGCGGGCCGCCCTGGCGCACCAGGGTACCGACGTCTCCGCCGCGGACCAGGCGCATCGCGATGAACAGCACACCGGAGGCGTCGCCGGCCTCGAACACCGGGATGATGTGCGGATCATCGACCGCCGCCGCGGCCTGGGATTCTCGGATGAACCGCTGCCGGAACGCCTCGTCCGCTGCCAGCGCCGGCGTCAGGGCCTTCAGCGCCACCTGCCGGTTCAGCCGCACATCGAGGGCGCGGAACACGACCGCCATCCCGCCCTGGCCGATCTGCTCCTCCAGCAGGTAGCCGGCCAGGCGCGATCCAGCCGCTAATCCCCCGGGCACGGCAGCAGGGTAATCCTCGCCCATTTTTCCCCACCCCTATCAAGCCAGACAACGCACCCATCTAACCGCTAAGAGCGCGGACTGTCTTGTTTACCAGCTACGGCCCTTGGCAATGGGTCATCCGGCTCAAACAGAACTCCCGTGGGCAATGACCACCGGGTCAGCAATAGCACGACTTTTCGGCGGCTAGTCCGTTTTGCGGCAAGCGTCGTACCAAAACACCAGGCATTCCGGTGACTGTCGGCTGTGCCTGCTTATCGGCCTGATTGCCATGCGGAGGTCAGGCCGGCCACGCCGACGGCAAGCAGGCTGACCAGGAACAGCAGGTAGCACCAGGCCGGCGCGTGACCCCAGTGCAGCGAGCGGGCGAAGCCGGCCAGCACGGCCAGCTGGAGCGCGGCATAGACGACGATGGCCGGGAAGGCGACCGCGACGACCTCGCGGCGATCGGCATACCAGGACTGGACGGCGATGATCCCGAGCCCGGCCAGCCAGGCGCCCACGGCACGGCCGGTCAGCGCGGTCAGCGGCCACGGCCACAGCCTGGCCACCGGGACCGGCGCGGCCAGCAGCGCGACACCCAGAGCCAGCATCACCGCCCCCTGTAGCCCCAGGACGGCCCGCAGCAGCGGCGGCAGGCGCGGACCCGCCGGCGCCACGCCCGAGGCGGCCCGTGCCTGCCGCCACCACAGGTACGCCAGAACCGGCGGGACGCCGACGTAGATCGCCAGCCATCCCCAGGTCAGCACCCGGGTCAGCACCGACGCCGCGCCCAGGTGGAATTTCCCCAGGTGCACCAGGGTCACCACGAGGGTCAGCGTCGTGAACGCGAGCACGCCGGGCACGGCGATCCTGGCCCGCTGCCAGCTACGCTGACGAGCCGCCGCGGACTCGAGCACCGCCGCGGACAGATAGCCGGCACCGAGGAACGCCGCCGTCACCGGCACGGCGATCGTCCAGCTGAAATAGCGGGCCGTGTCGTTGTGCGCCGCCAGCAAGATGCTGCCCTGCACCAGCACCAGGCCAGCGGCGATCCAGAGCATCCGCCGCATGCCCGCGGTGACCTGGCCGTCACCGGATCGGCTCACCATGCCACCGCCTCCGTCACGTCCCGGCAGGTCCGGCTCGCGGCCAGTAGCGGCAGCCGGCCGCCCGTTGCGAGTGTTCCATGTCCCGCCCAGCTCCCGGTAATCACCGCAGCCTACGCCGCGCGGCCACCCTGCTGGGCCCCGGCTCCGCGTTCCTTATGAGCGCGCTTCGAGCGCCTGCCGGGAAGGTGCGGGAGGAGTCGAGTATGTGCGCCGTGCTGGGCTGGCATTGCTGGCGTCATCCCTGGCAGAGGTGAGCGGCGAGAGCCGCTAGGCGTGGCATTCGGCGGCGGCCTCTTTGCCCGTCGCGGGGTTTCTGCAGGCGCGATCCCGGTGAGCCTGCCGTAGTCATGGCTAGCTCTCCGGCTTACCGAGCCGTCCCGCGCCCCTGGTGCCGGCGGCAGGAGCGCGACGGCGGGAACATCCGGCTGGGCGCGACCGGCGGCTTTGCTCGAAGGACGGACCATTGGCCGGGCATCTTCCTGGCCGGGTGAGGACTCTCGGCCGTCACGCCGGGTACGTCGTCGCGGCGCCGCTTCCGGACCGCCCGGTGCTCGTGCTTCTCGCCTGCGCGGTGGCTCTGCTCGGGCTCCTCTGGGTTCCTGTTCTGGGAGACCGGCTGACCGGGTTCCTGAGCAGGAAGCTGCCGAAAGCGGCGCCGCGAATATTCCTCATCGGACTGGGCGTCCTGGTCATCGGGCTCGTCGTCCGGGTCCGGATTCTTGAGGTCGTGGGCGCCTGCATGATCGGCGGTCTCGTGCTAGGCGCGATCCTGGACAATTACTAGGGTCGCCATCGCCACACCTGCTCCATGACGGCCGAACCCAGCATCGGCGGCGGCTCCCTGGTCGCCGTCACGGCCGCGTTCATGACCCATTCGGCGGGCAGGTGCTCAGCGGGGCCGGCGGGTCGGCGCGCCGAGAACGTCGGGATGCTCGCGACGGTAATGCTCGGTCAGGACGGCACTGGCCTGACCGGGTCTGCATGCGATGGTGCGCTGGCAGACCTGGCAGCGGATCACCGGAAGACGGCTGACGGTCACGGGGAAGCGACGGGAACCTGAGTTGCTCATCGCACCTGATCATGCCAGATCGGCCGGGGTGCGGGCGCGGCGGATCGCCGGCCCGGCCGGGCCGGGCCGGCCCGAAGGCCGCTATCCGGCGGTGCCGGAGCTGATGTAGCTGGTGCTCACGGCGAAGTCGGCAAAGTAGGCGTACTCGTTCTTGGACGGGCCCCAGGACGTATCGTGGCCGCCGAAGAACGTGGAGAAGAACACGCCGGAGAACGGAATTCGCGCGATATCGCCGAGCGCGCGCGGCGCCGAGAGCACCCTGGCGCCGTCGTACCAGACCGTTATGCTTCCCGTGGTCCGGCTCACCTCTTGCTCGACCATGTGCCAGCGGCCGTCGCCCTGCCAGTTCCATCTGCCGCCCAGATCGCCGCCGTAGCCGCTTGAGATCTGCGGAGAGTATGTGTAGACCTCGCTGCACGGTTCCGCGGCGGAGCAGGTGCTCAGGCTGCCGGAGACCGGGTGGTCCCGCCACATGTACCTGGTGCTGAACGCCTGCCCGTGATTGCCGCCGCTCTCCTGCCCGACTGGTCCGCCGTAGAGCCCGGGCAGCTTGCCGCCCCGGCTGAAGTCGAATCCTTTCTGGAACTTCACGAAGTAGCGCAGGTAAAGCACGCTGGCCCGGGCCAGGTCGGCACGGCCCATCTGGGCAAAGTCGGTATAGAACTGGGCACCGCCGGGGTTGGGGCAGTTGCCGCAGGAGTTAGCGGAGGACCCCTGGCCGTAGTACACGCGCAGGACGGTGCCGTGCCCAGGCGCGGACGGGTCTGTCACCGCGGCGAGTCGGTCTCCCCCGAAGCTGCCTGACGAGACGTAGCCCCACGAGTTCTGCCACGAAGAACTGCCGTACCGGGTGAACTGGCCGCTCCACGAGTCGCGCGGCAGCGATGGAGTCGACCGGGCGGCGGGATGCGCTCGATGGCTCTTTCTGGGACGTGGCTTCGGGCGGCTCCGGGCGGACGATCGCGGCGATGCGTGCTGACGCGGCTTCGATGGCGCTTGCGCCTGCGCGGGGTGAGGCGGCGCGGTAGAACACGCGCTCACCAGGCTCAGCAGCCCGCCGGCCAGTGCGATTGAAAGGACCGCTGCTTGCCGCATATCACTCATCTCGCCGATGTACCAACCCAGATGCCATGAAGTGTCCGGTAAACGTTACCGCCGATGACCGCGCGGATCGCCGGGTTGCCTGATCACGCTCAGCCTCGCCGGGGAACGCGGTAGCTTGCCCTGGCGAACGGCATTGGGCCGGCCGGAAGTCTGGCCGGCCGCGGGTCCGGTCACCTCTATGCCAGGAAGTTGCCGCCCGTGATCTCGCGTTCGCGCGCGGCAGCTTGTGCAGGCCGAAGCACCTAGTAGGGTCCCGATATGCACATCTGCGAGCAGAATTCGGGTCACTCGGATCCGGCGGGTGCGGCAGGGGTGATTGGTGCCCAAGGGGCGGGGGCGCCATCGTGGATCCGGCGACGCCCCGGCGCGGCCGGTCCCGGCGCCAGCCTGGCACCGCGCCGCTGGTGGACCGTCGCAGCGTGGATCGGCGGCATCCTGGCGCTGTTCGCGCTGATGCTGCGGATCTCCCTGAGCGGCCCGATGACCTCGGACGAGGCGAACAACGCGCTGCAGGCCTGGGACATGCTGCACGGGAACCTTCTCCTGCACGGCTGGATCATCGGCGATGCGACGTACTACACCTTCGAACTGCCGATGTACGTGATCACCGAGTCCTTGCTCGGCCTGCACAGCGTGGCCGGCCACGTGGTGTCCGCGCTGACCTACGTGATCGTCGCCGCCTGCGCGATGTCCCTGGCCCGCGCCGGCAGCAGCGGCCTCGCCGCGGCGGCCCGCCGCGCCGCCGTGCTGGCCGTGCTGGCCGTGCCGCTCGTGACGCTCCCGGGCGTGTCGATTCTGACGGGGACGCCCAACCACTTCGGGACCTCCGCCATCATGCTCGGCTCGTTCATCCTGATCGACCGCGCGCCCGACAGGCGCTTCACGGCGCCGCTGCTCGGCGCGATCCTGTGCGCCGGTCAGGTCGGCGACGCCACCGTGCTGTATGTTGCCGTGCCCGCGGTCCTCGTGGTGTGCGCCTATCACGTCCTGGCGGCCAGGAAGATCCGCACCGGCGACGCGGCGATCTGGGTGGCCGCCGCCGTGTCCGTGCCGCTGGCGTCGCTGATCCGGGCGGCGATGCGGCATCTCGGCGCCTACTCGATGATCCGGCCGCGGACCCGTATCTCGCTGCCGGACCGGTGGCTCAGGCATGCCGGGCTGGCCCTGCGGGCCATCCGCACCCTCTTCGGGATGATGGTCACCGCGCCGGTCACCGCGCTGGCCGTCGCGGGCGCCGCACTCGGGCTGGTCTGCCTGCTGGCAGCCATCATCGGCTTCGCGCGGGCAATGTGGACCTGGGGTACCGCGACCAGGGCCGAGCAGCTCGTCTGCGTCGCGATCGTGGTGAACATCGCCATTTACGTGATCTCCACGATCCCTGGGCCGCGCAACGCGCGTGAGATGGTGGCGATCCTGCCCTGCGGCGCGGTGCTCGCGGCCCGGCTGGTGCCGGGCAGCATCGCCAGCCTGGCCCGGGCGCGGATCGCGCTCGCGGCGGCCGTCCTTGCCCTGCTGCTGCCGCTGACCGCTGCGGCCATCCGGCCTCCCGCGACGCCGCCTGCGGTGCCGCTTGCCGCCTGGCTCGAGGCCCACGGGCTCAGCTACGGCATCGCCGGCTACTGGGATGCGTCCGCGGTCACCGTGCAGTCAGGCAACCACGTTCAGGTGCGCGCGGTCAGGGCGTTCCGCCGTCTCACCCCGGGCCACTGGGAGACGAAACCGGAGTGGTACAAGCCGTCCGCCCACGATGCGACCTTCGTGATCGCCGACCCGGCCCACACATATGCCCACGGCAATCTCACGATCGCCGCCGTCAGGCACTACCTGGGACCGCCGGTGGCGACGGCCCGGGTGGCTGGCCGCTTGATCCTGATATACCGGACGAATCTGCTTAGAAAGCTCAAGCCCCCGCTGCCTCCGAAGAAGCACTCGCACCGGCGGGCCGCGGCCGGCATCCGCCTGCGGCCGCTTGAGCGGGCCATCTGAGCCAGGCCGCCGCCCTGCCGGGCGGATCTGCCCGGCCGGATCTGCCCGGCCGGATCTGCCCGGCCGGATCTGCCCGGCCGGATCTGCCCGGCAGGGCGGCGACGTGCCGCTACGGCCGGGCCAGGACCACCAGGATCAGCCCGGACACGACCAGGAGTGAACCTATCCAGGTTGCCGCGTTGGCGCGTTCGTGCAGGACGAGGATGCTCGCCAGCAGGATCCCGAGGTAGCCGACGGCGTTGAACGGATAGGCGACGCTCAGCGGCACCCGTGACAGCGTGGTCAGCCAGGCTATCGCGGAGATGCCGAAGACTGCGAGGCCGAGCAGCACCCACGGCGAGGTTGCCGCGGCCACTGGCAGCGAGCGGCCGGCGGCGGCCCGTGCCGATGCCATCTGCATGCCGTGCTTGAGCATGACCTGCGCGACGGCAGCGGTGCTCACGGAGAACAGCACCAATGCCAGGTTCGTGACGCTCATGCGATGCCTCCTCGCGGCGCCAGCGCGCTCGCTGTCTCGCTCGCCAAGCTGATCGCCCGACGCCGGGGGACAGTCCGCCGCCGGGGGGCAGTCCGCCGCCGGCCCGTCCTGGCGCGCGGCAGGACGGAGCGAGCTTTCCGGGTCAGATGACGTCGACATGCTTTAGGCACCGTGAGCGATGGCCCGGCGGCGGCCGGGCATCAGGACCCGGCGCCCGCGAACGTGCTCTCGCGGGCGCCGGATTATTGGGGTACGTGGGGGCGATTGCCACGTGCGGGAGTCTAATACAGCGCCGGCACCACCCGGTCGGACCGCGCCCGGACCACGTTCCTGCGCGTCGCGTCGTCGGGCCGGCCAGCCCGTGGCCTGTTCCGGCGCGGCGCGAGCTAACCGGAGTGACTCACGGCGCTTCGGTCTGCTCCGGCGCCGGCCCGCGCCGTGCCTGCACGTATATGGTGCCTCCCGCACGCGCCGCCACTTCGACTGCGGTCCCCGCCAGGGCTACCGGAACTGCGACCGCTGCGGCGGCGAGCGTGCCGAGGCGGCGGGCCGGACCCTGCGCGGTCCTGCGCGCATCGCCGCGCCGGATGACGTCGTAGAGATCGGGCTGCCCCGGCAGCCGGCCGACCAGGCCGTGCACCCAGCCGAAGACGACCTGACCTCCGCGCAGGTAGCTCACCCGCTCGACCCGGAGTCCGAGAGTCTCGATCTTGGACAGCAACGGCGCCGGGCTCAGGTGAACGAGATGGCGAGGCAGGTCAAGGGCGAGCCATCGATCCCCGAACGCCCGGGCCTGAATGCTCGTCGCGTTCGGCACGGCGACCACAAGCATTCCGCCGGGCACCAGGAGGCTCGCGGCGTGGCTCAGCGCGCTGGCTGGCTGGCGGAGGTGCTCGAGCGAGTGCCAGAAGATGACCGCCGCCCAGTTCCCGCCCATCTCCTCGATCTCGGCATTGCGGATGTACGGTCCCGACCCGTAAGGCTCAAGACCAACGGCCTCGCGACCGTGACGGGTGAAAGCCTCGACGAGGGTCCCGTCGCCGGCCCCGACGTCGAGGACCGGACCTGGCGGCAGTATCGGGTGCAGGCGCCTGGCCAGCGCTCCGCGCGTCCGGCGGAGGACTGTGTCCCCGAGGCCGGCGAACCGGCCGCTGTCCGGGCGGTACCAGGCCCCGTAAGCCTCGTTCAGATGCTCCTCGCTCGGCCAGGGTGACGTCGTCGCGACGCCGCACCGGGCGCACCGAACCCTTCCGGCGCGGTGTTCCTCGGTGCCGTCAAACGGGTGATCGCACCATGCGCACCTGGTGGCAGGAGGCGCCGGGACGCGAGACCACGCAACGGAGTTCGTGATCCCCTTGGCCGACTCGCCCGCCTCGCGCTCCCCTCTGCTTCGGAACGCCGATGACCTTGCGCTCGACAAACCAGATCATCCTCCTCGTGAGCAGCCGTAACAGCGCCTGCCACCCCGAAAGTGCTCCGCGGTCTCGATCGCTGTAGCGGGCTGAGCCACCGAGGCGGATGCCTTCGAGCGCAACGGCATTCCGAGGCGCTCGCCTGAACGCGCTCTGCGATCACACGTCTCCCGCAGATCGCAGTTGCCCGCCAAGCATAGGCGTATCCGGCCGAGTTCAGAGGCGTTACGGTCGCAACCGAAGCAGGAGTGAAGAAGCTGATACCGGTGCAACGCCCGTTATGTCCGGGCGATATGCCTGGGATGTCCGAAGCGAAGGTCCGTGCGTCTGGCGGCTGGGCCCCGCGTGTCCGGCGGCTGGGGGCCCGCGTGTCAGGCGGCCTCCGGCGGCTAGCTCGTCGCGCCACGAATCCTGCAACCGATGTCAGGGGACGGTCTCCCGGTCCCCTGACCCGGCCTGTCGATCAACTACCTGAAGGGGACTAGAGCCTGCCGCTGGACTGGCTAATCGTCTTCATCTGTCACCTCCCTTGCAGGGCTATCGGCCCAACCATGCACAAAGTGCATCTTTCGTGACGTTAGATCGGCCAATTGAATGATGTCAAGGGCAAGGTTCTGTTTACCCCGTACCCCGGCTGGGGGCGCCCGGCGAATGTCGCCTGGCGCGTGTTGCAGGCGAATGCGCGTGGGAAGAATCGGCATTGGTGTGGCACTTTGCATCATTCCGGGCCGGCCACCTGACCTGACGGCGCGACCGCCCGGCCCGCGCCGCCTCCGGCCCGTACCGGCCCGGTCGGGACTCTTCAGAGCCAGGGGACGGCGTTGCTGTCCCCTGGCGCGGTTCATCGATCAGCTATACGTTGGCGGCGCTACAGCCGACCGCTTGACCCGATGTTGGTCCTCAACCTGTCACCTCCGTCGGCGCGCTATCAGGTGATAATGCACACAATGCATCGTTTAAGATATTAGATCATATTTCGCGGGATGTCAAGTGAGCTGTCCGCTGTGGCACGGGCCAGGACGCGCACAGGGTCTTTCATTCCCGGAACGACGCAGCGATGTCAGCGGAAAGCTCTCGCTGCCCGCTGACATCGCTCGATCAGTTGCAGATTAATTGTCCTTACAGCGCGCCGGGGGAAAGGAACATCCTCCTGCCACCTCCCTTACGGAGCTTTCGCGCTTGGAAACCATGCACAAAGTGCACCTTTCGTGACGTTAGATGGCTCATTGTGAGATGTCAAGAGGACTGTTTGCTTACCTTTGCGCCAAGTCGCGGCAGACGGCCGACGGGGAGCTGACCGGCTCACGTCAGCAGAATGGACGAAGAGCGGCCCCGCTCAGTCCCGGGCGGTGGCAGGGCCAGCCGGGTGGTGGTGCCGGGGCCAGAGGGCGGCGGCGGTGGTGACGGTAGGGCCAGCCGGGTGGCGGTGCAGGTGTCAGCCGGGTGGTGATCCGGGTGGTGATGATGCCGGGGCCAGCCGGGCGGCGGCGGTGCGGGGCCACCCGGGCGGCGGCGGCCATAACAGCGGTCATAGCTATAGCCATGACGGCTGTCGGCGCTGCCTTTGTTGCTCGTGTTACTCGCCGGTCATTTGCCAAGGTTGGCCTGCCAGCACCCGACTCGGGAGGCCGTTCTGTCGGCTTGCGCTGAGGGGCGCTGGCCAAGACTGCGACGGCGGCCCGATCGTCCAGGGCGGTGCGTGCCGATGGCG
>DATNIU010000203.1:0-4137 GCA_035604275.1 Streptosporangiaceae bacterium | reverse complement strand
CATGCACCCGCTGCAGGAATGCTTCCTGCGTCATGGCGCCGCCCAGTGCGGGTTCTGCACGCCAGGCATGATCCTGACCTCGCTGGACCTGGTCCGCCGGCAGCCCAGGCCGAGCCGGGAGGAAATCAGGTACGCACTGGTTGGCAACCTGTGCCGGTGCACCGGCTACACCAAGATCCTCGACGCGGTCGAGGAATACGCTAGCGCGGCGGTTTCCGGCGCGGTGTCCGATTCTGCGGCCGAGCGCCCGCCGGGGGTGGCCGTGCCATGACCACCGTCGAGCCGCGGCACGCCGGCCGGTACCGGGTGGTCGGCACCTCGCCCGCCCACCACGACTTCGTCGACAAGGTCAAGGGGTCGCTGCACTACGCGGCCGACTGGCGGCTGCCCGGCATGCTGCACGGCCGGGTGGTCCGCAGCCCGGTGCCCAGCGCCCGGATCACCGCCATCGACGTCAGCGCGGCCCGGGCGCTGCCCGGGGTGGCCGCGGTGCTCACTGCGGCCGACGTGCCGAGCAACGCGATCGTGGAGATGGCCAGCGGCGGGCTGGCCGAGCTCGAGGTGACGATGCCGGTGCTGGCGCAGGACCGCGTCCGGTACGCGGGCGAGCCGGTGGCGATCGTGGCCGCCGCGACCCGGCAGATCGCCGACGCGGCGGCGGAGCTGGTGGCCGTCGACTACGAGGAGCTGCCCGGCGTCTTCGACGTCACCTCGGCCCTCGCCGCGGACTCGCCGCGGGTGCACGAAGTCGGCAACACGCTGGTCACCTGGCAGATCAGGTGCGGGGACGTCGCCGCGGCGCTGGCGGCCGCCGACGTGGTGGTGGAGGGCGAGTACCGGAGCCAGCACGTCGAGCACGCCTACCTCGAACCCGAGGCGGGGGTTGGCTGGCTGGAAAACGGCGTCCTCACGCTGCGCGTGTCCACCCAGGTCATCGAGCACGCCGCCGCCATCGCGCGGATCATCGGGCTGCCGCAGAGCAAGGTCCGGGTGATCGCCGCGTACATGGGGGGCGGCTTCGGCGGCAAGGAGGACATGACCGTCGAGCCGTACCTGGCGCTGCTCGTCTGGCACACCCGCCGGCCGGTCCGGATGATCTGGGACCGGCAGGAGTCGCTGGTGGCCAGCACCAAGCGGCACCCGTTCCTCATGCGGTACAAGACCGGCGCGCGCGCCGACGGCACAATCACCGCGCAGCAGGTGGAGATCACCGGCGACGCCGGGGCCTACCCCAACCTGTCGCCGCGGGTGCTGTTCGCCGGGGCGGCCTGCGCGTGCGGGCCGTACCGGGTGCCCGACGCGAGCATCACCTCCCGCGCCGTGTTCACGAACAACGTGCCGGCCAGCGCGTTCCGCGGGTTCGGCGCCATGCAGGTCACGCTGGGGTACGAGGCGCAGATGGACCTGCTCGCCGAGCGCCTCGGCCTGTCCCGCACGCAGGTGCGCGAGCGCAACTTCCTGGCCAAGGGTGACCTGCTGCCGACCGGTGAGCGGCTCGACACCTGCGTGGCGGTCGCCGAGACCATGCACCGCGCGCTCGCCCTGCTCGGCGAGCCGCCCCGGCCGTCCGGGCCGGGGAAATTGGTCGGCCGCGGCCTCGGCTGCAACCGGCAGCCGTACGGGCGGACCATCTGGTTCCGTGACCGTGCCTCGGCCTGGCTCAGCCTGCAGGCCGACGGGACGCTGCTGATCCGGTCCGGCGTCACCGATCTCGGCGCCGGGCAGGCCGCCAGCCTGTGCCAGATCGCCGCGGAGGTGCTGGGCGCGCCGCTGGACGACATAAGCATCTATATCGGCGACAGCGCGCTGAACCCGCCGGCCGGCGGCACGTTCGCGACCCGCCAGCTGTACATGTCGGGGAACGCGGTGCTGCACGCGGCGCTCGAACTGCGCGAGCGGATGGCGCCGGTGGCGGCCGACCTGCTCGGCGTCCGGCCCGACGAGCTGGAGTTCGCGGACGGCCGGGTCCGGCCGAGCGCGGCGGACAACGGGGTGAGCATCACCCTGGCCGAGCTGGCCGTGGCCTGCGACCGGCGGGCCGTCAGCACGGCGCACCTGTCGACCTGGCGGGCGGAGGCCGGCTCGTTCGACCCGCGCGCCGGGCAGGGCGACACCTTCCCCGACTACACCTACGGGACGCACGCGGCTGACGTCGAGGTCGATACCAAGACCGGGCAGGTCACGGTGCTGCGCTACGCCGCCTGCCACGACGTCGGCCGGGCCATCAACCCGATGCGCGTGGAAGGGCAGATCCAGGGCGGCGCGATGCAGGGTCTCGGCTACGCCCTGACCGAGGACATGGGCATCGAGGACGGCTACGTGCAGGCGGCCCTGTTCGCCAACTACCTGATCCCGAACGCGCAGGACTTCCCCGACGTGCTCGTCGACATCGTCGAGAGCGGCGAGGGCAAGGGCCCGCTCGGGGCGCGCGGGATCGGCGAGCCGCCCATCGGGAACGTCGCCGCCGCCATCGCCAGCGCGATCCACGACGCGATCGGCGTCCGCCCGGCCCAGCTGCCGATGACCCCCGAGCGGGTCCTCGGGCTGCTGGACGGGCGCGGGTCAGGGACCAGGGAACCGGAGGTGCCCGCGTGAAAGCTGCGAGACTGGTCGAGCGCCGTAAGCCGCTGGAACTGGCCGATCTGCCCGATCCGGCGCCGGGGCCCGGTGAGGTGGTCATCGAGGTCGAGGCGGAGGGCATCTGCCGGACCGACTGGCACGTGTGGAACGGTGACTGGGACTGGGTCGGCCTGACCCCGACGCTGCCCCTGGTGATGGGGCACGAGCTGGGCGGAACGGTGGTGGCGATCGGCCCCGGCGTGTCTGGGGTCCACTCGGGGGACCGGGTGACCACGCCGTTCCACGAGTCGTGCGGGCGGTGCGGCTACTGCCGCAGCGGCCGGTCCAACCTCTGCGATGACATGGAGTTCCTCGGCCTGACCCACGACGGCGGCTACGCGCGGTACGCGGCCATCCGCAACGCCGACTTCAACTGCATCGCCCTGCCGGACAGCATCGACGCGCTGTCCGCGGCGGCGATCGGCTGCCGCTACATGACGGCCTTCCACGCCGTGACCCGGCAGGGCCGGCTGACCGCGGGCCAGTGGGTCGCGGTGCACGGGGCGGGCGGCATCGGCCTGTCGGCGGTGCAGATCGCCGCCGCGCTCGGCGGCCGGGTCATCGCGGTCGACCTGGCCGACGCCAAGCTCGAGAAGGCCCTGGCCGAGGGCGCGCGGCACGCGATCAACGCCGGGACGCAGGACGCCGTGGCGGCCATCAGGGACCTCACCGGCGGCGGCGCCGACCTGGCGATCGGCGGCCTCGGGGCCGCCTCGCTCGTCGAGTCGGCCGTGCTGTCGCTGCGCAAGGGCGGCAGGCTGGTCCAGGTCGGCCTGACCAGCCAGGCCGAGCGGGGCTATGTGCGGATCCCGCTCGACCACATCATCGAGGCCGAGATCGAGATCGCCGGGAGCGTCGGGAACCCGCACGTGGACTACCCCCGGCTGCTCGGGCTGGTCGAGACCGGGGTCCTGCAGCCGGCCAGGATCGTCGGCCAGACGCTCCCGCTGGAGCAGGCCAGCGCGGTCCTGGCCGCGATGGACTCCTACGAGACGCTCGGATTCTCCGTCATCACCGAATTCTGAGGAGGTCGACCCCACCGGATCGTCGGGCCTGGCCGGACTGCCCGAGCTGCGGCGTTCGGGTGAGATTGGCGACCATGACCGCGTGGCCGTGCTGTTCACCGGACGCCAGCGGTAGCGGGCAGCAGTTGCCGACAGGGGCGGCCCGCTGCCGGCAGATATTGACGTAACAACCCGCGGACACCCACAGTGAGAACCGGAGGAGACATGACCAAGCGAACGTACGGCGGGCCCCTCGTGGACGTGACCGGCGCGGTGGACCTGCACTGCCATCCGTTCCCCGACCTGTTTCCCCGGCTGGCCGACGACTTCGACATCGTCCGGGCGGCCCGCGACGCGGGCATGAAGGCTATCTTGCTCAAGTGCCACCACGAGAACACGGTGTCGCGCGCGTACCTGGTGCAGCGGGTCATCTCCGGCATCCGCGTGTTCGGGGGGATCGTCCTCAACTACTACGTGGGCGGCATCAACCCCGCCGCCGTCGAGGCGTCGCTGC
>DATNIU010000202.1:0-18971 GCA_035604275.1 Streptosporangiaceae bacterium | reverse complement strand
GGACCCGGCGACCAGCCTGATCGTGCTGCTGTCCAAGCCGCCGGCCAGCGAGGTCGCGGCCCGGCTGCGGGCCTTCGCGAGCACGCTGGCCACGCCGGTGCAGTTCGCGATGATCGGTCCCGGTCAGCCAGACCTCACCGCGGCGGCCGAGGCGGCGCTCCGGGCGATCGGCCAGCCCGTACCAGACTGGCCGCGCTGGCCGGCGGTCGTCGCCGTTCCGGACGATCCTGCCAGCCAACCGGGCGGCGGGCCGGCCAGCCAAGCAGACGACACCACAGGCGGCCAGCCAGGCAGCGGCCCGACCAGCCAACCGGGCAGCGGGCCGGCCAGCCAGCCGGGCGGGGTCCCGGCCAGCCAAGCAGGCGGCACCCCAGGCGGCCAGCCAGGCAGCGGCCCGGCCAGCCAACCGGGCGGCAGCCAAGGCGGCCGGGCGGGCGAAGTTCATCCGCGGCCGGTCATCGCCAAAGACTCCGGTACCGTCATCGGACCCGGCAACGGCAACGGCACAGGTCCGGGAGGGTCAGGCGCCGGTCAGCAGCGGGCGGCCGGTGCGCTGCGCGGCCTGTTCGCCGGCGGAACGCTCTGCGATGAGGCAATGGTGATCGCCGCGAGCCGGCTGGGCGAGATTCGCTCGAACATACCGCTCCGCCCATCGTGGCTGCTCAACCCGCTGTCGCCCGCCGCCGGGCATGCGATGATCGACTTCGGCGACGACGAGCTGACGGCCGGGCGGCCGCACCCGATGATCGACCAGACGCTGCGGCTTGACCGGCTCGCGGCCGAGGCCGCCGACCCGGCCACCGCCGTGATCCTGCTTGACGTCGTGCTCGGCCACGGCGCCCACCCCGATCCGGCCGCCGAACTCGGCCCGGCGATCGCGGCCGCCCTGGCGAGCCGCCGCACCCGGGTGAGCCAGCACGGACCAGCGAGCCGACTGGCCGCCCCGCCCGGCGCCATCCAGCCGAGCACCTCACCACCCGGCCTGAACCAGCCCGGTGCCCGCGACCTGGCGGTGGTTGTCTCGCTGATCGGCGCCAGATCAGACCCGCAAGGGCTGGTCAGCCAGGCTCTGGCGCTGCAGCAAGCCGGCGCGCACGTCTTCGCGTCGAACGCCCAGGCCGCGAGGTTCGCATGCGACCTGATCGAAGGCATCCCGCCCGACCGAGGCGGCCAGGCCACCCCAGCCGGCCAGCCCCCGACGCACAGCAGGCCCGAATCAGACGACCAGGCCACCCCAGGCGGCCGGTATCAGGCAGGGAGCGGGTCATGACGGAACTGCTTCGCCGCCAGCCGCATGTCATCGCCGCCGGGATCGGGCTGCTCGCCGAGGCCGCCGAACGGCAGGCCGCGCTGGTGAGCCGGGTCGACTGGGCGCCGCCGATGCCCGGCACGCAGGGCGACCTGGCCGCCGTGCTGGCCGACCCGCGCCGGACCGCGGCCAATGCCGAGGCCATCCGGCGGATGCTCGGGGTCCGAGCGCATCTGGTGGACGTGGTGGCCGCCGGGCCGGCGCTTGGCCTGCGGCCGGGCGACTTCCTGCACGCCGGGCCGCCGATCAGCTGGGAGCGGGCGTCGGGACCGCTGCGCGGCGCGCTGATGGGCGCGGCGGTCTTCGAGGGCATATCGCGGGACGCCGAGCAGGCGGCCGACATGGCGGCACGGGGAGATTTCTGCCTCGATCCTTGTCATCATCACGAGTCGGTGGGTCCGATGGCTGGGGTCGTCTCGCCGTCGATGTGGGTCTTCGTGCTCGAAGATCAGGCGACCGGGCAGCGGGCGTACTGCTCACTCAACGAGGGCCTCGGCAAGGTGCTGCGGTACGGCGCCTACTCAGCCGACGTGATCGAGCGGCTGCGGTGGATGTCGGCTGTGCTCGGCCCGCTGCTGCAGGCCGCGGTCCGCCGGCACGGCCCGGTCGACGTGACCGCCATTCTCACCCAGATGGTGCAGATGGGGGACGAGGCACACAACCGGAACCGGGCCGGGACGCTGATGCTGCTGCGGGACCTGCTGCCGTCGATGGTCGAGTCCGGCTTCGCCGCGTCGGACATCGCGCAGGCCGCCCGGTTCGTGGCCGGGAACGATCACTTCTTCCTCAACCTGGCGATGCCGGCCTGCAAGCTGGCGCTGGACGCGGCGCGCGACGTCGCTGGATCGACCATGGTCGTCGCGATGGCAAGGAACGGCACCGACTTCGGCATCCAGGTTTCCGGTACCGGAAACCAGTGGTTCACCGGGCCGGCGCTGGTGCCTGACGGGCTGTTCCTCGGCGGCTACGGGCCGGCCGACGCGAACCCCGACATCGGGGACTCGGCCATCACCGAGACCGCCGGGCTGGGCGGCTTCGCGATGGCGGCGGCTCCGGCGATCGTGCGGCTGGTCGGCGGGACTGTCTCGGCGGCGCTGGCCAGCACGCGCCGGATGTACGAGATCACGCTCGCCGAGCATCCGCTGCTCCAGATTCCCGCGCTGGAGTTCCGCGGCACGCCGGTCGGGATCGACGTCACCCTGGTCGTGCGCACCGGAATACTGCCGCAGATCAACACCGGCATGGCCGGGCAGGTGGCGGGCACCGGGCAGGTCGGCGCCGGGCTGGTGACGCCGCCCGCCGAAGTGTTCCCCGCCGCATTGCGCGCGCTCGCCTGGCTGGCGGCCTGAGCGCGGTCTGGACCAGTTCACGCTGGTCAGCGAGCGACGGCCGCTGGCCGGCCGGCGCTGCGCCCCGACCGATCGGTAGTCGGGCGGGCTAGGAGACCGTCAGGACGGCGGCACCGGTGATCCGGTCGGCGGCCAGGTCGGCCAGCGCCTGGTCGGCGTGGTCGAGCGGGTACGGGGTCACGGTCACCCGCAGCCGGAGCCGCTCGGCCAGGCGCAGGAACTCCTCGGCGTCGCCGCGCGTGTTCGCGGTGACACTGCGCAGCTTCCGTTCCTGGAACAGGTCGTCTGAGTAGCTCAGCGCCGGGATATCGGAGAGGTGGATGCCTGCGATGGCCAGCGTTCCGCCGCGATCGAGATTGCGGAGCGCGGCCGGCACCAGCTCGCCGGCCGGGGCGAAGATGATCGCGGAGTCGAGCGGCTCCGGCGTCGCGTCGAACGAGTCCTGCGCGGACCGCGCGCCAAGCTCGATGGCCAGCTCGCGCGCCGCTGGCGCTCTGGTGAAGACGTGCACCGCCGCGCCGCCTGCCATGGCGACCTGCGCGGCCAGGTGCGCGGATCCGCCGAAACCGTAAATCCCTAGCCTGCCTCCCGGCGGCAGCTCGGCCAGCCGCAGCGCGCGGTAGCCGATGATCCCGGCGCATAGCAGCGGCGCAAGCTCGGCGTCGCTGAAACCGGAGGGAAGCGGATGCACGTAGGCGTCCGCCGCCACCAGGTACTCGGCATAGCCGCCGTCCCGATCCCAGCCGGTGTAGACGGAGCGCGGGCACAGGTTCTCGTTACCTCGCCGGCAGTAGGGGCATGAGCCGTCCGTTCCGGCCAGCCAGGCCACGCCGACGCGGTCCCCGGTACCGAATCTGACCGCCCCTGGTCCGGCGGTGACCACCTCGCCGACCACCTCATGACCGGGGGTCACATCTGGCCTGCGCGGCTTGAGATCACCTTCGGCCAGGTGCAGGTCGGTACGGCAGACGCCGCAGCAGCGCACCTTGATCAGCAGCTCGCCATGTCCCGGATCCGGGACCGGACGGTCAGTCAGCCGAAGCGGCCCGCTGCTCATCGGACCGGGCTGATGGATCACCCATGCCCGCATGCCTGTCAAGGATAGAGGTCCGGGCCGGAACCCGGTCGGCGGGCACGGGGCGGCCGGGAAAGACGGCCGGCGGTACGCGGTACGGGCGTTCCCCGCATGCGGGGAACGCCGCTGGCGGGTGCGCGGCAGCGGGCGGGAACCTGGGCGGCGGGAACCTGCCCGGCCGGAACCTGCCCGGCCGGAACCTGGCCGGCCGGAACCTGGCCGGCCGGAACCCAGGTGAGCTGGGAAGAGCCGGGCAGGGACCCGGCCGGGCGGGGAACCGGCCGGGCCTGGGGGCCCTGCCCGCTGGGGGGCCTGCCCTGCAGGGTGCCCGCCCTGACCTGGGCTGCCCTGCGGGGGAACCCGGCCGGTCCGGGGGGGACCCGGCCGGGCCGTCTGCGGCGCGGCGGAACTACCGCGCCGGCTTGAGCGCGACACGCAACCGGCCGTATCGCTTAAGTACCTGGTCGGCGGCGGCGAACAGGCCGCGATGCGCCCGGATCTGGCGCACCGCCCAGCGCGCTGGCCCGTGCGCGGCGCGGTGCACGGCGGCGCGCGCCGACGAGCCGGTCACGATGCCCTCAGCCACGGTCAGGTCGTAGCTCTTCAGCTGCTCCTTGTACCGTTTGGCGCCCTTGCCCAGGTCGATCGAGCGGACGCCGAGCGCGGCAGACTCCTCGATCATCCGCAGGTGCTGGATCATGCCTGGCGAGTACCGGCCGAGGCTGGAATCGTAGGCCGGAAACCAGTGCCCGAGAACGTCGCCGTACCTGACGCCGAAATGCCCGGCAGCCGGCTTGTCGGCGACGTAAAGCATGGACAGCAGCCCGCTGAACGCACCGCCGTGGCTGCTCAGCAGGTCCTCGACCAGGTCGACGATCCACGGCTGGTCGAACCGGTCGCGGCGGCCGGTCCGCCGGTACTGGTCCGACTTCCAGCCCATCAGCGAGCGCAGGTCGCTCAGGTCACGGGAGTCAGGCACGAACCGCAGTTCGCCCACCTCTCGCTCCAGCTTGCGTGATTTGCGGGCAACGTCCCGGTCGACCTGCGGCGATCTGGCCCGCAGGCGGTCAGAGTAGGCGGCGAAGCCATCGGTCAGATCGATCACCGGCGACGCGGCGGTCGCCGTCGCGTACCGCTCGAACGGGCGCTGGCCGGCGACCAGGTGATCGAACCGCCAGACCGAGACCCCGCACGCCCTGAGCAGCTCGCGAGGATCCCACTGAGCGCCTGGTGAGTGCACGAGTCCCTGGCAGTCGGTGAGACCCGCGCCGACCGGCACTCCGACGCCCGACCTGCGCCGCTCGAACGGGAAGAATCCGCTCAGCTCCGCGCCATCGGCCAGCACGGCCACCCTGGCCTCCGGGCGGACCTTGCCGACCGCCATAGCGAACTCCGGGCTCAGGAACGGATTGGCCAGGGCCGGGGTCTGGCGCTGCATGTCATGCCATGCGGTGATCTCAGTGCTGCCTAGATCCCAGGTGCGGACAATCGAGATCTGCATTGGTTTCTCCTCAGAGCTTGCTGGGCGCCGGCCACCGGACGTCCGACGCCGCGGCGAGCCGCGTGGCCTGGCCGGCCACCGAGGCACTCACCCTGCGGGCCGCGAACCGCGAACCGCAGACGAAGCGCATCAGCGGGCCGAACGTGGCCGCGGCCTCGGCGCCGACGAAGTACAGTCCGGGAACGGACGACTCGAACTCCGCTGTCAGGCGCGGCCAGCCGGCCAGGACCCGCACCGCCCGCCTTAGCTCAGGCGCGATGAACTCCAGCCTGCGCAGGTCAACCTGGTAGCCGGTGCCGGCGATGACGTGATCGACGGTGAGCTCGGACAGCTCTCCCCCGCTGGACGCCAGCGTCAGGCGGACACCGCCGTCATCCGCCCGCACCCGCATGAACTGCCCGAACTGGCGGATCGGCACCCGGCCGGCCACCCGGTCCCGCAGCCACCAGGCGCCGAGCGGGCCAAGAACGGTGCGCGCCAGGTGCAGCCTGGTCCGGTCGGGAAGGTACCTGAACAGCGCCGGGGCGTGACTGAACGGATAGATCCGCCAGGTCGGGCCGAGCGGTGAGTTCGCGCGGGGCAGCAGCCTGCCCGCGCCCTGGGCCGGCGGCCTGGGCGGCAGTCCGAACCGCACCTGATCCCTGGCCAGCACGGTGACCCCGGCGCCGGCCTCGTGCAGCAGCGCCGCGGTCTCCAGAGCGGACTGCCCGGCACCGACCACCGCGACCTCAGTCCCGGCATAGCGGGAGAAATCATAGTGCTGCGAGCTGTGCGAGACCGCCGCGGCCGGCGACGGGCCAGCTGGCGCGGCAGCCGCCAGCTCGGGCGGGATGGCGGCCATCGCGCCGAGCCCGACCGCCAGCACCACCTGGCCCGCCTGCACCTGCGCGCCGGAGTCAAGCGTGAGCCTGAACTTCCGGCCGGCCATATCGACCCGGTGCACCTGCTCTGGCTCGACGTAGGGGACCAGGTGCCTGGCGAACCACCGGCCGTAGCGGACGAACAGCTCCACCGGCACCTGCTCGTTCTCCGCCAGCGGCGCCAGTCCCTCGCTGGCGAGGAAGTCGGCCAGCGTGAATCCGTCGATCGGCGCGGCGATGCTCGACGCGGTCGGGGTGGACTTCAGGTACATGCCGGCTGGCATCTGCTCGGCCCAGCTGGACATCACCCGGCCGAAGACCCGCACCGGCATTCCCGCGGCCCGCAGGTGCGCGGCCGTCGCCAGCCCGTATGGACCCGCGCCGATGACGACGACCTGCTCGCTGGAATCTCTTAGCACTGTGCATCACTCCTCGATCGGCTGGCCCGCGCCAGCGGGCGGAAGACTCGGCTCAGACTTGCGGCGGCCGGACCGGCCAGGCGGCAGAGCATCACCAGGAACGGGCCGGGGTCGTCGGCCGCCAGCCAGGCGAACTCGGTAGACGTCGGCCTCGGGGGTGCCCGGTCGGCCAGGCTCTGCCGCGCGGACTGGGCGGGCCGCGCGCACCGGACCGGCCTGGCCGGATGCGCCAGCTGGGCAGGCTGGCCAGGCTCGGCCAGCCGGGCAGGCTCGGCCAGCCGGGCCCGGCGGCGCAGCCTGGCGTAGGCCAGCTTCGCGGCGACATCGATGTGCTCGACCACGATCTGGCGCCCGCTGATCGCGGCCCCGCCCGGCACCGCCCGGCCAGTGAGATCAAGATGCTGGGCGCGCACGACATCGACTCCGGCCTCGGACTCGAACAGCCGGAACTGGTTGCCGGCCCGCGGATTGAAGTCCACGAGCTTGTACTGGCCGTCACGCAGATCGAGCCGCCAGTCGAGATCGGCGATGCCGCGAAAGCCGATCTCCTTGCAGAACCGCTCAGTGATCGCGGCAAGATCCGGATTGGCCAGCACCCGCGCACAGGCGGTCACCCCGGCCTGAGGCGGCCACGAGCGGACCTTCAGCCCGGTGTAAAGCGCGACGCAGCTGGTCTCCGCATCGCTGTACAGGTGCACGATCCAGTCCTGCGAGTGCTCTGGCGGCAGGTACTCCTGCAGGATCACGCCCGGCGGCCCGCCGTCCGGCCGGAGCAGGCCGAGCAGCTGCTCGGGTCCGCGCAGCACCGTGGTGCCGGGCACCACAGGACGGCGGCGGCGTTCCCACGGCTCCGCGTTCTTGGCGACCACGGGAAAGGCGGCCTTAGCGGCGAAGTCGGCCAGCTCAGCCGAGGTCGCCGGGACGACCGAGGCGGGCGCCGGAACGCCATGCGATCTGCACAGCCTGAACAGGCCGGGCTTGCTGGCCAGCTGCCGCGGCAGCCCGGCAGGCACCCGCGGGAACAGGAAGTACTCCGCCAGGTCAGCAGCGTGTTCCGCGACGAGGACGGCTGCCTCATCGTCCAGCGGCACGATGACGCTCGGCCGTCCGATCCGGCGGCCGACGGCCATCAGCCGCGCGGCCAGCTGGTCGGGATCCTCGCGGCCGGTGGCACGCCAGACAAAGCGGCCCGAGCAATACCGGGACGCCGCGGCGGGCACCAGTCCGGGCTCGGTGACCGCGTACACCGGCACGCCGAGGCGCCCGAGCGTCCGGATCGCGCCGACCCCGCCGGAATGCACCGGATACTGGCCGATCTTGAAGGTCAGCGCGGGAACCGTGCGGTCAGCCGACACCGGCGACCGTCTGGCACCCGGTGGCGCGGTCGCAAGCTGCATCTCTCTCTCCTTCATCGATCGGGCTCGGCCGATTTCCCGGCAGGTCACGAGAGCACCACGAAGCGCTCGACTACCACGAGCAGGAACAGCGCAAGTACCGGCAGCGCCGCCAGGAACAGCGGCCGCAGCAGTCCGCGCCAGCGCGGGATGCACAGCCTGATCAGCTCGCGCCCGGCCAGCACGAGCAGCGCGATACCGAAGATGGCCAGTTCGGCCGGGGTCCACAGGGTGGCCGCCCGCATACCGGAGCCGGCCGGGCGGGCAGCTGGCCGTGGCGCCCGGGCCGGGACCGGATGCCGGAGGGCGTAGACGGCGGCGTCGGCGTTGGCGTAGATCACCCGGACACCCGGAGTCGCGGCCATCCGGGCACGGAACCTGGCGCCCCAGCCCGCCGGGTAGCTGGCGGCTTCGCTGAGGTACTCCTGCTGAGTCTTCGTGATGATCAGATAGCCGCCGGGCAGCCCGCGCAGCGCCGACACCACGGCCGCGGTCGCGCGCGGGTCCCGCGGCGCCTGAACGGCGCGGAAGTTCAGCCTGGTGATGTCGCGGTACTGCCAGGGCATCTCGGGCGTCGCGTTAACGCTGGGCGCCGGGCTCAGCCAGGCCACGGTGCCGCCCCCGGCGTCGCGGGCGTAGATGTAGTCCATCGCCGCGATCTCGCCCCGAGGTGTCTGCTCGAACGCCTCGTTCCCGTACCTGGCAAGCAGGAAGAAGCCGGCCAGGCTCACCGCGGCGGCGCCGGCGGCGGCGATCACCCGGAGCGGCGGCCGAGCGGGCCCGGACCGCTCGGCGGGCCTGAAGTCCGGGAAGAACAGGGTGGCGGCCAGCACCGCGACGGCGGGCAGCGCGAACAGGTAGATCCGCAGCGAGATCTCGCCGCCGTAGTTCTGCACCAGAATGGCCGCGGCCGGAACGCACGCCAGGACGAGCAGCGCTCGGTCATCGATCCGGCCGCGCCTGCGCCGCAGATAGCCGAGGAGCGCCAGGACGATCATGATGCCGGCGAATCCGATCCGGCTGTAGAGCACGAGCTGATGCTCTGGCGTGCCGACCAGCCGGTCGCCCACACTTGAGGAAATGTTGGCGCCCAGCTGGCCGATCCGGCCGAAGACCGTCGAGGCGTGTCCCGACCAGTAGGCGACCGTGCCGAAGCTGATCCAGCCCGCCAGGATCACGCCGAGCAGCACTGGCAGGCCGGTCAGGGTGCAGCGCCTGGCCAGCGCGAGCCCGGCGCAGGCTGCCAGCATGATGAACGGCGTCAGCTGGTGGCTGACGGTGGCGATGCCGAATATGCCCAGCAGGACGAGCAGCAGGATCGCCCGCTCCGCGCTGCTCGCCGGCCTGGGCGCCATCTCGCCCTGGACTCGATCACGCCGGGGCACGGCGCGCTGACGGCCGAACCAGGTCAGCAGGATCGCCAGGAAGACCAGGTACAGCAGGTAGTTGAAGGACTGGGGCGAGAAGTAGTCCTGGCCGACCCAGTTGCCGGCGCAGAACAGCAGCGCGGCGAGCCACCGGGCCCGCCAGGAGATCCGCAGGCCGCGGGTGATCAGCATGAACGGCAGCAGGCAGAGCGCGTCCAGGATGACCGGCCACCAGGTCAGGACCGGCAGCAGGCTGTGCACGCCCGCCGCCCGGGCGGCGAACGCGATCAGCGCGAAGAATCCCGGCCAGCTGAAGTACGCGGCCGCGCCGGCCGCGACCTGCCCGTTGTGGCTGATATAGCCGACGAACCCGGCGATCTGATACGCGGTCGCGAACCTCGGCAGCGGCTCAGCGATCGCCGCCGCCCCGTCCAGGCAGAAGATCACTGCCAGCAGCATCGCCGCCAGGATCACCGGATGCGGCCTGCTTCTTGCCAGCATCGCGACGAAGGCGACGACGAGCAGCGCCAGGCCGGTCAGGGATGTGATCGGCAGCACGGAGATCAGCCCCAGGCCGCCGAGGCCGGCCAGCCTGACGTGGCGCACGGGCAGCACGAAGAGCAGCAGGCCCAGGACGGCCGCGCCGACGGCTATCGTCGCTGCGCCGCCTCGCCAGCGCGGCCCGGCACGGCTAAGGTCCTGGCGGCTGGCCTGGTCGCGATGACCGATGGCCGGCGCCAGCGCCTGGGCCTGCGGATATGTATGTGAAATCACCGTGCCGCGCTCCCCGGGGCCGGGCTGGCCGACTTGCGCCTGCCATCCGCGAGCATCTTCAGCAGGCCCGGCAGCACGACGACCGCCATGATCACCTGACTGGCGAGCACGGCCACCCCGGCGCCGACGATTCCGATCGCGTCGGTGAGAGCCAGCGCCAGGCCGAGGATCAGCACCGCCCGCATTCCCTGGATGAGCGCCACCAGCGTCGTCCGGCTCTGCGCGCGCAGCGCGCCGAGGTACAGCTCGGTCACGGTCCGCGGCAGCGTCGCCACGGCGAGCAGCTCGAGAATCGGCGCACCGTAACGCGCGTACCCCGGGCCGAACAGTCCCAGGATCCGCGGCGCGAACAGCACGGTGCCGACGGCGATCGGCACGAGCAGCAGCAGCGTCCGGCGCAGGGCCGCCCGGCAGTGAGTGGCAAGCCTGGCCGGCTCAAACGCGCCCTCGACCGTGAGCGACAGCGCCATGTTCAGCGCCAGCATGTCGATCATCACCCCGATCGCCCAGGCCATGAAGAAGTAGGCGTTCCTGCCCGGACCGACGGACGCGGCAACCAGCACAGGGACCAGGTTCACGGTGGCAAGCAGGCAGAGGGCGCCGGTGACGTCGCCGGCCAGGAAGCGGCCGACCTGGCGGCTGCTTGGCGGCGGACTGTCCCCGGCCCGCTCGGCGTGCCGGGGCAGCAGCCTGCGGAAGATCAGCAGATTGACCGCCGGGACGGCGACGATGGCCGGCGCCATCCAGGAGACGTACAGACCGGTATGCGGCAGGATGACCGCCAGCGGCAGCAGCATGCCGATCTTGGCGACCCCGAACAGCGCGTTCTCGACGGCTACCCAGCGCGCGCTGCGCAGGCCGACGAGCGCGCCATCCTGGAGGGTGAACAGCGACCAGATGACTACGCAGCCGACGAAGACGGCACCGGCGCCCAGCCCGGCCAGCTCCGCGTAGGAGGAGCCGGGGCGCACGACGATCAGCAGGAAGATGATCGAGCCGGCGATCGCCGTGGCCGCGCTCAGCCCGTAGCCGCGCCGGATCATCAGCCCGGTGCGCCGCCCCGACTGCGGCAGGAACCTGGCCATGGCGCCGATCAGGCTCAGCGCCGTGATGCCCGCAAGCAGGTTCATCGCCGAGTAGGCGGCGGACGCCCGGCCGACATCGGCGGCGGCATAGCGGCGCGCGGCGAGCAGCCAGTAGGCGAGCCCGAGCACGCCGGTCACGACGGTGTTGGTCATCAGCGCGTAGGCGTTGCGCAGCAGCGGCGCGGGCTTGCCAGACCGCGAACGCGGCGAGAGCCGGGCCAGGTTCCTGGCCAGCGACGCCGGCCTGTTCGCTGCGCCGGAGCGGGACAGCGGCGCAGGCTCGCGCGCCGCCGCCGGCGGTATCGCGGTCACCTGGTCCGGCGCCCGGGTACCCGCGGCCCGGGTACCCGCGGCCCGGGTACCCGCGGCCTGGGTATCGGTCACTGGGCGATCCGGTTCAGCATCGACCGCGCGTGCCTGACGGCCGACCAGCCAGCGGTCATCGCCCGGTATGCCAGGAACTCCGGCGGCAGCCGCTCGCCGCGCACGATCCGGATGAAGCCCGGCATCGAAGTGTGCCGCCCGATCGTGAGGCGCGGCAGCGCGAACCGGTCGGCCTGCCGCCCAGCGAAGCGGTTGCCGACCGCGCAGGCGTACTCGTACCCGGCCGCCGGCGCAGCCGCCCGCACCCGCGTGTTTGAGTACCCGAACGGATACGCAAGGCCGGTCACCGGCTGGCCGAGCCCGTCCTCGAGCAGCGCCCTGCTGTCTTCGAGCTCCTCGCGAAGCGCGCCCGCGGCGAGCTGATCGAGCTGCGGATGGCGGTGAGTATGCGCTCCGATCTCGATCCCGGCGGCGACCGACTCCCTGATCTGGCTCCAGCACAGCATGCTGTCCGGCGCGCCGCGGTCGCTTCGTGCCGCCGCGTCCGCGGTCCAGCCCGTGGTGACGAACACGGTCGCGGTGAATCCGTGGCGCACGAGCAGCGGAAGCGCCGCGCGGTGGAAGTCGGCGAAGCCGTCGTCGAAGGTGAGCACGACCGGCCTGGCCGGCCACGGGCCGGTGCGCCCGGCCATCGAGCAGGCCAGATCGGCCGCCGTCAGCGTGCTGTACCCGCTCTCGTCCAGGTAGGCGAGCTGCTCGGCGAAGTCGCCGGGCGTGACGGCGAGATGCCGGGCGCCCTGCGGATCTGCGGCGATCTGGTGATACATCAGGATCGGCAGCCGTGGCAGCACGCCCGGGCCGTCGGAGGTCCCGGCCGGGCGGTATGCCGCCCGCGAGCCGGCTGGTGTGGCCTTGCGGTCAGCGAGGTCAGCCATGCCGCCTCCTAGCCCGGCCAGCCGCGTAGCCGGCCGATGCGGCCGCCAGGCCAGTCAGGATCGCCCCGGCCCGGCCCAGGCCGCTGAGGTCGCCGCGCAATGCCGCGGCCAGATCGCGCACGACGGCGGCCGGCAGGGCGCCCAGCACGTGCCTGCGCTCGGCCGACAGCCCGTCGGACGCGCCGACGCTCCGGCTCACCCGCGCCTTGGACAAGCCCTCGGCGTAGCACCTGGTGACGAAGTAGGAGAACCTGCACCGGTTCGCCGGAACGCGGTGCCAGATCACGGCGCGATCGTCGATCAGGAGCGTGGTATCCGGGCGGCGCTGGCGCAGCCGGATGCAGAACTCGGTCTCCTCGCAGCCGAGCGGCAGCCTGCCTCGTGATCGCCCGACACCGAAGGTGAATCCGCCTGCGACGGCAAAGACCTCACGGCGAAACGAAGCGTTCCCTCCGAGGAGGTTCCGCACCGGCTGCCGCGACTCCGGCATCCCGGCGTAGTTGCAGCCGATCACCCAGTCGAACTCGGGTGGGAACCATGCTGGTCGCCGGGTGTCCCAGCGCGGGAGCGTCATTCCGCCGACACCGGCGACGCCAGCAGCACGGTAGGAGTCCGCGAAGAACTTGAGCCAGTCCGGTTCCGCGACGGCGTCGTCGTCGAGGAATGCCACGATGTCTCCGCTGGCCGCAGCCACGCCGGTGTTCTTTCCGCCAGACAGGCCCGGTGTCTGCCGGTTCGCCACGATCATGACCGAGGGCCGCTGATCCGCGTCCGGCTGACCGCCCCGCGGCGCCGCGTCCAGCGCGTCATCCCGCGGCACCGAGCCTGCCACGCCGGAAACCACCGGACCGGAGACCACCGGGCCAGAGACCAGCGCGGTGTCCCGTGACGCCACGTCGAACGCGTCATCCCGCGGCACCGAGCCTGCCGTGCCGGAAACCACCGGGCCGGAAACCACCGGGACGGAGACCAGCGCGGTGTCCCATGGTCGCGGGTCCAGCGCGTAGTCACGGGGCACAGAGCCCAGAGCGTGGTCCCGCGGGGAGCCCAGAGCGTGGTCTCGCGGCACGGAGCCCAGCGTGTGGTCCGGCGGCTCGCATGTCCGCAGGCTGGCGCTAAGCCGCTGGTAGAGAGCCAGATTGTGATCGACCACGACGATCAGCTCGTGAGCCGGATGGCTCTGGTCAAGCACCGAGTGGACGGCGGCCATGATGTCGTCCCAGCGCTGCTCGGTATAGACGCAGATCACCACCGACATGCGCGGGGAGCCAGAGTGGCCTGGCCGGATCGAGATGCCGCTCACTGGCCAGCAACCCGCGCACTCGATGGCCGCCCGAAGTCGCTGCCGAGGCCGTCGCGCGCGATATGACCGAGCGCCGTGCGGCCGAGCGCCGTGCGGCCGAGCGCCGTGCTACCGAGCGCCGTGCTACCGAGCGCTGTGCGGCCGAGCGCTGTGCGGCCGAGCGCGGCGGGACCGGGCGCGGCGTTGCCAGACGGGTTGCGGCCGTTCGCGCGAGCGTCGGATCCGAGCTGCGGGCCACCGACCTGATCTTCGGCCAGCCGGGCGGGCGCCATGAACGGCCTTGGCTTGCGTGCCGCTCGCCTGGCGATCTCCTGCTTCTCCCGCACAATCAGGCGCAGGATCCGGAGCCCGTCCCTGACAGCGCTGAGATTGGTCGATCCGTGCAGGCGCGGCCGCTCGTGACTGGGCACCTCGTGGATCCGCAGCCCCGCCCGCGCTGCCCGGATGCTCATCAGCGTCTCGACCTCGAAGCCAGGGCAGTCAAGGCCGAGCCTGTCCAGATGACGTGCCCAGAAGGCGTTGTAGCCGTAGCACAGGTCGGAGAAGCTGGTGCCGAACATCTTGTTGACGGCGATATTGAGCATCTTGTTGCCGTACCGGCGGATGGCTGTGATGTCATCGCTCCGCCCGGCGCTGCTGAATCGCGACCCCTTGGCGAAGTCGGCGCCGGTCATCAGCGTTCCGACGAACCTGACGATCTCCTGCCCGTCGGTGGATCCGTCACCGTCGATCGTGACGATGATGTCGCCGGTGCAGGCCTCGAATCCGGCGACCAGGGCATCGCCCTTGCCGACCCCGCCCTGCAGGACGATCTTGACGTCCGGCCGAAGCTGCCTCGCCACGGCGATTGTGTCGTCGGTGGACCGGCCGTCCACAAGCACGACCTCATCGATCCAGGCAGGCAGCGAGGCGAACACATGCGGCAGGTTCGCCGCCTCGTTCATCACGGGGAGCACGACGGAGACGCTGGGCGTGATGGCCATGCCGTCGGATATCTCCCTGAACGGCTCGCCTACCGACGGATCGCCGTCGTCCGCCGTCCAGCTGCCTGCCCACGAACCTGGTACATCGGCTCCGGCCGCGGCATCGCCGTCCGGCCGCTCCGGTGGACCTGGCCGGTACGGCGGGATCCCGGTCAGCGACCTGACCGGCCACTCGGCACGCGCCAGCCTCGCCGACCGGTCAGCCGCGCCAGGCTGAAGCGTCTGCGGGGAGATCGCGTGAGCATCATCAGGCTCCACGGACTGCCGATGACGACGCAGCTGCTGCGCGGGCAGAATACCGGTGCCGTCGTGAAAGAAAAACATGTAATTCCCCTCGTTATGATGGCGCGGATGCCGGATTTGGGAAATGCAAGTTCAGCACCGCGCCCTGGCAGCGCTTGAGTAAATTACTACGAAGGCAATGCCATCCGCATTGCGGAGATGTCGGCTGCGATTACGGCGCTGCGGACCGCGGCTGGCTGATACCGCGCGCGGCTATGCCGAGCGCGCGCCTGCCGGGCAGCAGCCGGATAGCCGCGAGCATCGCGCTGATCAGCAACACGATCGCCAGGCCTGCTCGCGGCGACCAGGAGCCGGCGACCAGCATGACCGTAGCTACTCCGGCGTTGATCACCAGTGCCGCCGTGCCCGCGACCACCAGCCTGCCGAACGGGTCGAGTCCGGGCAGCAGGCTCGCCACGGCCAGCGCAGGCGCAATGGCAAGAATCACCAGGACCAGCGGCGCGCGCAGCGGAGTCTCGATCCCGGCGAACGCAAGAACCGCTCCGGCCGCTCCGGCCGCGATAGCGCAGCCGGTAATCCAGCGGGCTGCCGTATGGCTAGATTTCATGTGCGCCCCCCGAGTTACTTTGCGGAATGCCGCATCGCCCGCACAGCGAGTGATGGATCGGCGAGTCAGCGGGATCGCCGCGACCAGAGCTTCAGGCGGTCGCGGCAAGATGTCTAGACACTAAATGCGAATTCAGGGACCCGTCCATCCCGAGTCCCGAAATTCGTCATCTGCGCGTCACACGTATGCGGGATTTCCTGCTGCTATGGATCTTAGACCCGAGATATTTCTTAATTACCGATAGCCCGATTTGCTCGAATAGTCTTCGCAACTTGCGATTCGCACTAAGTGCTCTCGAAAACCTTACGGCGCAGCGGTTCCCGGCGGATCCGCCTGTGCCCTGGCGGGTGCGCGC
Organism: Streptosporangiaceae bacterium; assembly: GCA_035604275.1. Lineage (GTDB taxonomy): Bacteria > Actinomycetota > Actinomycetes > Streptosporangiales > Streptosporangiaceae > Chersky-822. The sequence goes on along the minus strand of DATNIU010000202.1, from coordinate 3,088 downwards.
AGGTCGGGATCGTGCCTGAAGGCCAGGTTCGACCGCGTTATATTTCGGATCTTGGGTAGTGCCGGAGCACTCATAGAGGAGGCTGATAACTGGTGAATGAGCCGACACTATGCAATCTCAGGCCGGGAAATCTGACATCGTGGCAGCGGCCAGGCGACGAGGCGAGCCGCGGAGGAGCGCTGAGACAGTGGACAACGATCCGGGAACCGACGCACGGAGCCGCACGCCGACCGGAAAGCCGCGGGCCAGATCGCTCGGGATCCCGTTCGGCGGCGTTCCCGGCCGGTGGAATGCCCTCACCGACGTGCCCGGCGCTGAGATCGGCTATACGACGCTGATCAGCGGCCAGGCAGTCAGGACCGGGGTGACGGCCATCCACCCGCGAGGACGGGCCGGGGCAGGCGATCCCGTGACGGCAGGCTTCTTCTCGCAGAACGGCAACGGCGAGATGACCGGCGTCTCCTGGATCGAGGAGTCGGGCACCTTCTCCGGCCCGGTGGCGATCACGAATACGCACGCTGTCGGTGTCGCCCACGCGGGCATCGTCGCCTGGACGGTCGGGATGCATCCGGGGCTCGCCGATGCCTGGCTGCTGCCGGTGGCCGCCGAGACCTGGGACGGATACCTGAACGACATCAACTCCCATCACGTCACCGAGCAGTCGGTGATCGACGCGCTCGACGGCGCCGCGACCGGGCCCGTCGACGAAGGCTCGGTCGGCGGCGGGACCGGCATGAACTGCTACCACTTCAAGGGGGGATCGGGCACCGCCTCCCGCCTCGCGGATTACGCGGGGACGACGTACACCGTCGGGGTGTTCGTGCAGGCCAACTTCGGGTCACGGGCCGAGCTGACGCTGGCCGGAGTGCCGCTCGGCGAGATGCTCGCCGACGACGACCCGATGGCCGGGTACTTTACGATGCCAGACGGGGCCGGCTCGGTGATCGCGATCGTGGGCACCGACGCGCCGCTGCTTCCCCAGCAGTGCAAGGCGCTGGCCCGCCGGGTCACCCTGGGGCTGGCCAGGACCGGCACGACTGGGTCACATTTCTCCGGTGACCTGTTCCTGGCGTTCTCGACCGGGAACGCCGGCTCGATCACGCCTGGCGTGAGCGCGCTCCGAGGCGCCGCGGGGGGTTCCGGGGGGTCGTCCCCCCGAGCCAGCACCGCGGACGCCTACGATCAGCTGCGCTTCATCCCGTGGGGGTTCCTCGACCCGTTCTTCACCGCGGTCGTGCAGGCCACCGAGGAGGCGGTCGCGAACGCCCTGGTCGCGAACGCCGACATGACCGGCCGGAACGGTCATCGCACCCCCGCCCTGCCCCGCGACCGAGTCGCCGAGATCTTCCGCACCAGACGCTGAGCCGCCCCGCCCGCACGGCTTCACCAAGGCTCAGCACCCGCCGGTTCACCTAAGCGACGCACCCGCCGGCCACCGCTCCCCGCACCCGACTCCGGCCACCGCCACCGCCACCTCAAGGCAACGAGGGATTGGGTCGATCTTTCAGGTGTATCTGCTGAGAAATCGACCCGATCATGGGTTTGCGGATGCTCGGGCGCGCTGCGAGCCGCATTCCGGGCGGACTCAGGCTCGCCGACGTGATGTCATTGCGGCAGACGTGATGTCATTGCGGCATGAGCCGACCGCTGCTGAACCGCCGCCTGGCCGGGATGGGCACCACGATCTTCGCCGAGATGTCGGAACTCGCGGTGGCCACCGGATCGGTCAACCTGGGCCAGGGCTTCCCCGACACCGACGGGCCGCCGGAGATCGCCCGTGCCGCCGCCGACGCGATCCTGGCCGGCCGGGGCAACCAGTACCCGCCGGGTGCGGGCATCCCCGAGCTCCGCGCGGCCATCGCCGATCATCAGGCCCACTGGTACGGCCTGACCGTGGACCCGGACACCGAGGTGCTCGTCACGGCCGGTGCCACCGAGGCGATCGCCGCCGCGCTGCTCGCCCTGGTCGAGCCGGGCGACGAGGTGATCGCGTTCGAGCCGTACTACGACTCCTATGCCGCGTGCATCGCGCTGGCCGGCGGGGTGAGGGTTCCTGTGACGCTGCGGCCGCCTGGGTTCCGGCCGGACATCGACGCGCTGCGCGCCGCGATCACCGACCGCACCCGGCTGATCCTGCTGAACTCGCCGCACAACCCGACCGGATCGGTCTTCACCCGCGCCGAGCTGACCGCGATCGCCGACCTGGCCTGCGCCCGGGACCTGCTGGTGATCTCCGATGAGGTCTACGAGCACATGGTCTTCACCGGTGAGCACGTGCCGGTCGGCTCGCTGCCCGGGATGGCGGACCGCACGGTCTGCATCAGCTCAGCGGCGAAGACCTTCTCGTTCACCGGCTGGAAGATCGGCTGGGTCACCGGCTCACCTGAACTGGTAGCGGCCGTCCGCGCCGTCAAGCAGTTCCTCACCTACGTCAGCGGAGGACCGTTCCAGTACGCGATCGCCCGCGCGCTGCGACTGCCGGACGACTACTACCGCGGTGTGGCCGACGACTTGCGGGCCAAGCGCGACCTGATGTGCGCGGGGCTGGCCAAGGCAGGCTTCGAGGTCTACCCGCCGGACGGGACCTACTTCATCACCACCGACATCAGGCCGTTCGGCGAGACCAGCGGCATCGAGTTCTGCCGGAGGCTCCCGCACTCGGCCGGCGTGGTGGCGATTCCCAGCGAGGTGTTCTACGACGACAAGTCCGCCGGGCAGTCCCAGGTGCGCTTCGCGTTCTGCAAGAGACCGGAGGTCCTGACCGAGGCCCTGGCCAGGCTGACGAGTGATCGCACGACATTTCCTGGCTCGCCCGGTTAACATGCCGTGACCAGCGAATGCGGCTGCCGCCCCGGTCGCCGGAAGGCGGTATCCGGGCAACGGCGTGCCGATTGGCGCGCCAATCCGGCCGCGCATTGTGATTCGCTGGGCATTAGCACCCTGGCCCTCGGAGGGGAGTCGGATGGCCGACATGTCGTGGGAGCATGCCGCGGAGGCCCGCGCCGCCCTGAATGCCATCGTGACCGATCCTGAGCACGGGGTCGCGGCTCTGTCGAGCGCGCAGACGATGTCGAACTTGCTCAAGGAC
>DATNIU010000201.1:0-16530 GCA_035604275.1 Streptosporangiaceae bacterium | reverse complement strand
CTGGGCCGAGACGATGGCCGACAGCATCGCCGCGTCCAGGGGCGGCGCGGACGTGGAGAGCTGCGGCAGCAGGCGCCCGAATGCCTCGACTACCTCGGCGGTGATCTCCGTGAGCACCTCGACTTCGACTTTCACTCGGCGCAATCTACCCGGTCGGCCGGCCGGGAAGCGGGCGACCCCACCCCGGGTCAGCCCGCGCCAGGGCGCGCGGGGCCGCCGCGGTCCCGCGGCGCCGCGGACCCGGCAGCCGCGATGATCACGACCAGGAAGCCTGTCACGCTACTGCCCGGTTCGGGTAGAACGTACTCATGACAGAAAAGGCTCTGGTACTGGGCGGCGGGGGAGTGACCGGCGTCGCGTGGGAGATCGGCATGCTCACCGGCCTGGCCGCCCGCGGCATCGACCTGTCCGACGCCGACCTGGTCGTGGGCACGTCGGCGGGGTCTGTGGTCGGGGTGGATGTGCGGTCGGGAGTCGGGCTGGCCGAGCTCTACCAGGCACAGCTCGCGCCAGCGTCGGGTGAGATCAAGGCGAAGTTTGGCCTGCCGGTCATGGCGAAGTACGGCCGGGCGATGGCCTTCCGAAAGGACCCGGTGGCGGTCCGTGCCCGGGTCGGCGCGATGGCGCTGCGGGCGAAGACGCAGCCGGAGGCAGGCAGGCGCGCGGTCATCGAGTCGAGGCTGCCGGTGCGGGACTGGCCGGCCGGCAGGCTGCAGATCACCGCCATCGACGCGGTCACCGGCGAGTTCGTGACGTTCGACGCGTCCAGCGGGGTCGGCCTGGTCGACGCGGTGGGCGCGAGCTGCGCGGTCCCCGGCGTCTGGCCGCCGGTCACCATCAACGGCCGGCGATACATCGACGGCGGCATGCGCTCGCCGGCGAACGCGGACCTGGCGTCCGGGTACCGCCAGGTAGTCGTGATCGCCCCGCTGGTCCAGGGCTTCGGCGCCATCGCCAGCGTGAGCAGCCAGGTGCGCGAGCTGAGGGCGGAGGGCGCTCAGGTCGTGGTGATCGAGCCCGACAAGGCCGCGCTCCATGCGATCGGCCGCAATGTGCTCGATCCTGCCCGCCGCGCGGCCGCGGCCAGAGCGGGTCACGAGCAGGCAGCCAATGCGGCACCGGCCGTCTCGGCGCTCTGGCTGCCGAGCCACGCGAGCTCAGCGGAGCAGTAGAAGGCGAGCCGGGTCCGGCGGGAGGTCGGACCCGGCTCGCAGGTGCCGCGGCTAGCCGGAGCCAGCCGGGTCCGGCGGGAGGTCGGGCCCGGCTCGCAGGTGCCGCGGGCAGTGTCAGACGCGGGCGGTGTCAGACGCGGGCGGTGTCAGACGGCGTATTCGAGTAGCGGCTGCGCCCGGCTCGGATGCCGCAGCTTGGAGAGCGACTGCTTCTCCAGCTGCCTGATCCGCTCCCTGGTCAGGCCGAGTGCCTTGCCGATCTCGTCGAGGGTGTGCGGGTTGCCGTCGTGCAGCCCGAACCTCATCGCCATGATCGTCGCCTCGCGCGGCGTCAGCGCGTCCAGCGCGTGCCGCAGCTGGTCGGCCATTAGCTGCCGGTCGACAAGCTCGGACGCCTCAGGAGCGTCGATGTCCTCGATCAGGTCACCGATGCTGGTCTCGCCGTCCTCGCCGATGGTGGAGTCCAGGCTGATCGGCTGCCTGCTGGTGCGGAGCAGCTCCTCAATCTGGTCCGGTGTCCGGTCAAGCTCCACCGCGAGCTCCTCGGGCGTCGGCTCGCGGCCGAGCCGCTGGTGCATGTCGCGCTCGACCCGGCTCAGCTTGCTGAGCATCTCGAGCACGTGCACCGGCAGCCGGATGGTCCTGGCCGAGTCGGCGAAGCCGCGCTGAATCGCCTGGCGGATCCACCACATGGCGTAGGTGGAGAACTTGTAGCCCTTGGTGTAGTCGAACTTCTCGACCGCCCTGATCAGGCCTAGGTTGCCCTCCTGCACCACGTCGAGCAGGGACAGGCCGCGGTCGCTGTACTTCTTCGCGACGGAGACGACCAGCCGCAGGTTGGCCTCGAGCATGTGCGCCTTGGCCCGGCGGCCGTCAGCGGCCACCGCCTCAAGGTCCTCGCGGAACTGCGGGGACAGGCCGGACTCGGTCTCGAGCCTGTGCTCGGCGAACAGGCCAGCCTCGATCCGCTTGGCCAGGTCGACCTCCTGCTCGGCGGTGAGCAGGCTGGTCCGGCCGATCGACTTGAGGTAGGTGTGCACCGAGTCGCCCATGACCGAGGTCTGGTCGTCCAGGTCGACCTCGGCCGGCACGTCATCGTCGCTGGCCTGCGCGGCGGCCATGACAGCGCGGGGAGCGGCCGCGGCCCTGGTGCGCTTGCGGCTGGCCGGCGCGGCTTGGGTCAGCTCGACGTCGGCAGGTTCGATGCCGGTCTGCCCAGGGTCGGCCAGGACGATCGCGGCGAGATCGGCGTCGCCAAGATCGGCGTCGTCGACATGCGCCATAGCGAGATCCTGGCCACCGAGGTCGATCTCGGCGAGCTCCAGCTCGGCGTGGGTCACTTCGGCAAGCTCCACTTCGGAAGGTTCGCGGTCGGCGGGTCCAGGTCCGCCTGGCGTGGCCGGCTGTGTCGCGGCGGGGCCGGCGGCCGGCTGCTCATGACCAAGCTGCACGCCTTCCTCGGCAAGCTCGCGCAAGATCGAGCGGGCCTCGGTCGGGGAGATGCGCGCCTGGTCGAACGCTGTCCGCAGCTCAGGCAGCAGCAGGTACCCCTGGCGGCGTCCGAGCCGGATCAGCTCATCGACGTGCTTGGTCATAGCCTCGTCGTCGCGTCGGCCGGCGAGTGCGCTAGCAGTCCTCGGCATCAGACACCTCCCTTCGTGGCGCGCATCGGCATGCGCTGTCGCGGTACCGGCCGGTGCATCTGGTAGTCGGCAAAACTTGCGGTCCTTGGTATCGTTCATTGCGGGCGCTACGTATAACGCGCAACGGGCCTGTTTGTTTCCCGCGCGGCGGTAGCGTGCCGAAAAACCTGTGTCCGGCCGCGGATCGCGGCCAGACTCCGCCACAAGTACCGTACCGCGCCTGTTAGGGACGAGGCGAATCGACCGAGCCGGCTGACTGGGCAGCCTGCCGCAGTCGCTGCCGGTCAGGCTTGCCCGAGGGCAGCATCGGGATCTCGGCCACCAGCAGCAGGGCCTGCGGCGCCGCGTAACGGGGCAGGCTGGCCCTGACATGCTCCCTGATCCGCCGCAGGCTGGGCGGCCTGGCCGGATCGGCCGGGATCACCAGCGCCGTGACCCGCTCGCCCCAGTGCGGGTCGGGCGTTCCCACCACGACCGCCTCGCGCACCCCGGCGCAGCCGCGCAGGGCGTGCTCGACCTCGGCCGCGACGATCTTCTCGCCACCGGAGTTGATCACGTCGTCCGCCCGGCCGCGGATCGTCAGGCGCCCGTCCGCGCCGATTCCGCCCAGGTCGGACGTGACGAACCAGCCCCCGTCGAGTGCCGCCGCGGTCAGCGCTGGCGCCAGCCGGTAGCCGGCGAACAGCACCGGCCCGCTGATCCTGATCCGGTGATCAGGACCGGCCGCGACCTGCACCCCGTCCAGCGGCAGGCCATCGTACACGCAGCCGCCGCAGGTCTCCGTCATGCCGTAGCTGGTGACCACCCGGCCGCCAGCTGCGGCGGCCTCGTCGAGCATGCCGGGCGGGATCGCCGCGCCGCCCAGCAGGATGGCGCCGAATGCAGCCAGCGGCGCACCGGCGTCGAGAAGCCGGCGCAATTGCGTGGGCACCAGGGACACGTAGCCGCACCCGTCCCAGGCATCCCGCATCTCGATGCTGGCCGGCCTCACCGGGGTGGTGCCGCTCACCAGCGAGCGGACGAGCACGCCGAGGCCGGAGATGTGGTGGGTCGGCAGCACGCACAGCCAGCGGTCCCCATGATCGGCCCCCAGGCGAGCCAGCGAGGCACGGGCCGACGCCAGAAGCGCGGTCGCCGTCAGCTCGGCCCCTTTCGGCCTGCCGGTCGAGCCCGACGTCGGCAGGACGACGGCGACATCGTCCGCGACGCCAGGACTGGCTGCGGCGTCCCGATCGGGGAGAGATATTCGTTGCCGGTCCTGGGCAGTTTCGATCGATGCCGGCCCGAAAGCCGTCAGCAGCTCGTCCAGCCTCGCCCTCGGCAGGGACGGATCGAGCGGCAGGATGGCGGGCCCGGTGCCGTCGAGCGCCGCGGCCAGCACCTCGAGCAGCCGCCCGCCGGCCGACTCGGGCGGCAGCAGGACCGCGTGCAGCGGCCGGTTGGTCACGGTCGTAAGGTTAATCGGCAGATCAGGCAGACGGCGCGAAGGGGGAGATGTGATCGACTGGCAGTCGTCAGGTCCGGCTCCAGGGCAGGAGTACTCCGACATCATCTACTCCACCGCCGAGGGCATCGCCAAGATCACGATCAACCGGCCCGAGGTGCGGAACGCGTTCCGGCCGACCACCCTGTTCGAGCTTCAGCATGCTTTCAATGCCGCCAGGGACGATCCGCGGATCGGCGTGATCATCTTGACCGGCGCGGGCGACCAGGCGTTCTGCTCCGGCGGCGATCAGCGGGTCCGCGGTGACGACGGCTACATCGACGATCATGGCGTCGGCCGCCTGAACGTGCTCGACCTCCAGGTTCAGATCAGGCGCACGCCCAAGCCGGTGATCGCGATGGTGGCCGGATACGCGATCGGCGGCGGGCACGTGCTGCACGTCTGCTGCGATCTCACCATCGCGGCCGACAACGCCGTGTTCGGGCAGACCGGCCCACGGGTCGGCTCGTTCGACGCGGGTTACGGCTCCTCGCTGCTTGCCGCCACCGTCGGCCTGAAGAAGGCACGCGAGATCTGGTACCTGTGCCGCCAGTACAGCGCCGCCGAGGCGCTCGAGATGGGCCTGGTCAACGCGGTGGTTCCGGTGGAGAAGCTGGAGGCGGAGACCGTGTCGTGGGCGCGGGAGCTGCTGGCCAAGTCGCCGCTGGCGCTGCGGATGCTCAAGGGAGCGCTGAACGCGGTGACCGATGGCGCGGCCGGCCTGCAGCAGTTCGCCGGCGACGCGACGCTGCTGTACTACATGAGCGAAGAGGCGCAGGAGGGCCGCGACGCCTACGTCCAGCGGCGTGCTCCGGACTTCGCCAAGTTCCCGCGCCGCCCGTGACCCAGTCAGGCCCGGCGCGGTCCGGCCCGGCGCGGTCTGGCCCGGCGCAGCGGGAGCTCCTCGACGGGTTGCTGCCGACGCTCCGGGCCTACGCGATCCCGCTGCACAACCGGTTCCGCGGCATCACCGTGCGCGAGGGCGCGCTCCTGCTCGGGCCGGCCGGCTGGGGCGAGTTCTCGCCGTTCGCCGAGTACGGCCCGGTGCAGAGCGCCAGGTGGCTGGCGAGCGCGATCGAGTCGGCCGCGGCCGGCTGGCCGGAGCCGGTGCGGCGGACGGTCGGCGTCAACGTCACCGTGCCGGCCGTCGGACCCGAGCTTGCCCGTCAGATCGTCGAACGCTCGGCCTGCCGCACCGCGAAGGTGAAGGTCGCCGAGCCGGGACAGGCTCCGGCGCAGGACATCGACCGGGTCGCGGCCGTGCGCGACGCGCTCGGTCCCGGCGGCCGGATCAGGGTGGACGCCAACGGAGCATGGGACGTCGATCAGGCAGCGCGGATGCTTCGCGATCTCGCCGAGTTCGGGCTGGAATACGCCGAGCAACCGTGCGCGACCCTGGCCGAGCTGGCGAGCCTGCGCCGGCTTGTCGATGTCCCGCTGGCCGCCGACGAGTCGATCCGCAAGGCGTCCGATCCGGCGGCGGTCCGCGCGGCCGGCGCCGCCGACATCGTGGTGCTCAAGGTTGCGCCGCTCGGCGGGGTCCGGGCGGCGCTGCGAGTCGCCGCCGGATGCGGGCTGCCCGTGGTGGTGTCGAGCGCGGTGGAGAGCTCGGTCGGACTGGCGGCGGGCGTCGCGCTCGCGGCGGCGCTGCCCGAGCTTGACTACGACTGCGGGCTGGCGACGATGAGCCTGCTCACCGGGGACGTCACGGCCGACCCGCTGGTGCCTGCCGAGGGCGTGCTGCCGCTGCGCCCGGTTGTCGTTGATCCGGAACGGCTCGCACGCTGGGAATGTGATCCGCAGCCGTGGCGCGAACGGGCGCTGGCCGCCGCGGAGTTCCTCGCATGATGTCGCCGGATCGGGTGCGGAGCGCCGGGGCGTGAACCCGTCAACGGCGCTGGCCACCGTGGTTGTCGATGAGCTGATCAGGTGCGGGCTGCGTGAGGCCGTGCTCGCTCCGGGTTCGCGCAGCGCGCCGCTCGCGCTCGAGCTTTACCGCCGGGCGCAGGCCGGTGACCTGCGGCTGCATGTGCGGCTTGACGAGCGGAGCGCGGCCTTCACCGCGCTCGGGCTGGCCAAGGCGAGCCGCTGCCCGGTAGCCGTCGTGTGCACGTCGGGCACGGCGGCCGCGCACTTTCACGCGGCGGTGATCGAGGCCGACGAGGCCGGCCTCCCGCTGATCGCGCTGACCGCCGACCGGCCGCCTGAGCTGCGCGGGACGGGCGCCAACCAGACGATCGACCAGCTGAAGCTGTACGGCTCGTCGGTGCGCTGGTTCTGCGAGGTCGGAGTGCCCGAGCAGCGTGCCGGGATGGCCGGCTACTGGCGGTCGGCGGCGGGCCGGGCCTGGGGCCTGGCGGCCGGGTCGGCCGGCGGCGCGCCTGGCCCGGTGCACCTGAACCTGGCTCTCCGTGAGCCGCTGGTGCCGGACGTGGCTGACGTGGCTGACGTGGCTGACGGGGTTGTTAGCGCGCATCTGGCTGCGGGGGAGGACCAGTCGGCTAGCTCGGTCGGTCAGGCTGAACCCGGACCGGTGAGCCCGGCGGCGGCCAGGCGGCCGGGCCGAACATCGGGACCTGGCAGACCGGTAGTTCCGCCCGATGGCTGGCCGGATGAGCTCGCCGGGCGGCCGGGCGGGAGTCCGTGGACCCGGTTCGGCACGAGCGCCGAGCTGGCGTGGACCGAGCGCGGGCTGATCGTCTGCGGTGACGGTGACTACGATCCCGGGCCGCTGCTCGAGCTGGCCGCGGAGGCCGGCTGGCCGGTGCTGGCCGAGCCGTCCTCGGGTGCGCGCAGCGGGCCGAACGCGCTGCCGGCCTACCAGTACCTGCTGGCCGCGCCCGGTTTCGTGGCAGCGCACCGGCCCGACGTGATCGTGTCGGCCGGCCGGCCAGGCCTGTCCCGAGGTCAGCTCGCGCTGCTGCGAGCCGGCCGGGCGGCGCGTCATCTGGTGATCGCGCAGGGTCCGGGCCGGTGGGCCGATCCGGCCAGGACGGCCACCGATGTGGTGGCAGCGGTCCGCCTGGCGGCGCCAGCCGGTCCGGCCGCCAGTCGGCCTGCTGCCGCGGCGCCTGCTGCCGTGGCGGGACCGCCAGCCGCCGGCGGCCCGCCGGCTGGGCCGGCGCCAGTCGGCTGGCTAGCGGAGTGGCTGCGTGCCGACCAGGCGGCCCGCAGCGCCGTGGACGCGATCCTGGACGCCGAGGAGATGCTGAGCGAACCCCGGCTCGCCCGCGATCTGGCCGCCGGGCTGCCCGACGGCGCGATGCTCTGGGCCGCGTCAAGCCTGCCGATCAGGGACCTCGACCAGCAGCTGGCCCCGCGGACCGGCCTGCGGATCCTGGCCAGCAGGGGCGCCAGCGGGATCGACGGGCTGGTCTCCTCAGCGATCGGGGCGGCGCTGGCGCATCAGGCCAGCGGTGGCGGCCCGGCGGTCGCGCTGCTCGGCGACCTGGCCCTGCTGCACGACGCGGCCGGCCTGATCCTCGGCCCGGACGAGCCCCGGCCCGACCTGTGCCTGATCGTCGTCAACAACGACGGCGGGGGAATCTTCTCGCTGCTGGAGCAGGCGGCGATCCCTGGTCCGTTCGAGCGGGTCTTCGGCACCCCGCACGGCACCCGGCTCGGGGAGCTCGCGGCGGCGGCCGGACTGCCGTTCCGGCGACTCGAGCGGCCAGCCGACCTGGCCCGCGAGCTGTCGGCGCTGGCCGGGCGGACGGCGGGCACGGGGGCAGGCCAGGCGCCCGGCGTGCGGCTTGTCGAGCTGCGGACGGATCGTGCCGATCAGGCCGCGCTGCGGACGCGACTGGCGCAAGCGGCGGTCAGCGCGCTGGCCACGACGCTGAGCGGCCAGGATCAGGCACCTCGGTGACCGGCAGCTAGATCAGTCCTGCCCGGTCAGGGCGCATGATCCGGGTGACCGCTCGCCGCGTCGTCGGGTGATCATGCCGCACAGCAATCGCCCCGGCCAGGCCTCGCGGTGGGCGAGGCCTGGCCGGGGCGGATTGCCGTGCTCAGCTGATGCGGACCCGAGGGTCGAGCACCGCGTAGGACATGTCAACGAGCAGGTTGGCCACCACGACGAAGATGGAGGCCAGGATGACGAAGCCGATGACGACCGGCTGGTCACCCTCCGTGATCGCGGTCACCACGTGCTGGCCCAGGCCCTGGAGCCCGAACACCTGCTCCACCACGATGACGCCGCCGAGCAGGGCACCGACGTCGATGCCTAGCTGGGAGACGACCGGGGTGAGCGCTGACCGCAGCGCGTGCCGGTAGAGCACGCGCCGCTCGGACAGTCCCTTGGACCGCGCGGTCCTGATGTAGTCCTCACCGAGGGTGTCGAGCAGCGAGCCGCGGGACAGCCGGGTATAGACGGCGGCCTGGACGACGGCCAGGGTGACCCAGGGCAGGATCATGCTCCCTGCCCAGGCGACGGGGCCAGCGGTGAGCGGCGAGTAGCCGGTCTGAACCCAGCTGATGCCGTGATCGTTGAGCTGGACGAAGACGGTGATGATCAGCAGTTCGCCGACCACGAACGTCGGCGCCGAGAGGCCGGCCAGCACGCCCACGGTGGCGAAGCGGTCGAACAGGCTGCGGGCCCTCGTCGCGCTGAGAATGCCCACTGCCAGGCCGGCGATCAGCCAGAGCAGCACGCCGCCGACCACGACCGAGATCGTCGGCGGCAGGTCTTGCTTGATGATCGTCGTGACCTGTTCCTGCAGGTAGTAAGACCTCCCGAGGTTCCCGTGCAGTAGTCCGTCAAGGAAGTGCCAGTACTGAACCACGATCGGCTTGTTCAGCCCGTAGTACCTGGTCACCTCGGCCAGGATCTGAGGCGTCGCGGCCCTCCCGGCGAGCCTCTGGGCGACAACTGCCTCAGGCACCGCCTTGAAGAACAGGAAGAACGTGCCCGTGGCGACCACCCAGAGGACCAGGATGCCGGTCAGGATCCGCCGGATCAGGAAGCGCACCATGTTCATGGCTCAGCTCCCTGCGCTCACGGCGGCGGCAGCGGCCTTGCTGCTGCTGCGCTTGCGCCTGCGCTGCGCCGCCTTGCCGCCGGCGAAGATCCGCTCGGTCCGCGGATCCATCGCGTCCCTGATGCCGTCACCGAGCAGGTTGAAGGCCAGCGTGGTGATCAGCAGCACGGCCGACGGGAAGACGATGTACCACCAGGCGATCTGATAATAGGTCTGCGCCTCGCTCAGGATGTTTCCCCAGCTAGGCGCGGGCTCGGGGATGCCGATGCCGAGGAAGGACAGGGTGGCTTCGAAGACGACCGCCGTCGGGATGTACAGCGTCGCGAGCACGAGCACCGGGCCCAGGAGGTTCGGCAGGATGTCGATGAACATGATCCGCCACGGTCCGGCGCCGAGGGACCTGGCCGCCTCGATGTACTCCTTCTCCTTCAGCGACAGGGTCTGACCGCGGACGATGCGGGAGATGCCGGCCCAGGAGAAGAACGCGATCACCCCGATAACGATAGACAGGCTGGGGTGGAAGACTGCCGCGAGCGCGAGGGCGAGGACGATGAAGGGGAACGCCAGCGCCGCGTCGATGACCCGGGCGAGGATCGCGTCGACCAGGCCGCCGAAGTACCCGGCGATCAGGCCGAGGCTGACTCCGGCAATGGTGGCGATCGCGGTGGTGAGCATGCCGACGAACAGTGAGATCTGCGCGCCGTAGGCGATCCTGACCAGCAGGTCGCGGCCGATGTCGTCGGTGCCGAGGATGAAGCCGTGCACGCCAGGGGCCACCGGCGATCCGTTGACGTCCAGGCCCGTGTTAGGGAATGCCTGATCGACGCCGTGGTGGGTGAGGCTGGCAATCAGCGGTGCGGATAGCGCGAAGGCGATCACAAGCAGGATGACGACGACCGATGCCACGGCGACCCGGTCCGCGCGAAGCCGCCGCCAGGTGAGGTTCCACTGACTGCGGCCCTCGATCGCATGCTCAGGCGCCGATTCGACTGCCTTCGCCTGAAACTCAAGCTCGGTGACGCTCATCGTGACTCCCTCCGGCCGGCCCTGGCCAGAATCTCGCCCGCCTCCACGGGGTAGTGGCATGCGGTCAGGTGCGTGCTTGGATCGCCCGCCTTGGTCTCCAGGACGGGCTCGGTCTGGCCGCAGAGTTCCTGCGCCTTGGGACACCGGGGGTGGAACCGGCATCCGGCCGGAGGATGAATCGGAGAAGGCACGTCGCCGGTCAGGATGATCCGCTGCCTGGCGGCCGCCGAGTCCGGGTCCGCGGCCGGCGCGGCGGACAGCAGCGCCGATGTGTAGGGATGGCGAGAGTGTTCATAGATCTGGTCGCCGGGGCCGGACTCGGCGATCCGCCCCAGGTACATCACGGTGACGGCGTTGCTGACGTGCCGCACGACCTCCAGGTCGTGCGCGATGAACAGGTAGGACAAGCCGAAGTCGGCCTGCAGGTCGGCGAGCAGGTTGAGCACCTGGGCCTGGATCGAGACGTCGAGCGCGGAGACCGGCTCGTCGCAGATGATCAGCTTAGGCCGGAGCGCCAGCGCCCTCGCCACCCCGATCCGCTGCCGCTGGCCGCCGGAGAACTCCGCCGGGAACCGGTTGAAATGCTCGGGGTTGAGCCCGACCCGCTCCATCAGCTCCTGGACGGCCTTCTTCCGCTCGGCCCCGGCCGCCGTCTTGTGCACCGCGTACGGATCGCCGATGATCGCGCCGACCCGACGACGCGGATTCAGCGAGCCGTAGGGATCCTGGAAGATCATCTGGATCTCCCGCCGGAACGGCTGCATCGCGCGGCGGGACAGGTTGGTGATGTCCTTGCCCTCGAAGTACACCTTTCCGGCTGTGGCCGGGATCAGCCCTGCGATACACCGGGCCAGCGTCGACTTCCCGCAGCCGGTCTCGCCGACCAGGCCGAGGGTCTGGCCGCGCCTGATCGTCAGCGATACCCCGTCGACGGCCTGGACGTTGGCCACATGGCGGCGGATCAGCCCGCCGCCGCGGACCGGAAAGTACTTGACGAGGCCGTCCACCCGGACGAGAACCTCCTCGTCGAGCGAGGCGTCCGTCGGGAAGGCGTCCACGGGCTGCTCGCGCCGCGTGCCGGTCATGCGATCACGCTCCCCTCTGATTCGGGCGCTGCCGCGATCGCCTCGGCGATCTTCGCGGAGCTGCTGGTGCGGCCCAGCTCCACCGTCCGCACGCGCAGTGCCTCGGTCTGCTCGCTGAGCCCGGTCGCGTCGGGGGGAAGCCAGCACGCCGAGCGGTGGTCGCCGCTGGGTCCGGCATAGGCGGCGCCTGACGTTCTGGAGTTGGCGGTGGGCGCGGCCAGCGTGACCTCCTCGCTCCGCGCTGGCACCGGCCAGAGCTGGTCGGGCAGTTCCGCCGAGGCCGGCTGCGGCGCGTCGGAGTAGCTCATCGGGGACTGGCCGACGGTGGCCGGATCTCCGACGGCGACCAGCTCGGGCTGCTCGGTCAGGCAGCGGTCCATCACGTAGGCGCACCGGGGGTGGAACGCGCAGCCGGATGGCAGCGTGATCAGGCTGGGCGGCTGCCCGGTGATCGGGATAAGCCGGTCGCCCGCCGCCGAGCTGTGCGGAATCGACTCAAGCAGCCCCTTTGTGTACGGGTGATGCGGCTGGTAGAAGATGTCCCGCTTGGTCGCCTTCTCGGCGGCCCGGCCGGCATACATCACCATCACATTGTCGGCGATGTCGGCGACCACGCCAAGATCGTGCGTGATCATCAGCAGCGCGGTGTCGGAATCCTGCTGCAGGCGCAGCAGGAGGTCAAGAATCTGAGCCTGAACGGTGGCATCCAGCGCCGTGGTCGGCTCGTCGGCGATGATCAGCTGGGGGCTCAGGGAGATGGCCATCGCGATCATCGCCCGCTGCCGCATGCCGCCGGAGAACTGGTGCGGATAGTCGTGCACTCGCTCGCGAGGCCGCGGAATGCCGACATGGCCGAGCAGCTCGATGGCGCGCTCGGTCGCCTGAGCCTTGGTGACGGACTTGTCGTGCGCCCGGATCATCTCGTTGATCTGCCAGCCCACCGTGTACAGGGGATGCAGGCTGGTCAGCGGATCCTGGAAGATGACGGCGATTTCCTTGCCCCGGATCTGGCGCATCTGGCTATTCGGCAGGCCGACCAGGTTGACCCCGTCGAAGACCGCCTGACCAGAGATCTGGCCGCCTGGGGTGAGACCCAGCAGGCTCTGGGTAAGCACCGTCTTGCCGCTGCCTGATTCGCCCACGATGCCGAGCGTGCGGCCGCGCTCAACGCTGAACGAGACGCCGCGCACCGCCTGCACGAGGCCATCAGCTGTCGGGAAGCTGACCCGCAGGTCGGTGACCTCGAGCAGGCTCATACGTTCCTCCCGCCTTGTGCCCGCGGCGATCGGGCCTGCCGCAGCAGGCCGCACGCAGCATGATGCGCGACGGGCCACCTGGTATCGGTCATAGCCAGAAGAGTATCTTCTACCGTCTCCTGGCATAGTCCGGCCGGGTATGCAACGTGCATACCCGGCCGGGCCATCGTTAACTCACTTAGGGCTTGTTCGGGTTGAGCCAGACATTGGTGATGTCAGGCCCGCCGATGTTCGGCGCGTACACGATCGCGGACGAGCCGGCATTCTGCACTCGAGCGCTTGAGTAGAACGGCGCCTGCCCGTCGCCGAGCGGGACGATGACGGCATTGCTCATGACGTTCACGTCCGCCTGGTGCCACAGGGCGGCGGCCTGAGCCAGCGTCGGAGCGGCCTCCGCCTCGACGATCAGCTTGTTCAGCGCCGCGTTGTTATAGCACCCGTAGTTGTTGGTGTTGAGCACGCAGCGGGTCTGGAACAGCGGCGCGATGATCGTGCGGCCGTTGTTGCCGAACCAGTCGGGGATCCAGCCTGGCTGACCGATGTCCCAGGTGCCCGCCTTGTTGTTGACCGGCGAGTTACCAAGGTCGACGAAGAAGCTCGACCCAGGCTCAGGCTTGCCGACCAGCTTGACTCCGCAGGGCGCCAGGCTCGCCTGGATCGCCGCGAAGATCCTGGAGTTGACGGTGTCGTTCGCGTACAGGTAGGTGAGCGACACGCCGTTCTTGAAGCCAGCCGCGGCGAGGGTGGACTTGCACTTGGCGATGTCGCCGTTGCCGTTGCTGTCCGGGTACAGGTTGTAGTTCTGGTAGCCGACGTTGCCCGGCGGAATCGCGGTGTTGATGATGGTCGACACGTCCGGGCCGCCCTGTGCCTTCTGCACGGCCACCTTGTCCAGGCCGTACTCGATCGCCTGGCGGACCTTCAGGTTGCCCATCGCGTGGTTGCTGTTCGGGCTGCGCAGGTTGAACACCACGTAAGGCAGGGTGGACGTCCACGGCCAGATCTTGAACTTCGGGTCATGCTTGGCCAGCAGGCCCTGGATCGCGGTCGGCTCGACACCGGTGTCGTCCACCATGTCGTACGTGCCGGTCTTGCCTGCCTGCATGTCGGCGAGCTGGGTCTGGGCCGAGGTCACGCCCATCGTCATGGTGATCTCGTTGACGTACTGGTGCCTGACCGCGTCGGTGGACTGCTTCCAGGCCGGGTTCTTGCCGAACACGATCGACTTGTTCGGCACGTACGTGGTGATCTGGTACGGGCCGTCGGAGATCGTGTGCTGGTCCAGCTGAAGGCTGTTCGGCACGTAGGCGTCGTACTCAACCGGCCGGGCCGAGGTGAACGGCATGGCCATCATGTACTCGAAGTCGCCGGCCGCCGCCATCAGGTTGATCTGCAGGGTCGAGGAGTTCACCGCGGTAAGCCCAGAGATGGTGTGCGAGTTCTGGAAACCGGCGATGTTCGCCGCGGTTGGCGGGTGCTTCTTCGCGTTGGCGAAGTACGCGCTCTCCGTGTTGCAGTAGCCGAGCAGCCCGGAGATCGTGGCGCTGTAGTAACCCAGGTTCCCGACGGGGCTGACCGGGTTGCAGAACGCCTTGAACTCGCGGATGAAGTCGTCAGCGGTGACCTGACGAGGCGGGCTGGTGTTCCAGTCCACGCCCGGCTTGATGTGGAACGTGTAGGTCTTCCCGCTGTTGGTGATACCGCCGTTGGCGGCGGTCGGCACGACGGTCGCGATGTCGGCGACGGGCGTCGTGTCGGATTTCCAGCCCGCTGAGGTGAGCGTCGGGTCAGGGACGGTCGGGTAGCTCAGCAGCTGGCGCGCGTACGCACGCTCGATGATGTAGTCCGCGGTGTAGTACGCCGGGACCGTGTCGATGTGGTCAGGGCCAGAAGCGGCGACAAGCCGGAGGGTTCCGCCGAGCACCGGCTTGGACCCACCGCCCGCCCCGCTTGAGTTACTCGAACTGCTGCAGGCGGCCAGCCCGGCCGCAGCCAGGCTAGCCATCGCCAGGACGGCAATTCGATGGGAACGACGTGTCATGAGCAGACTCCTTCTAGCCTGACGCGGAGCGCAGGCATTTCCGTGGTCACTATCCGTGAGTACACGTAATGTGCCGCGCTGTCTACCCGGCTGCGGTAAGCGGTCGTGAGCATTTACGGAACCGCAATCACCCTGTGACCATGTGGGCCTTCCGGCTAGACGGGCGCCGGATTTCTGCCTTGCCCGCGGCCCGCTGGCTAGCCCTCGAGCGCGTGCCGCATCGGCCGGAATTTCGCCTGCGCCTCGGCCAGCTCGGCCGCGGGATCCGACCCGGCGACGATGCCGCATCCGGCGAAGAGGCGGGCGTGCCGCCCGTCCAGCTGGCCGCAGCGCAGCGCGATTCCCCATTCGCCGTTGCCGCGGGCGTCGACCCAGCCGACCGGTCCGCTGTATCGGCCCCGGTCCATGCCCTCGAGCTCGCGGATCAGCTCCATGGCCGATTCGGCCGGGGTACCGCACACCGCCGCGGTCGGATGCAGGGCTGCCGCCAGCGCCAGCGCCGACCAGGCCGCCGAGTCGCCGGCCGCGAGCTCGCCGTCCACCGCGGTGGCGAGATGCTGCACGTTGGCGAGCCGCAGCAAGGCTGGCCGCGGCTGCACTCGCAGATTTGCGCAGAGCGGCTGCAGCGCCGTGCGCACGTCGGCGACCGCGTAGAAGTGCTCGTCGCGATCCTTGGCCGAGCCGAGCAGCGTGGCGCCGAGGACCTCGTCTGCCGAATCGGTCCCGCCGCGTGCCGCCGTCCCGGCCAGCACCAGGGAGTGCACCGCGCTGCCCTCGCGGCGGATCAGCAGCTCAGGGGTCGAGCCGACCAGGCCGGCGCAGGCGAAGGTGTAGCAGTCGGGATAGCTGGCAGCCAGCCGGGACAGCAGGACCCTCGCGTCGATCTGGCCGGCCGCCGTCGCGTTCAGGTCCCTGGCCAGCACGACCTTGCGCAGGGCGCCGACCGAGATCGCGGCGACCGCCGAGGCGACGGCCTGCTCCCACTGCGGCGCGGTCAGCGCGCCGTCGGCCCAGGTCACCCCGTCGGGCGTGGCGCGCGGGACGATGCCCGCCGGGTCCGTCGGCCCAGGATCGCCGCGCGATGCCGTGCCCTGCCCGGAATCGGCGTCCATGGTGGTCAGCCAGGCCCGGCCGTCCCGGCGGCCGAGCACCGCACGGGGAATGACCAGCACCGAGCCGTCAGAGGCGGGATCGAAGGTGAAGCTGCCGAAGGCGACCGGGCCCGAGCCCGGCACGCCGACGTCGTCGGCGACGATGGCGCCATCGAAGACCTCGCGCAGCCACTTCTCCCCGGCCGTGAACCGGTCGTGCCCGGCCGGCAGGGTGATCCTGGCCGCTGTGCCCCAGCCCGCCAGCCCCTCGCCGCGCCTCACCCAGGCCAGGGCGTCGGGCTCGGGCAGGCGGCCGATCAGGTCGCCGGGGTCGCTGACCGGGACGGTACGGACGAACAGGCGGTCAGGTGTCCGCTGGTCAACTCCGTCGCGCTGGGATCCCACGGCACACAACTTTACGTGCGAGGCGAGAGTGCGGTGTCCTAGGGGGATCTGGCGCTGCTGGTCTCGCTGTTGGTCGTGCGTCTGAACGGTCGTGGAACTAGCGGGGCTCGGTACCCAGGGGACCCCGGTCGTCGCTGAACGCGATCGACCGGGACCCCTGGGCACCGAGCTGCTCTGGGCACATCCGGGGCGTACGTGTGGCTGGTCAGAGCAGTGTGAGCTGCACCGGGGTGCTGGGCGGGAGCTGGGGTGGGGGGTCGGGATTGGCGGGTCCGCCTGGTGTGGCCCGGCCGGCGGGTCCGCCTGGTGTGGTTCGGTGGGCTGGTGTGGCTGGGGTGGGAGACACGGG
>DATNIU010000200.1:0-16014 GCA_035604275.1 Streptosporangiaceae bacterium | reverse complement strand
GGCCCGGCCGGCCCCGCCGACCCCGCCAGCACAGCCAGCCCCGCCAGCACAGCCGGCCCCGCCAGCACAGCCAGCACAGCCAGCACAGCCAGCACAGCCAGCACAGCTCATCGCGGGCCGGCGAGGCCCGCGATGAGCGCTGGCCAGCCCCACACCCAAGCATCGGATGACCGCAGCCTGATAGCGGCGCTTTCGGTGGCCGACAAGGTGCTCCTGCTGACCGGTGCGGACAGCTGGCGCACCCAGGGCGCCAGGGTTCTCGGCCTCCGTTCGATGATCACATCGGACGGCCCGGCCGGCGCCCGCGGCGTCACCCTGGACGAGCGAGTTCCGTCCACGAGCCTGCCCTGCCCGTCCGCGCTCGGCGCGACCTGGGATACCGACCTGGTCCGCGAGCTCGCCATGGCGCTCGGCGCCGAGGCACGGAGCAAGGGAATCGACATACTGCTCGCGCCCACGATCAACCTGATGCGGACCCCGCTCGGCGGCCGCGGGTTCGAGTGCTTCTCCGAGGACCCGGTGCTGACGGCGGAGATCGCGGTCGGCTACGTGCGCGGACTACAGGAAGCTGGCGTCGCCGCCACGCTCAAGCACTACGTGGGCAACGACTCAGAGACGCAGCGGTGGAGCTACGACGCCAGGATCGGCGAGCGCCTGCTGCGCGAGGTGTACCTGGCGCCGTTCGAGGCCTGCGTGCGCCGGGCCGGCGCCGCGCTGGTGATGGCGGCGTACAACAAGGTCAACGGCACCCCGATGACCGAGAACACCCGGCTGCTCAAGGACGTGCTCAAGAGCGAATGGGGGTTCGACGGCGTCGTCATCTCCGACTGGCACGCGGCCAGGAGCACCACGGCGACCGCCCTGGCCACGCTCGACCTGGCGATGCCGGGCCCCGACGGTCCGTGGGGCCAGCAGCTGGCCCAGGCGGTCGCCGACGGCCTGGTCACCGAGAACGTGCTCGACGACAAGATCATGCGCCTGCTCCGCCTGGCCCGCAGGGTCGGAGCGCTCAGCGAGGCCGGCCAGACCGGCCCCCGCGAGCCGCACCACGCCGGGCCGCACGACGGCGGGGCGCGCCTCGGCGGGGCCGCGCCGATTCAGGCCTCCAGGGCTTCGGCTGGCGTAGCTGCCACCGCCGGTGGCGGTGATCCGGTCAGCACGGCCGCGACGGGAGGCGCTGACGCCGGCGAGGCGGCAGCCGACGGGCGCGATTGGAGCCGACCGGCCGTCGAGATGGTGGACCCCGGCCTGCTCCGCAGGGCAACAGCGGCGTCGTTCGTGCTGCTCCGCAATGCCGGCGGCCTGCTCCCGCTCCGGCTGCCGGACATCGGCACGCTGGCCGTGATCGGGCCTGGCGCCATCCGGCCCACGATCCAGGGCGCGGGCAGCGCGATCGTAGCTCCGGCCGCCGTGTCCACGCCCGCGGATGCGCTGACCGCGCGGCTGGCGGGCCTGGCGGACGTGACCGTCGCCGCGGGCTGCCAGATCTGGGTCACCGTTCCCGAGCCCCCGGCCGGCTCGCTTCGTGACCCGGTCACCGGGCAGCCGGGACTGCGCCTGGAGTTCCTGGCGGCCGACGGGGAGGTGCTCGGCACCCAGCACCGGACATCGACCACGCTCACCTGGTGGGACGGCGCTCCCCCGGGAATCGGCTGGGGCGAGGGCGGCAGCGTCGTGCTGCTGGCCTCGTACCGGCCGGAGATGACCGGCCCGCACCTGCTCGGCGCGGCCGGAGTCGGGCACCTGACGCTGACGATCGACGGAGTCGTCGTGGCCGACGAGCCGACCATCGTGCCGCACGATCCGGTGGAGGCGATGACCAGGCCCGGGCAGGTCCGGGCGGGCGTCGACCTCGACGACGGGCGCGAGGTCGGGATCCGGCTCGAGTTCCGGCCGGCCCCCGACGGCGAGGGCCCGCTGTCCGTCCGGCTCGGGATCGTGCCGGTGGCCGACGACGAGACGCTGCTGGCCGAGGCCGAGCAGGCGGCAGCGGCGGCCGACGCCGCCGTGGTGGTCGTCGGCTCGGCCGAGATGACCGAGAGCGAGGGATTCGACCGCCCGGCCCTGGCCCTTCCCGGTCGGCAGGAGGAGCTTGTCCGGCGGGTCGCCGCGGCCAGCTCCAGAACCGTCGTGGTGGTCAACTCCGGCATGCCGGTCCTGATGCCCTGGGCCGACGAGGCCGCGGCCGTGATCCAGGTCTGGCTGCCCGGGCAGTCGGCGGGCGACGCGCTAGCCGACGTCCTGCTCGGCGATGCCGAGCCGGGCGGCCGGCTCCCGGTGACGGTTCCCCGCGCGGAGCAGGACTGCCCGGTGCTGCACGCGCTGCCGGTCGACGGGCGGCTGGAGTACAGCGAGGGCCTCCTCGTCGGCTACCGGGGCTACGACGCGAACGGGACGGAGCCGCATTTCGAGTTCGGCCATGGTCTCGGGTACACCACCTGGGCCTACGAATCGGCTGAGGTGATCAGCGGCGAGCACCGGCCCGGTCACCACCTGGACCTGCGGGTGACCGTGCGGAACACCGGCGACCGGCCGGGCCGCGAGGTCGTCCAGGCCTACCTCGGCCGGCCACCGGGCGACGAGACCCGGCCGGCCCGGACGCTCGCCGCGTTCGGGATCGCGTCGGCGGCACCCGGTGACCTGGCCGAGGTCCGACTGCGCATCCCGGCCCGGGCGTTCGCCCACTGGGATTCCGATCTCAGCGACTGGGACTGGTCGCCGGGGCCGTTCACCGTCCTGGTCGGCCGATCCTCACGCGACTTCAGGCTCTCGGTGCCGGTCATGCCCGGCTAGCCCGCCACGAGCCGCTGGATCCTGACCGCCAGCCATGACGTGGCACCCGATTTGCCCGGTTCGATGTTCCGGCCTAACGCATTCAACAGGCCACCACCCGCGAAAGAGCGCAGGTAATGCGGCATTACCTGCGCGCTGGGCCGCCGTTCCAAATCGGCCCGGCTAGTTTCGCGCCACGCGGCCATGTCGCGATCGCGAGATTGGGGATCCCGGCCGACCGGCGGTGACGTAATGTCATGATACTGCTACAGATGGGGGGTGGGATGGATGCCGTCACGCCGGTTGTGACAACCGCTGGCACCGGCGATCCCGGTCCTGCCGACGCTGCTCGGGCCGGGCGGGCGCCGGTGCGGATGTTCATGTCCTATGCCCACGACGATGCCGAGCATCGGGGGCGAGTCAGGGACTTCAGCGGGCCGGGCAGGCCAGGCACGCCGGGTGGCTCGAAGGCGGGCATCTGGCGTGCCTGGCCGGCCCGGCCGTGCGGGCTAACGCCATGGCGACTCAGAACGGCGACATCTGGTCCAGCACGCGTTCGGCGAGGTCGACGATCGCAGCAGCCTTGGCAGCGTCCTCGCGAACATCGTCGGCACCTACCTGCGGCGACCCGGCCGCTGGGTACTCGGCATCATGCCGCTGGCGGCGCATCCGGTCGAATGGCCGTAACATCTGGCCCATGGGCGGATCAAGCTGCACGCGGATCGCCTGGTAGACAGCCAGATGCCCGCCGCGAGTCGTTGGCCTGAGCCCCTGATTCTCCAGCACGGCGGTCAGCGCCTTCCTGGCCGCGTCGTAAACCAGCGTGTAACCGCCTGCCGGATCGTCCTGCCTGATCTCGTCTGCCGAGGCGAGGTGCCGACGGGCCTGCCGGATGAGTTGATCTGCGTGCTCGCGGCTGGCAGGCACACGTTGCAGCTCGCTGGCGGCAAGCATGCGCTCGATCGCGTCGCGGCCCTGGTTCCACCTCATGCGGACGCTCTCTGGTCGCGCACATGGAGCTGGACCAACGGGCGCTCGCGCACGGATGCCAGGAAGGCGTCGTCCGGATCCGGGGATGCCCACGCGGCGGGGCGGACTCGGCGGATATTCACAGGGCGTCCCAGCCGACGCTGCGCCGCCTGCGCTATCTCGTCCAGGTCATCGCGGTCAGCTGTGCCGACCACGAGAACGTCCACGTCCTCGGGGACGGTGCCCGGCTCACCCTGATACCGGGCAGCCCAAGACCCGTAGATGAACGCGCTCATGACGCCGTCCGCCTCGGCGAGCAGGTCGGTCAGCACCGGCAGCGGCCCGTAGGTGACGGCGAGCAAGTCAGTCAGCGGTCGGCTGAACGGCGCGTCCGTCACGGCCCTGATCAGGCGGACGTTACCGAGCCGCGCATCGTCAACGAACCCCGCCGCGACCAGGCGTGACGCCTCGGTGTGTACCGCCTTCACGCTGGAAGCGATGAGCCTGGCGGCCTCGGTCAGGCTGTACTCGCGCTCCGGGTGCAGGTAAAGCAGCGCAAGCAGATCCCCCTGCACGCGAGAGCGGAGCAGCGGCAGCAGCACAGGCGATGAACTTGTCACAACAGGTAAAGTACCTTACCGGTTGGGGAAAGTCCCACGTTAATGCCGCTAGCACCGACCACCCAGTCCACACGGGACGAGCCGACGCGGCAAAGGACGCTCCCCTGCCAGGGGGCGCGACCCGCTAGCTGAACTCGTCGTCCAGGTGCTGCTGGAGGCTGCTCATGCCGTGCCGCCAGCGGTCAGGGTCGGCGGCCCGCCCGGCGTACATCTGGGCCACCTCGGGATGCGGCAGGATCAGGAACCGGCCGTCGGCGATTCCCTCGATCACGGCGTCGGCTACCGCCGCCGGCTGGATCACCGAGGGCCCGAGCAGCTTCTCCGCCAGCGGGCTGCTGCCGTCCAGCATGCCGGTCCGCACGCCGAGCGGGCAGATCGCCTGCACGGTCAGCCCGCGATGGGCGTAACTGAAGGCAAGCCACTCCGCGAACGCCAGCGCGCCGTGCTTGGTCACCGAGTAGACCGCTGAGCCAGGCATGGCAAGCAGCCCGGCAGCCGACACCGTGCAGATCAGGTGACCGCTCCCCCGTTCCAGCCAGGGACCGAGCAGCAGCCGGGCCGCCCTTACGTGCGCCATCACGTTGACGTCCCACGAGTCGGCCCAGTCCGCCTCGCTCGCCTCAGCCCCGCCGGTGCGGGCGATCCCGGCGTTGGCGCAGTACAGATCGATCTCGCCTAGTTCCTGCCTGGCCCGGCCGATCAGCGCGGCAACCCCGTCCTCGCTGGCCGCGTCACCGGGTATTGCGATGGCCAGGCCGCCGCCTGACGACTCACAAGACCGAGCGACAGTCCCGGCCGCCGCCCCGTCAATGTCATTGACCACGACCCGGCCGCCTTCGGCGGCGAACCGTGTGGCCAGGGCGGCCCCGATGCCGCTACCCCCGCCAGTGACCACGATCCCAGCACCCGCCACGGACTTCACTGGGCTTTCCAACCACGCTGGCCCGTCTTGCGGTCGATTCTCAGTCGTAGTGACTGAGAATCGGCCGCAGATCCACCGTCAACCGCATGAGGCTGCCCCGCAGGCCTCACCAGCCACACCAGTCCCGGCCGTCTCACGTCCCGGCTCCGGCCGGCGGCAGGTTCACCAGCGCGGCCAGCGCCGCCCGGTGCCGGTCGGCCGTGCCAAGCCCGATCGAGCCGCTCTTCGCCCGCTTCAGGTACAGGTGCGCCGGGTGCTCCCAGGTGAACCCGATGCCACCGTGCAGCTGCACCATCTCCTGCCCGGCCTTCACCGCCGTGTCCGAGCACGCGGCCTTGGCCAGTGCCACGGCCACCGCGGTGTCAGGATCGGAGGTGGCCAGGCACGCGGCGGCGTACCTGGAGGCGGCCCGCGCCTGGGTCACCGCCACCCACAGATCGGCCAGCCGGTGCTTGACCGCCTGGAACGAGCCGACCGGCCGGGCGAACTGGTGCCGCTGCTTGACATAGGCGAGCGTGATCTCCAGCGCCGCCTCGGCCAGCCCGACCTGCTCGGCCGCCAGCATCGCCGCCCCGGCCAGCAACGCCTCGGCGACTGCCTGCTCAGCCATCGCGCCCCCGGCGAGCCGCCTGGCCGGGACGCCGGTCAGCGTCAGGTCACACAGCTGCCTGGTCATGTCGAGCGAGACAACGGGAACCGACGCCACCCCGGCCTCGGCGGCGGACACGACGTAGAGCCCGTAGGGAACCCCGTCGGCCGGGACCAGCAGCACGTCGGCGGGGAGCGCCTCGGCCACGCCGAGCACGGCGCCGGACAGCCGGTAGGTCCCTTCGGCGTCCCCGTCGGCGGAAGGACCGACCCGCACGGTCGGCGCAGTCCTGGCTCCCGGCATGGTCGCGAACGGCACAGCGAGCGCCGCCGTCGTCGTCCCGGCGGCGAGCTCGGCCAGCAGCAGCTCGTCGGCCTCGGACAGCCCGTCGCCGGCCCCCGATGCCCCGGCCACGCAGAGCAGCGCGGCCGTCGCCAGCACGGCGCTGCCCAGATAGGGCACCGGCGCCGCCGCCCGGCCGATCTCCTCGGCGACCACGGCCGCCTCCCGGTAGGAGGCCCCGGCGCCGCCGTGTGCCTCGGGCACGAGCAGGCCAGCGCAGCCGACCTCGGCGGCCAGCGTCCGCCAGAGGCGCATGTCGTAGGTATCGTCCGACTCGGTCCTGGACAGCACGGCGGGCCAGTCGGCCCGGTCGGCGATCACCGACCTGACCGCGTCCCGCAGTTCGTTCTCCGCCTCGCCGTAGGTCAGGTCGGGCATGCGGGACGGCGTGCCCGCTGCTGGCATCGTCTCGGCTCGCTGACTCACCGCGGCAGGTCCTTCCATGGCACGTTCTTGTCCACCCGGATCTCGGGCGGCAGCCCGAGAACCCGCTCGGCGATGATGTTCCGCAAGATCTCCGACGTGCCGCCCTCGATCGAGTTGCCCTTCGACCTGATGAACCGGTAGCCGGCGTCGCGGCCGAAGAAGTCGGCGCCGCCCTCTGACCGCCGCATGGTCCAGTCGCCGTAACGGAGCCCTTCAGCGCCGAGCAGTTCAAGCTCGAAGTCGGCGATCTCCTGGTTCAGCCTGGCGAAGACCAGCTTGGCGCCCGACCCCTCCGGCCCCGGATGCCCGGCGGCAAGCTGCTGGCGCAGCCGCTCCCCGGCCAGCCTGGATACCTCGGCGTCGGCCCACAGCCGCAGCAGCCGGTCGTGCAGGCCAGGCGTGCGCAGCTCGGGCCGCTCCCGCCAGGTCCTGGCGGCCAGGCCGATCATGCCGCCCTCGCGGGGCAGCACGAACGCGCCTAGCGCCACCCGCTCGTTCATCAGCGTCGCCGTGGCGACCTGCCAGCCCTGGCCGACCTCGCCGATCCGGTCCGCGTCGGGGATGCTCACGTCGGTGAAGAACACCTCGTTGAACTCGGCCTCGCCGGTGGCCTGGCGCAGCGGCCGTACCTCGACTCCCGGAGCGTGCATGTCCACGCTGAAGTAGGTCAGGCCCTGGTGCTTCGGCACGTCGGGGTCGGTCCTGGTGACCAGCAGGCCGCGGCTGGCCAGATGCGCCGACGAGGTCCACACCTTCTGCCCGTTCACGATCCAGCGGTCGCCGTCGCGCACCGCCCTGGTCGCCAGGCCCGCCACATCGGAGCCGGCGCCCGGCTCGCTGAACAGCTGGCACCAGATCTCCTCGCCGGTCCACAGCGGCCGCAGCCAGCGCTGACGCTGCTCGGCCGAGCCGTGGGCCAGGATGGTCGGCGCCGCCATCCCGAGGCCGATCCCGTTCCGCTCCGGCCGGTTAGTCGGCGCGTTCGCTGCGGCGAACTCCGCGTCCACCGTCTTCTGCAGCGAGCGCGGCAGCCCCTGGCCGCCGAGGCCGGCCGGGTAATGCACCCAGGCAAGCCCCGCGTCGAACCTGGCCCGGAGGAACTCGAGCCGGTCGGCCGCCACCGGATCATGGGTAGCGACGAACTCGCGCACTTGTCCGCGCAAGTCCTCCGCTGTCGTCTCGCGACCAGCCCCGGGATTCCCGTTCCCGATCATTCCGCCGGTCAGCCCGTGCTCGCCGGTCAGCATAGGGGACCGCCGGCCACGTAGATCACCTGACCGGACACGAACCCGGCCCCCTCGCTCGCCAGGAACGACGCCAAGTGCGCGATGTCGTCCGGCTGCCCGACCCTGCGGACCGGAATCTGCGTGGCCGCTGCCTGCTGGAAGGCCTCGAACTCCATCCCTATCCTGGCGGCGGTGGCCGCGGTCATGTCGGTCGCGATGAATCCCGGCGCGATGGCGTTGGCCGTGATGCCGAACTGGCCGAGCTCGATCGCCAGGGTCTTGGTGAGACCCTGCAGGCCGGCCTTCGCCGCCGAGTAGTTGGCCTGGCCGCGGTTGCCGAGCGCCGAGCTCGACGACAGGTTGATGATCCGGCCGAACTTCTCCGCGACCATGTACTTCTGCGCCGCCCGGCTCATCAGGAACGACCCGCGCAGGTGCACGCCGAGCACCGTGTCCCAGTCGTCGTCCGTCATCTTGTACAGCAGGTTGTCGCGGATCACCCCGGCGTTGTTGACCAGCACCACGGGCGGCCCGAGCTCGGCGGCGACCGCCGCGACGGCGGCCGCGACCCGGGCCGAGTCGCTCACGTCCGCCCCGACCGCCAAGGCGCGGCCGCCCGCCGCGGTGATCGCGTCCACGGTCCCGCCGCAGTCGCCCTCCTTCAGGTCAATCACCCCGACCGCCATCCCGTCGGCGGCGAACCGGCGTGCCACCGCGGCGCCGATGCCGCGGGCGGCGCCAGTCACCACGGCGACCCGCTGAGCGTGATCCGACATGTGCATCGTCCTTTCCGAGACTGTTCAGGTTCAGCATTAACGCAAACCGCCACCGCGATGCCGTCCGCCCGGCCAGTCCGCGGCCACCGGCTCGCGGACCTGGCCTGACGGCCGGTCAGCCCTGGTACTTGCGCAGCTCCCGCCTGGCCAGAGAGCGCTTGTGCACCTCGTCGGGCCCGTCGGCGAACCGCAGGCTCCGCGCGGCGGCCCAGGCAGGCGCCAGCGGGAACTCCTGGCTGACGCCGCCGCCGCCGTGCACCTGGATCCCCTTGTCGATCACCCACTCGGCCATCGCCGGAACGGCGATCTTGATGGCCTGGATCTCGGTGTGCGCACCCTTGTTCCCGACCGTGTCCATCAGCCACGCGGTCTTCAGCACCAGCAGCCTGGCCTGCTCGATCCGCACCCGCGACTCGGCGATCCAGTCCTGGACCACTCCCTGGTCGGCCAGCGGTTTGCCGAACGCGACCCGGCCGGAGGCCCGGCGGCACAATAGCTCGAGTGCCCGCTCGGCCGACCCGATCTGCCGCATGCAGTGGTGGATCCGGCCGGGGCCGAGCCTGGCCTGGGCGATCGCGAAGCCGTCGCCCGCACGGCCGATCAGGTTCGCGGCGGGCACCCGGACGCCCGAGAACTCGACCTCGGCGTGCCCGCCGTGGGTCGAGTCGGTGAAGCCGAACACCCGCATGCTTCGCTTGACAGTGACGCCCGGGGTGTCGGCCGGCACGCAGATCATCGACTGCTGCCGGTGCCGGTCGGCGCCGGCGTCGGTCTTGCCCATCACGATCAGCAGCTTGCAGCGCGGGTCCATCGCGCCGGATGACCACCACTTGCGGCCGTTGATCACGTAGGAGTCGCCGTCGGCAGCGATGGACGTCTCGATGTTGCTCGCATCGGACGACGCGACGTCTGGCTCGGTCATGCAGAACGCCGACCTGACCTCGCCTTCGAGCAGCGGAATGAGCCAGCGCTCGATCTGCTCGGCGCTGCCGAACTCGGCGAGCAGCTCCATGTTGCCGGTGTCCGGCGCGGAGCAGTTCAGCGCCTCGGGCGCGATCGCCCCGCTCCGGCCGGTGATCTCGGCCAGCGGCGCGTACTGCAGGTTGGTCAGCCCGGCGCCGTACTTCTCGGCGATCCGGCCGGCCTGGTCTTCCTCGCCGTCCGGTCCGGGAGCGCGCACCGTGAGGAACAGGTTCCACAGGCCGCGGCTGCGCGCCTGCGCCTTCAGCTCGTCGATCACGGGCGGCCGCTGCCAGATCTGGCCCGCCCGCGCCGCCTGTTCGACCTGGTCGGCGAACACCTGCTCGGCCGGGTAGACGTGGGAGTCCATGAAGGCGAGCAGGAGCTCCCTGAGCTCCTCAGTCCGCTTGTCGTATCCGAATTCCATCTGTGCCTCCCGGCGAAACGGGCGCCCCCCGACGAGTCCGGCCAAGCCTACCTACCGACCAGTACGGTGTAACGGTACGGTCTTGGTGGCCCTGAGGTCGAGACGGTTCGCGGCCCTGTTGAGGTCAGCCTGCTCGGACGAGTTGCTGCCCGGCAGGCCGCGATCCGACCCGCGACCCTGGCGCGGCCCGGCGCGGCCTGCGCATGAACGCCGGCGGCCGCGGCGAGGCCTGGCGTGGCCCAGGCGGACCAGAATGGATAGCGTGTGCGCTCATGGGCATTATTGACGATATTGCGGACCGGTACGTGGCGCGCTCCTGCGAGCTCGACCCGGTCGGCGCCACCGACGACGGGTTCGCGGGGTACGACGACCGGATGACCGATCTGAGCCCGGCCGGCTTCGCCGCCCGCGCCGAGCTCGACCAGGCAACGCTCGCCGAGCTCCGTCAGGCAGCCGTGACAGGCAGCGGCGAGACCGTCGCGCGGGCGGCGATGATCGAGCGCCTCGAATCGTCCGGCGATCTCTACAGCTCGGGCGACCTGACCGCCGACCTGAACGTGATCGGCAGCTGGGTGCAGCAGGTTCGCCAGATCTTCGATCTGATGCCCTTGACCGGCGAGGAGGCGCAGCGCAATCTGGCCGCCCGGATGGCCGCGGTGCCCCGGGCATACGCGGGCCTGCGCCACACCTACCAGCAGTCAGCCGAGCGCGGCCGGGTGGCCGCCCGCCGTCAGGTGGCGGCCTGCGCGAAGCAGTGCGCGGAGTGGTCCGCGCCGGGCAGCGACTTCTACAGCGGGCTGGTCAGGCGGACGAGCGCGACCGGCGCCATGCGCGCCGACCTTGAGCAGGCGGCCGAGGCCGCCAGGACTGCCACGGCTCAGCTCGGCGAGTTCCTGGAGAACGAGCTGCTGCCGCAGGCGCCGGAACGCGACGCGGTCGGCCGGGACCGGTACGCCCGCGCTTCGCGTGACTTCCTCGGCGCCACCGTCGACCTGGACGAGGCCTACGCCTGGGGCTGGTCGGAGGTCAGCAGGATCGAGGCGGAGATGCGGCTGGCGGCTAGCCAGATCGTGCCTGGCGGCACGGTGGCGCAGGCCGTGGCCGCCCTCGACGCCGATCCCGCCCGCCGGATCTCCGGCCCGGAGCGGCTGCGTGACTGGATGCAGGGCGTCGCGGACAACGCGGTCGCCGAACTGGACGGCGCTCACTTCGACATCCCTGAGCCGGCCAGGCGGATCGAGTGCATGATCGCGCCGACCAGCTCCGGCGGCGTCTACTACACCGGCCCGAGCGAGGACTGGACCAGGCCGGGCCGGATGTGGTGGTCGATCCCCGAAGGGGTCACCAGCTTCTCCACCTGGCAGGAGGTCACCACGATCTACCACGAGGGAGTCCCTGGCCACCACCTTCAGGCGGTGGAGGCGATGGCCAGGCCGGACAAGCTCAATCGCTGGCAGCGCATGGTGTGCTGGGTCTCCGGGCACGGCGAGGGCTGGGCGCTGTACGCGGAACGGCTGATGGACGAGCTCGGCTACCTCGCCGACCCTGGCAACCGGCTCGGCATGCTCGACGCGCAGCTGCTCAGGGCGGCCCGCGTGGTGGTCGACATCGGCGTGCACCTCGAGCTGCGAATCCCCGCGGACTCGGACTGGCAGCCAGGCAAGGTCTGGAACGCTCACCTGGCCTGGGACTTCCTGCGCAGCCATGTGCAGGAAGAGGAGGAGAGGCTGCGATTCGAGCTCGACCGCTACCTCGGATGGGCCGGGCAGGCGCCGTCCTACAAGCTCGGGGAGCGGTTCTGGCTGCAGGCACGCGACGAGGCCAGGCAGCGGATGGGCGCCGCCTTCGATCTGCGGACGTTCCACAGCCAGGCGCTGGCGCTCGGCTCGATCGGCATGGACCCGCTGCGCGACGCGCTGGCCAGCCTGTCGTGAACCTTGCCGCTGGGCCAGGAAGCCGCTGACCAGGCCGGGCATGAGCAGCGGCAGCGTGTCACTTCAGCAGCAGGCGGCTGAGCCGGCGGCCGGCCACGACGAGGCCCACCATGCCCATGACGGCCAGGTAGGCCACGTTCAGCAGCAGGCCAGGGCCGACGACCCCGAGTGTCAGACCGCGCAGCAGCGAGACGCCCTGGTAGAGCGGCGTGCACTCGACCACGATCTGGATCGGCCTGCCGTAGACGCCGAGCGGGTAGAAGGTGGCAGAGAACAAGAACATCGGGAGCGTCGCGAGCGTGATGAACTCGAAATGCTGCCAGCTGCGCATGTAGGTGGTGGCCGCCATCCCCGTTCCGGCGAACGCGAAGCCGATCAGCAGGGCAGCCGGCGCCGCGGCGACGGCCCACAACGAGTGAATCAGGCCCATCGCCAGCATCACGGTCATGAAGGCCACCGCGTAGATCCCGCCCCTGATCAGCGCCCAGCCGACCTGGCCGAGCGCTATCTCGTCGGTCCGCATCGGCGTCGCCAGCGTGGCGTCGTAGACCTTGGCGTATTTCAGCAGAAAGAACACGTTGAAGGTCGAGTCCATGACGGCGCCGTTCATCGCCGAGGCGGCCAGCAGGGCGGGCGCCACGAAGCTGGTGAAGCCGACCCGGCCGCCGGGCCCGGCGACCGTACCGACCAGCTGACCTAGGCCGACCCCGATCGAGAGCAGGTAGAAGAGCGGCTCGAAGAATCCAGAGGCCAGCATGGTCCAGGTGTGCCGGTACACCCTGGCGTGCCGCTCGATCAGGTGCGCGCTGCCACGGCCGCCCAGGGCGGGCCGCCGGGTCCGCAGCATCGTGACTGGGAGGATCCGCAGTGGCACTGCCTGGATCAGGCCGGGCAGCTCAGGCATAGAGCCTCCGCCGGTACGTCTGGTTCCCGGCGTAGACGCCGATCGCCGTGACCGCTATCAGATAGCCGACGTGCAGCGCCGACGCCCAGGGCTGCGCCGTGCCGAGACTGAGCGACCGGCACAGCGCCACCCCGTGCCAGAGCGGCGTCAGGTACGCCAGCGGCCTGACCGCGGCAGGCAGCCTGGAGACGGGGAAGAACGTGCCGGAGAACAGGAACAAGGGGATGATGCCGAACCTGAACAGCGCGGCGAACGAGGTCTCCTTGGCGCACGAGACCGCGTACGCCTCGATGGGCGCGGCGAAAGCGAGCCCGGTGAGGATCGCGGCAGGCACGGTGGTCAGCACCCATGCCGACCGGACGGCGCCGAACGCGGCCATCACCGCGAGGAAGACAGCGGAGTTCATGGCCAGTCGCAACGTCGTGAACAGCAGATGGCCGTGGAAGAGGTCGGCCGGCCGCAACGGCGTGGCGGTCGCGGCCTGGTAGGTCTTCAGCCACTTCACCGAGCCGAAGACGGGATAGGTCGACTCCCCCATCGCGGTCTGCATCGCGGTGGCCGCCATCAGCCCCGGGGCAAGGAAGGCCAGGTAGCTCACCCCGCCGAGGCTCGCCTTGCTATGCGCGTTCACCAGCGTCCCCAGGCCGAGGCCCATGGCGCCCAGGTAGAGCACCGGGCTGAGCACGCCGGAGTAGATCGAGCCCTGCCAGGTGCGCCGGTAGTTCGTGAGCCAGAACCGCAGCTGGCGGACGGCGAACGCCTGCGTCATCAGTCCTCCAGCCGCCGCCCGGTCAGCCGCAGGAACACGTCCTCCAGCGTGCTGCGCCGGACCAGGGAGGTAGCCGGTTCCAGGCCGCGGGCCTGGACGGCGGCCAGCGCGTCTTCCCCGCTGGTCGTGTAGAGCAGGATCCGGTCGGCCAGCACCTCGATCCGGTCCACCGGCACATCGGCCAGCTTCTCGGCGGCCTGCTCCTGCTGCTCGAGCCTGAAGCGCAGCTCGAGCACCTCGGGCGTGGAATAGGCGGCGATCAGCTCGCGCGGCGAGCCCTCGGCCGCGATCTTCCCCGCGTCCATCACCACCAGCCGGTCGCAGAGCTGCTCGGCCTCGTCCATGTAGTGCGTCGTC
The DNA here is from genome assembly GCA_035604275.1 of Streptosporangiaceae bacterium. Classification (GTDB taxonomy): domain Bacteria; phylum Actinomycetota; class Actinomycetes; order Streptosporangiales; family Streptosporangiaceae; genus Chersky-822. The sequence continues at coordinate 2,021 of DATNIU010000200.1, read as the reverse complement.
AGCACCAGGGTCACGCCTTGCTGCTTCAGCCGGTAGAGCCGGTCCCAGACGACATGCCTGGCCTGCGGGTCCAGCCCCGTGGTCGGCTCGTCGAGCAGCAGGATCTCGGGCTCGCTGATCAGCGAGCGGGCGATGGTCAGCCGGCGCTTCATCCCGCCGGAGAGCGGCTCCACCTGATCGGCGGCCCGATCGGTGAGCTGGACGAACTCGAGCAGCCGGGCGGTCCGCTCGGCGATGACATCGCGCCGCAGGCCGAAATAGCGGCCGTAGATCAGCAGGTTCTCGCGCACCGTCAGCTCGACGTCGAGCGTGTCCTCCTGCGGAACCACGCCCAGCCTGGCCCTGATCGCCGGGCCGTCGCTGACCGGGTCGAGTCCCAGGATGGTCAGCTCGCCGCCGGTCGGCGGCGAGACGCAGCCGATCATTCGCATCGTCGATGACTTGCCGGCGCCGTTCGGCCGAGGAACCCGAACACCTCGCCGCGGCTCAGCTCGAAGTCGATCCCGTCCACGGCAATAGCCCCGCCGAACGCCTTGGTCAGGCCCCGGGCCCGGATCAGGATGTCAGCATCGGCCACGCCCGTGACCTTACCTGCCAGCACTGACACGCCCGGCGAATAATCCCGCCGGCGGCCCACCCGGCGATCCAGCCCGGCGACACGAACGCACGATTTGCCCGTGCCGACCACGGGGTCCGGCCGGAGCGGTAATCTTGCCAGCAGCGTGATGATTCCCGGCGGTGCGGGTAACACCGCGAGGGCGGTGTTCGTTAACACCGCGACGATGACGCGATCGAACGGAGGCCACCTCAGTGGATAGTGTCCGGCGCCTGTACGAGCGTTTCAGGCTGCTCATCCATGAGGGCGCCAAGTTCGGCATCATCGGCCTGATCGGCCTGGTCGTCAACAACCTCATTTACGGCTGGACGCACATCGGCCTCGGCCTCGGCGTCGTCACTGCCAGCACGATCGCCTTCGTGGTGACCGCGATCATGAGTTACGTCGGCAACCGGTACTGGAGCTTCCGGCATCGCGAGCGGACCACGGTCCACCGCGAGACGGTGATGTTCTTCGTGCTCAACGGCATCGGGCTGCTCATCCAGGACGCGGTGGTCGGGTTCGTCCACCACGGTCTCGGCCTCACGAACAACCTGGCCAGCTTCGTTGCGCTCAACCTGGGCATCGTGCTCGGCACCCTGTTCAGGTTCTGGTCCTACCGCAAGTGGGTGTGGGCCGAGCCGCAGGCAGCCGACGGTGACCACGAGAAGCTCGAGCCGGCTCTCGCGGCAGCCCCCGGCACTGCGAGCACGACCGGAGACGAGGCCGGAAGCCCGCATTGAGCAATGCCCGCACTCAGGATCCGCGGTTCCTGTCGCAGCTGACCCGTACATATCGGCGCTTCAGGCAGGTCATCCACGAGGGTGCGAAATTCGGCATTGTCGGCCTGATCGGGATCGGCGTCACCAACATCGTCTTCGGGCCGCTGCACAGCGACCTGCACCTCGGCGTGCTCACCTCGGTAACGATCGCGACCTGCGTCGCCACCGTGGTCACCTTCCTCGGCAACCGCTACTGGAGCTTCCGGCACCGGGAGGGCGCAGGCACCGGCCGCGAGGGCGTGACCTTCTTCATCCTGAACGGGATCGGGCTGCTGATCCAGTACGCCGTGCTCGGGCTCAGCAATTACGGCCTTGGCCTGACCTCGAAGCTGGACAACTACATCGCGCTGAACATCGGCATCGCGGCCGGCACGCTGTTCAGGTTCTGGTCCTACCGCAAATGGGTCTGGGTGCCACCCGAGGTGCGGCTGGCCCGGCTGCGGCGGGGCAGGCATCGCAAGGGCAGGACGACGCCGGTGCCGCAGCACGAGCCTGCTCTGGTCGGTGCCAGGCAGACAGTACCCAGCAAGCCGCCACGCCCCCGCTACTGACGACCACCCCAGCCGGCCGCCACCCACGACCACCCCGGCCCGGCCAGCCACCACCCACGACCACCCCGGCCAGCCGCCACCACGACCACCCCG
>DATNIU010000199.1:0-7269 GCA_035604275.1 Streptosporangiaceae bacterium | reverse complement strand
CTACCTGGCCGAGATTCGCGGCCGCTCGCTCGGTTCGCTGCGGCCCGCCGATCCGCTGCTGATCGCGCGGCCGGCGGCCGGCTCTGGCCAGCCAGTTCCGCCCGATGGCGGCCGCCCCCTGCCGTCAGTCCCGGCGCCGTCGTCCGGCCCGGAGCCGTCGTCTGGCCCGGGATTGCCGGCCGATCAGGCCGGGCCGCCTGTGGTCCTGCGGCGGGCGGGCCCGGATGACGCCGCCACCGTCGTCTCGGTGCTCGGAGCGGTCCATTCGGGGGCCGGGGACTGCGGCCCGTGCACGTTCGATGAGGCCGACGTGCGGCGCTGGCTTGCCGAGCCTGATTCCTTCGCCTACCTGGCCGACGACGGTTTCCTGGCTTACGGCTGGCACGGCGGTTCCTCCCGCAAGATCATGGTGGAATGCCTGCAAGCTGCATCCGAGCGGACGGTACGGGCGATGTGGGGGATAGTGGCCTCGCACACGTCGGTCACCGAGACGGTGCTCGCCTGGATCGGCCCCGCCGATCCGATCACCTGGCTTACCAGCGAGCTCGACGTCAACGTCCGCCGCGAGCACACCTGGATGCTCCGGGTGCTCGACGCGCCGGCCGCGATCGCCGGTCGCGGGTTCCCGGCCGCCGCCAGCCTGACCGCCCGGCTCTGGCTGGCCGACCCCGACCTGCCTGCTAACGCCGGGCTGTTTACCCTGACCGTGAGTGCCGGGATCGGTTCCCTCATCCGGGAGGAAACGGACCCGGCCCCGCAGCCGCCTTCGGATCCGCCGGTCAGGCTCGGACCGAGGGGATTCGCCGCGCTGTTCGCCGGTGTCCCCATGGCAACGCTGCGCCGGGCCGGCCTGGCGGGCGGCGGCGACGCCAGCGCGGACGCCGGGATCGACTGCGCCTTTGCCGCCCAGCCGTACATGCTCGACTACTTCTGATCGGCCGTAGCCCGGTCCGGCCCTGCGACCGCGGCGCCCAGACGGTAGCCGACACGCCGGGCCGGCTAGCCGGCGGCGGCCGGGGGAGCCGGTAATGTCGCAGCCGAACACCTGTTCGTCAGGACCGGGATGGTGGGCCGTATGCGAGTGCTCGGCGTCGATCCCGGATTGACCCGGTGCGGCCTCGGCGTGGTCGAAGGCGGCCCCGGCGTCGCGCTGCGGCTGGTAGGCACGACCGTCATCGGCACCCCGGCGGGCGCCGACATCGGCAGCCGGCTGCTGCTGATCGAGCAGCAGGTCGATCGGTGGCTGCTGACGCACCGCCCCGATGCCGTCGCCGTCGAGCGGGTGTTCAGCCAGCACAACGTGCGTACGGTGATGGGCACGGCACAGGCGGGAGCGGTCGCCATCGTGTGTGCCGCGCGCCGTGGTCTGCCCGTGGCACTGCACACGCCGAGCGAGGTCAAGGCGGCGGTGACCGGCAACGGCCGTGCGGACAAGGCCCAGGTGACGCAGATGGTGACCAGGCTGCTGCGGATGGCCGACCCGCCGCGGCCAGCCGACTCGGCCGACGCGCTCGCGCTGGCGATCTGTCATCTGTGGCGCGGCGGGGCCCAGTCCCGGCTGGCAGCGGCGGCGGCGATAGCGAAAGGAACCCGATGATCGCGCATCTGGACGGCATCGTGGCCGGAGTAGCGCCCGAGGGGGCGGTGATCGAGGTCGGCGGAGTCGGGCTGCTCGTGCAGTGCTCCCCGGGCACCCTGGCCGGGCTGCGCCCGGGAGAGCGGGCCCGGGTTAGCACCTCGCTGGTGGTCCGCGAGGACGCGCTGACCCTGTACGGATTCGGCAGCGACGACGAGCGCAACACGTTCGAGCTGCTGCAGACGGCCAGCGGCATCGGACCCCGGCTGGCACTGGGGATGCTGGCGACATTTACCCCGGATGCGCTGCGCCGCGCGGTCGCGGCCGAGGACGTGACGGCCCTGACCTCGGTTCCCGGCATCGGCCGCAAGGGCGCCCAGCGGATCGTGCTCGAGCTGGCCGGCCGTCTGGGGTCCCCGGGCGATGGCGGACCGGCCGCGACCGGTATGTCGGCGGCGGTCCGGGCCGCCGGAGCGGGGACCCTGACCTGGCGCGACCAGGTCAGGACCGGCCTGGTGAATCTGGGCTGGCAAGCCCGCGACGCGGACCAGGCGATCGCCGTGATCGAGCCTGAGCTGATGGCAGGCCTGGCCGCCGGGGCCGGCGGTGGCGCGGCAGCGAACGGTGGCCAGGCGGGCGGTCCCGCTGGCGGAGGAACCGCCGGCGGAGGCGATCCGGCCGCCGCCCAGGACGCTGCCGGAACGGCAGGCGCCGCCACCGCGGATGTGGACGTCGCCGTGGCGCTCCGCGCCGCGCTCCGGGTCCTGGGGCGCAAGTGACGGTCCGGGCGCGGGCAGTGGGGCCGGCATGACCGCGGGTGAGACCGACCGGTTCGTCTCGCCGCTGGCCGACGCCGATGAGCGGCAGATCGAGGGCGCGCTGCGGCCGAGACAGCTGACCGAGTTCGTCGGCCAGGCACGGCTGCGGGAGCAGCTCACGCTCGTTCTTGAGGGGGCGATGCGGCGCGGCAAGGCGCCCGACCACGTGCTGCTCTCCGGCCCGCCAGGACTCGGCAAGACCACGATCGCGATGATCATCGCGGCCGAGCTCGGCGCGCCGCTGCGGATAACCAGCGGCCCGGCGATCGAGCGGTCCGGTGACCTGGCCTCGGTGCTGACCTCGCTGACCGGCGGCGAAGTGGTGTTCATCGACGAGATCCACCGGCTCGCCAGGCCCGCGGAGGAGCTGCTCTACCTGGCGATGGAGGACTTCAGGGTTGACGTCATGCTCGGCAAGGGCCCGGGCGCGACCGCGGTCCCGCTGGACGTCGCGCCGTTCACCCTGGTGGGCGCCACGACCCGGGCTGGACTGCTGCCCGCGCCGCTGCGGGACAGGTTCGGGTTCACCGGGCACCTGGACTTCTACGACCCGGCCGAACTCGGCGTGATCATCCGCCGGTCGGCTGGCCTGCTCGGGGTGGACCTGCGCTCCGAGGGCGCCGACGAGATCGCCGGCCGGTCGCGCGGCACGCCGCGGATCGCCAACCGGCTGCTCCGCCGGGTGCGCGACTTCGCCGAGGTGCGTGGCGACGGCGTGGTCGACCGGCCAGCGGCCAGGTCGGCGCTCGAGCTCTACGAGGTCGACGAGAGCGGCCTGGACCGCCTCGACCGGGGCGTGCTGATAGCCCTGGTGCGCCGGTTCGGCGGCGGCCCGGTGGGACTGTCGACCCTGGCGGTCGCGGTAGCCGAGGAGGCCGAGACCGTCGAGGTGGTCGCCGAGCCGTTCCTGGTCAGGGCCGGCCTGATGATCCGCACTCCGCGGGGCCGGGTGGCGACCCCGGCCGCCTGGACGCACCTGGGCCTGATACCGCCCGACGCCGCAGCGGGAGACGGAACGGGCACGGTCACCCTGTTCGACTGAAGCCGGGACTGGTACCCCCAAATGTCACGATTGGTTGCGGGGCGGTCACGATCACTCTTCAGACGCCGTAGCCTGTTGGTGCGCGGCGCGCGCGCCGCTAAACTTCGGCAGTTGGTCTTTCCAGCTTCCTGGCACAGGTGCCGGTCCTGCCGGTATGGTGCCGGGGCTGCTACTGGCCGCTGTGGCCATCAACCGGAAGGAAGTCCCTGATGGGGACCATCTATCTCGCCGCCTCGAGCTCGGGGAGCAAGGGCAGCCCGGTATACACGTTCGTGATCCTCGCCGTCCTGGTCGGCCTCTTCTACATGCTGATCCTGCGGCCGCAGAAGGCAAGGCAGCGCAAGGCCGTGAACGTCCAGAGCCAGGTCATGCCCGGGCAGCGGATCCGCACCACCGCCGGGATGTACGGCACCGTCGTCTCGGGCGATGACCGCGACGTCGTGATCGAGATCTCGCCTGGCGTGCACGTAACGATGCTCCGCCGCGCGGTGATGGACGTGGTGCCGGAGGACACCGGAACCGACCTTCCGGCTGACGATCCGGCGCCAGGGCAGACCGACGGCACGCCGCCGGACGACTGGGATCTCAAGGACCGCAACATCTAGCCGTTTGAGCAGGCCCGGGCGAGGCGCAGCCGGCGGGCCGATCGAGCTAAGGACTCACAAAGTGGCTCCCCCAAGCAAGAGGCCGTCTCGGCCAGGCGGTAATGCCCCCAGGCAGGGCAATGTCGTTTCCCGGCCCGGCCGCTATCTCGCGGTACTGGTGGCCCTGGTCATCGTCCTGCTCGGTTCGGTGATCGGCGGCGCGTACGCGCTGCACCCCGGCGAGTGGAACCGCCCATTCAAGGTCGCCCTCGGTCTTGACCTGTCAAGCGGCACCGTGGTCACGCTGCACGCGGTGGCGCCGAACAACAAGACCCCGACCAAGGCGGCGATGAACCAGGCGATCTCCATCCTGACCAGCCGGGTCAACGGGCAGGGCTTCACCGGGGCCACAGTGGTGCAGATGGGATCGAGCGACATCACGGTCTCGATTCCGCATAAGAGCGCCGAGCAGGTGCAGAAGCTGCTCAGGCCCGCGCTGCTCAGGTTCCGCCAGGTGCTGCTCGCGGCGCCCGGCTATCCGGTGCCGGTCGCCAATCCGACGCCCACCCCGACCCCGTCGTCGAGCACCTCGCCATCGCCGAGCGGGAGCGCCTCGCCAAGCCCCGCGTCATCGGCCGGCGCGAAGGTCTCGCCGAGCCCGAAGACGTCGGCTGCCGCGAGTTCGTCCCCCAGCCCGAAGGCGTCCGCCAGCGGCACGGCGGCGACTCGGGCAGTCGGCCACGGTCTCGGAGTCAGGTCGCGAGTGATGTCCAGTTCCGGCGGGTCGGCGGCCAAGCCATCGGCCTCAGCTTCGCCAAGGCCGTCCGGATCCAGCTCACCTGGGCCGAGCACCTCGCCGTCGCCAAGCGCGACCCCGTCGCCAAGTGCCACACCGCCGGTTACTACCAGGTTGCTCACCACCACGCACGACATGTGCTCTACCTCAGCCGCCTCCAGTGTGTTCTGCGTGCAGGGCGATCTGACCATGGTGCGCAGCACGAAGGTGATCAACTATTTCAACAGGCTGAACTGCAAGGACAAGCACTGGCAAGCCAAGATTTACGGGAGCAATCCCAATAACTGGGACAACCCGAACGCCCAGATCGTGGCCTGCGACAGCACTGGCCTGAAGTATGTGCTTGACGTGGCCAAGGTCTCGGGAAACAACCTGCACGGGATCAATGCCGCGCTGAACTCCACCAATCAGTGGGTCGTGGACTTCAACCTGGACAGCCAGGGCCAGACGGCGTTCGGCACGCTGACCACGCAGATGTGGACCAAGTACTACAACCCCACGACTCATCAGCAGACCTCCGTGCTTGACGAGTTCGCGATCGTGCTCGACGGCAACGTCGTGTCGGCGCCCCAGATCACTGAGCCGATCACGGCAGGCAACGGCGAGATCACCGGCGGCGGCGGCAACGGGTTCACCCAGGCTCAGGCCACCAGCCTGGCCAACGTGCTGAAGTACGGCGCGCTGCTGCTGGCCTTCGTGCCGCAGTCGACCCAGTCGATCTCGCCCCAGCTCGCCTCGGCCCAGCTGGACGCCGGCCTGATCGCCGCGGCTGTCGGACTGCTGCTCGTCGTGATGTACTCGTTCCTCTACTACCGGGGCCTCGGCGTCGTCTCGGTCTCCAGCCTGGCCATCTCCGCGCTGCTCACCTGGCTGTCGGTCATCCTGCTGAGCAAGTACGCATCATTCACGCTCTCGCTGGCGGGCGTGGCAGGACTGATCGTCGCGATCGGAATCACCGCTGACTCGTTCGTGGTCTACTTCGAACGATTGCGGGACGAGGTCCGTGAGGGCCGGTCGCTGCGGGCGGCGGTGGAGCGAGGCTGGCAGCGTGCGAGGCGGACCATCCTGGTCTCGGACACGGTCTCCTTCCTGGCTGCCGCGCTGCTGTACCTCTTCGCGATCGGCGACGTCAAGGGCTTCGCCTTCACCCTCGGCCTGACCACGATCATCGATGTGATCGTCGTCTTCCTGTTCACCAAGCCAATGGTCACGCTGCTGGCCAGGACCAAGTTCTATGGTCAGGGACACAAGATGTCCGGGCTCGATCCGGCCAGGCTGGGAGCGAAATCGCCCTGGCGCGGCTCGAGATCCGCCACGGTCCGCCCAGCCACCGGCGCCACGGCCACGTCCGCCCAGGCGGCCCGGATCACTCCGAAGGAGGCGTGATGTCCCGGCTCGGCAACATCGGCGGGCGGCTCTACCGTGGCGAGGTCTCGGTCGACTTCGTCGGCCGCAAGAAGCTCTGGTACATGATCTCCGGCGCGATCCTGGTGATCAGCATCGCAGCGGTGCTGTTCCTTCGCCTGAACTTCAGCGTGGAGTTCAAGGGCGGCGTCGTCTACCAGTTCGCCGCGCCGCAGGCCACGACTACTCAGGTGGACGCGACGGTGACCGCCGCGGGCGGCGGGTCCAATCTGATCACCCAGCAGATCGCCGGGAACTCCAAGTGGCAGGTGCAGACCCCGGTCCTGACGACCACCGCGCAGTACAACGTTCAGAACAAGATCGCCCAGAGGTTCGGCATCTCACCCAACTCGGTGAGCTTCACGTCGATCGGCCCGACCTGGGGATCACAGATCTCGCAGAAGGCGCTTGAGGCGCTGATCGCGTTCCTGATCGTGATCGTGCTCTACCTGTCGATCGCGTTCGAGTGGCGGATGGCCGGCGCTGCGCTGGTCGCCCTGGCGCACGACATCGTGATCACGATCGGCATCTACGCGCTGACCGGCTTCGAGGTCAGCCCGGCGACCGTGATCGGCCTGCTGACGATCCTGGGTTACTCGCTCTACGACACGGTCGTGGTCTTCGACAAGGTGCGGGAGAATACGGCCGGCCTGCTGGCCACCCGCCGGATCACCTACAGCGACGCCGCCAACCTCGCGCTGAACCAGACCCTGGTGCGCTCGATCAACACCTCGCTGATCGCCCTGCTGCCGGTGGTCTCGATCCTGGTCGTCAGCGTCTTCCTGCTCGGCAACGGCGAGCTCAAGGACCTGTCGCTCGTGCTGTTCGTCGGAATGCTGTCCGGCACCTACTCCTCGATCTGCATCGCCACGCCGGTGCTCGCCGACCTCAAGGAGCGCGAGCCTGAATACCGGCAGCTGAGGAAGCAGATCGCGCAGCGGGCTGGCAGCGCGAAGCGCAAGGCGAAGGTCGCCGTGGGCGGCGCGAGCACGGCAGCGGACCTGCCAGCCGACGGATCCGGCGAGCCTGCCGACGGATCCGGCGAGCCT
>DATNIU010000198.1:0-16912 GCA_035604275.1 Streptosporangiaceae bacterium | reverse complement strand
GGCGACTACGAGACCGCTTGCCCGCCTGCCATCGCGGCGCGGATGCCTGGCCCCGGCTGGTCGCCAGGGCGAGCCGGCGCCTGGTCCGCATGAAACGGGACGCGCTGGTCGCCTGGTCAGGCGCGGACTCCACGGCGCTAGTGTCCTGCTTCTGAAGTTCGTTATATAAGTCTATGCTGGGTGCATGCCAAGAACAGGACGGCCGAAGGCCGAGCTGACGCTGACCGGAGGCGAGCGTGCCCAGCTGGAGCGCTGGACGCGCCGGGCGACGTCGTCGCAGGCTCTTGCGCTGCGGTCCCGGATCGTCCTTGCCTGCGCTGAGCCGGGCGCGGCGAGCAAGGCGGTGGCGGCCCGGCTGGGCTGCTCGGCGCCGACGGTCGGCAAGTGGCGGGCCCGGTTCGTCGAGCGGCGGCTTGACGGCCTGGTCGATGAGGACCGGCCGGGCCGGCCCTCATCAGTGAGCCTGGACCAGGTGGAAGAGGTGATCGTGGCGACGCTGGAGTCGAAGCCGAAGGACGCCACGCACTGGTCGCAGTCCTCGATGGCCAGGAAATCGGGCCTGTCCCGCTCGACGATCGGGCGGATCTGGAAGGATTTCGGCCTCCAGCCGCACCGCACCGACGGGTTCAAGGTGTCCGCCGACCCTTTGTTCATGGAGAAGGTCGTCGATGTCGTCGGGCTCTACCGCAACCCGCCGGAGAACGCCGTCGTGCTGTGCGTGGACGAGAAGTCCCAGATCCAGGCGCTGGACCGGTCCCAGCCCGTCCTGCCGATGATGCCGGGCATGCCCGAGCGGCGCACGCATGATTACTCCCGCAACGGGATCACCTCGCTGTTCGCGGCGTTCAATACCGCTGACGGGACCGTGATCACCGAGCTGCACCGCCAGCACCGCGCGGCCGAGTTCAGGAAGTTCCTGATCACCATCGACAAGACCGTCCCGGCAGGCCTGGACATCCACATCGTCGCCGACAACTACGGCACCCATAAGACCCCCGCGATCCGCGCCTGGCTGGCCCGGCACCCCCGCGTCCGCATGCACTTCACCCCGACCGGATCGTCCTGGCTCAACCAGGTAGAACGGTGGTTCGGCTACCTCACCGACCAGAAGATCCGCCGCGGCGCCCACAAGAGCGTCCAGGCCCTGGAAAAAGATATCCGCGACTGGGCGAAATCCTGGAATGAGAACCCGAAACCGTTCGTGTGGAAGAAGAGCGCCGAGGAGATCCTGGACTCCCTGGCCCGCTATCTCCAGCGCGCCACCGGGCAGGACGCACGAGACCAACTTACGCAACGAATTTCAGAAGCAGGACACTAGCGGATGGCCCGCCTGGCCAGCAGCTCGACGTTGATCGCCGAGATCTCCACCAGCACGGCTTCGACGTCCTCACCGCGCCGGAGAGAGGTGCGGACGGACGCGACCAGGGTCGCCGGCACGTACCTCATCCCGCGCCCTCGCCTCGGGGCGAAGTAGGCGTAAGGCCCGTGCTGGTCGCCCTTGGCGCACCGGCAGGTGGCCTTGCCGCACCGCCGCATCTGCTCGACCAGCGAGCCCAGAAGCACCTGCTCGACGTCGCCCAGGCGTGCCGCTAGCCGCCGCCGTCTGGCCAGCAATTCGCGTGTGGATAGCTTAAGTAAACCTGACTTATGTGGTGTCACCACACAAGACTAACCTTGACACCCGATGAGACACAATGTGATCATTCTGGACATAGTCACCTTGGCCCGCTGACCAGGCAGGTGCGGCGCGCATAAGATTCAGCCGCATTCGTAATTAAGGGGAAGTTAGCAAAACGGCGATGCGGAGAGCGGTCAGAATGCCCCAGCTGGGATTTCATCAGCTTTATGATGCACCTGACAGCTTATTATGCACGCTTTTAACAATTCCTCTCCGAAAGGCTGGCTATATTGGTAAAGGAAGCGGCGGATAAAGAATCACGGCACTACCGCTGCGTCGGCATCGGTGTTGGCCCCGCGAATCTGAGCCTGGCGTCACTGATGCATAGCCATCCCGAAATTACGAATCTCTTTCTTGACAAGAACAAGAGTTTCGGGTGGCATGACGGCCAGCAAATGCCGGACACGACAATCCAGGTCTCCATGCTCAAGGATCTCGTCACCCTTTCAGAGCCGACCAGCGCGTACTCCTTCCTTTCCTATCTGCATGAGCTCGGCCGCATCTACCACTACCTCCACGCCCAGTTCGACGCCGTGCCGCGGCAAGAATTCCGCAACTACATGGAATGGGCTAGTCGGAAAAACGAGAATATCCTATTCGGCGAGGAAGTTCTGTCGGTCGAGTACGCCGATGCGTTCTTGATCCGTACCACCGCGATGACCGTGACCGCTGACAACATCGTGGTCGGCGTCGGAATCCAGCCGCATTTGCCGCCACAGGCGCACCCATACCTCGGCGACCGCCAGTTCCATGTGAGCGAATTCCTCAGCAAGGCCAGCAGCCTCGGCGGCTTGCGCGTCGGCGTGATCGGCGGCGGCCAGTCAGGTGCCGAGGCATTCCTTGATCTCGTCTCCCGGCGAGGCGGTGACTTACCGCGTCGAGTTGTGTGGATATCGCGGCGCCCGAATTATCTCCCGCTGGATGACTCGCCATTCACCAACGACTATTACATGCCGAGCTACTCTGACTATTTCGCCAGGCTCGACCCCGGGACCAGACAGGCATTCAATGCGCGCCATATCCTGACCAGCGACGGGATATCCGACACCACATTGCGGCTTATCTACCAGCGCATCTACATGCATCATTTCATCAACGGTTATCCCGATCTCGTTGCGCTCTACCCGAACCGCCAGGTCACGGACGTCACGCGCGCGCCGGCCCAGGCGTGGAACCTCGCACTCGCCCACAACAACCACCAAGGCACGCGCGAGAACGTCGAGCTCGACGTCGTCATCTGGGCCACTGGCTTCGGTCTGGCGCCGATGCACTTCCTGGACCCGATCTCCGCGCGCCTTGAGCGAGAGGGTGATGAGTACAAGATCGACGACAGTTTCGCCATCCAGTGGGACGGCCCGGCGGAGCACAACGTCTTCCTGCAGAACGCCGCGCGCGGGCAGCGCGGCCTGGCCGATCCCAACCTGAGCCTCAACGCCTGGCGCAGCCAGCGCATCCTCGACCGGATCCGCGGCATCCGCACCGAGCACCAGCTGAACTCGTTCATCGACTGGACGACCAAGCCTTCCGACCCAGAGTTCCAGGGAGCGTAATGGCGCAGCATGCAACCGCCGTCATCGGCGCCGGGGTGGTTGGCTGCATGGTCGCGCGTGAGCTAGCCGCCCGCGACCCTGAGGTCTCGATCACCGTGTTCGATCGCGACGCGATCGGTGCCGGGGCCAGCCGAAGGTCGGCCGGCCTGCACCTGCCAAGGGGCGCGACACCGCGCATCCGGGCGATGTCGGCCCTCAGCCATGCCTGCTATGCGGACCTGCGGCTGCTGCATCCTGAGCTGCCGATCTACCCAGTCGGTGCGACGGTGATCACCGGCGGCGCGGACGACGGCCGGCTCGTCGGCGGATACCTCGACGAGGCCGCGCCGGCTCCGGTCGCCAGCACGAAGCCGGACAGCCGGGAGAACCGCTCCCCAGAGAACAGCACCCCGGACAACCGCCTCCCGGACAACCGCCTCCCGGGCAACCGCCTCCCGGGCAACCGCGGCGCGGCGAACCACGAACCTCACAGCCGCGGCACGGGTGCCAGCAGCCTGCAGAACCTCGGTATCTCGGTGCCTGATGGCTCGCGTGCCTGGCAGGTGGCCGGCTGTCACTACGCCGACGTATACGGGTTAACCCAGGCCATGGCGGCCGGGCTGCGGCCTCGGGTGCGCTTCCTCGAGGGCGTCGCGGTAACTGGCCTGGTGTCCGGCGCGGGCACGGTCACCGTGCACGGCGGGACCGGCGAGCGGTTCGTCGCACACTCAGTGATCCTGGCGCCCGGGCCATGGCTGTCCGCTCCGGCCTGGCACGATCTGGTCGCCCCGCTCGGACTCAGGGTCAAGAAGATCGTCGCCCTGCACATCGAGCAGCGGCCGGCACCGTCCGACGAGGCCGTGATCCTCGATGACGAGGACGCTTTCCTGCTGCCGCTCGCGCACCGCGGTCACTGGCTGTTCAGCTACACCTGCAAGGAGTGGGACGTCGATCCCGATGGGCTGGCCGCCGGACTGTCCGCCGCCAATGTCGGCGCGGCCCGCGAGTGCCTGCGCCGCTACTCGCCGGCCCTGGCGGACGCGTGCCGTGCCGGGCGCGTGTTCTGCGACGCCTACAGCCCCGACGCGGAACCTGTGGTGCGTGCGCTGGACGACGCCGGGCGGATCATCTTCGCCGGCGCCGCCAACGGCTCCGGCTACCGGCTGGCCCCGGCGATCGGATCGGAAGCCGTGGATCTGCTGCTGGAACTCCGGGGGTCGCCCCCCGGATTCAGCACCGCGGAGCGAAGGAGTCACAGGTGATCATCAGCAGATACGACGCGGACTCGCTGCACCGCTCGTTCGGCATCGACCTGGGCGAGATCGACATGGGAGCGGTCGAGTCGTTCGGCGTGGGCGCCAACTGGGGCCGGGTCGCACCTGGCCGTCGCTCGGATCCGCATCAGCACGACGAGACCGAGACGTTCGTGATCGTCTCAGGCCACGGCGACATCATCGTGGACGGCGGCCGCTCGCCGGTCTCGCCCGGCATGGCGCTCCAGTTCGAGCCGTTCGAGACGCATTACCTGGACAACACCGGCACCGACGACCTGCTGTTCGCCACCTTCTACTGGCGCGACTCGCCGCGAGCGTCCCGGAAGGCGCCAGAAACGGATCGACGGCGCTTCGGCGACCGGCCGATCTTCGCCTTCTCCACGCCGCCCACCCCGAACGGCGGGCTGCACATCGGTCACCTCTCCGGGCCCTACCTGGGCACCGACGCGTTCGTCCGGTTCCAGCGGATGAACGGCCACCGCGTCTGGCACCTGGCCGCGACCGATGACTTCCAGAGCTACGTCGCCGAGTGCGCCAGGCGCGAGGAGCGAACGCCCGCGCAGGTCGCGGAGCACTACGCGGACGAGATCACGCAGACGCTCGCCCTGATGGACATCGAGCCCGATCAGGTCGTCCACACCAGCCGGGACCCGGGCTATCCGGACGCGCTGCGGGCGTTCTTCTCGCGCCTGGTCGACTCGGGGCTGGTCACGCCGCGCGAGGGCACGGCGCTCTTCGATGGCGAGACCGGCCAGTACCTGTACGAGCCCGACGTCAGCGGCGGCTGCCCCACCTGCGGCAACAGCACCGGCGGGAACATCTGCGAGATCTGCGGCGAGCCTAACTTCTGCGCGGACCTGATCGATCCGGTCCCGACCCGCGGAACCGCGCAGCCGCGCACCGGCACCATCACCAGGTACACGCTGTCACTGGGTGACATGCGGGCCGACGTGCTCGAGCACCATCATGTCGGCCGCGCTCCCGCCCGGCTGCGCGAGCTCGCGAACCGCGTCCTGGCGCGTGAGAACCTCGACTTCGCGCTCACCCACCCGTCGTCCTGGGGCGTGACGCCGGCCCAGCAGGACGTGCCCGGCCAGGTGATCTGGGTCTGGATCGAGCTGGCGTTCGGCTTCATCTACGGCATCGAGTCGCTGGGCCGCACGCTTGGCGAGGACTGGCGGGCCGACGCACCGCAGGACGACTGGAAGATCGTGCACTTCCTCGGCTACGACAACACGTTCTACCACTCGATCTTCAGCCCGGCGCTGTACAAGATCGCCAGTCCGGCATGGACGCCGGACATCGACTACAACGTCAACGAGTTCTACCTGCTCGACGGCGACAAGTTCTCCACCAGCCGCAGGCACGTGATCTGGGGCAAGGACATCCTGGGCCCGGACACCGTCGACGGTATCCGCTACTACCTCGCCAGGACCCGGCCGGAGACGCACCGCACCAACTTCACGCTCGCCTCCTGCGAGCAGGTCGTGGCCGATACCCTCATCGGCACCTGGCAGCGCTGGCTGAATGACCTGGGCGCGCGGGTCGAGCGGCGCTACGGCGGAATCGTCCCCGACGCGGGCATCTGGACGCCGGAGCACACCGCGTTCCTCGCCCGGCTGGAGAACCGGCTCGGCGCGATGACCGGCAGCCTCGGACCGGACGGGTTCTCGCTCAACCGCGCGGCTCAGACGCTGGACGGCATCGTGGACGACGCTCTGCGCTTCGCCGCGGCCGAGGCCGCGCTCGGTGAGATCCCCGGCGCCAAGGACGAGGCGCGCACGGCGATCGCGCTTGAGCTCGCGGCTGCCAAGCTGCTCGCCCACTGCGCCGCACCGGTGATGCCCCGCTTCGCGGCCAGGCTCGCCACGGCGCTCGGAATCGAGCCGCCCGAACGGTGGCCATCGATAGCCACGCTCGTGCCCGCCGGCACCCGGGTGAACCTGGCGCGGCAGGTGTACTTCGGCCCGCAACCCGAGCCGGCGGCACCGTCGGAGCAGCTGGCCTGGCTCTCCGGCCTGGTCCGCGAGGCGCTCCGACTGCCCGAGAACGAGGACGTGGCCGACTCGACGCTGGTCGCGCTCGGCATCAAGTCCATGCAGGCGATCGCGCTTCAGTACCAGATCCTCGAGCACACGGGCGCGGACGTGTCCGTGGAGTACCTGCTCGGCGACCGCACGGTCGCGGAACTCGCCAGGGTCCTCTCGGACGGCGATGGCAGCGTGGCGGCGAGCCAGACGGTGCCAGAAGAGGCGGTGGGGGCGTGAACCACCTGGCGGTGCTGCGCGAGGTGCGCGAACGCGGCCTCGGACTCACTGTGTCGGGCAATGACCTGCGGCTCCAGGGTCCGAAGCAGCGCGTCGACGCCGAGCTCGTCGGCCGGATCAGGGCGGTCAAGGCCGAGCTGATCGACTACCTGATGGCCGCCCAGGCGGCCGAGGCCAACAGCTTCCCGCTGACCCTGCTGCAGCGCGCCTACCTGATCGGCCGCAGCGAGTCGGTCGAGATCGGCAATGTCGCCAGCCACGTCTACCATGAGATCGACGGCTGCTGGGACGTCGACGGGCTGGAGTCCGCGCTCGGCCAGGTGATCGCGCGGCACGGCATGCTCCGCACCCGATTCACCGCCGACGGCCTGGCCGTCACCGAGCCCGCCGTCGAGGCCAGGATCGACCGGCTCGACCTGCGCGGCGAGCCCGAGGCCAGCCAGCAGGCTACTCTGGCCGCACTGCGCGAGCAGCGCTCGCACCGGATGCTGCCTTACGATCGCGCGCCCATGCTGGCGGTCGAGGTCACGCAGCTCGCCGACGACCGGATGCGGCTGCACGTCGGTCACGACGGACTCGTGATGGACGGCATCAGCATGTTCCTTTTCTTTAACGATTGGCACCGCTGCTATCTGGCGACGGGAGCCGACGTGGGCACCACGCCGGCCGGCGGCGGGCAGCCCAGCGGCTCCGGGCACGAGGGCGCGACCGGGCACGGCACCAACCGCGAGACTGACGGCCGCGAGGCGGATGTGGCGGGGCTCTCGTTCGCAGACTACGTGGCCTCTCTGACAGCGATGCGGTCTAAGGCGCCAGCGCAGCGCTCCCGCGCCTACTGGCTCGACCGGCTCGCTGACCTGCCGCCGCATCCCGAGCTTCCGCTGCGCACCAACCCGTCGGCGATCACCCAGCCGAGGTTCACCCAGTACGCCGCCGGGCTCGACGCCGCATCCTGGTCCGCGCTGAAGGCCAGGGCCGCCGCTGCCGGCCTGACCCCGACCGTCGTGCTGATGGCTGCCTACGCCGAGACGCTGGCACGCTGGGGCGCTGGCACCAGGTTCACGCTCACCACGACGGTCGCCAACCGGCCGCCGATCCACCCCCGGATCGCCGACGCGATCGGCAACTTCTCCGAAACGCTGCTCGTCGAGATCGGCATCGACCGGAGCCGTACCTTCGGCGAGCGGGCCCACGCCCTCCAGGCCAGGCTGCGCCGCGACCTCGACAACCGGCACTTCTCCGGCATCGAGGTCCTGCGCGAGCTCGCCCAGCGCGACAACGGCGGCGACGCGCGCATGCCGTACACCTTCAACTCGACCATCGGCTACCTAAGGGAAGACATCGACGCCTCGGCGCTCGAGCTGTTCGGCCCCGAGGTCTACACCTCGAGCCAGACGCCCCAGGTGTGGCTGAACGGGTTCGCGTTCGAGCAGCATGGCGGGGTGGTCGTCCAGTTCGACGCCGTGAACGGGCTGTTCCCCGACGGGATGATCGGCGCCATGGTGGCCGGCTATCAGAGCATGCTCGACGGCCTGCTGGAGGAGGGCGCCTGGTCGGCGACCACGTTCGACCTGCTGCCGACCGAGCAGCGGGCACGCCGCCTGGCCGCGAACGACACGGCCGTGCCGCGGCCCGATGAGATGCTGCACGAGGCGTTCATCGCCCAGGCCGCGCGCACGCCGGACGCGCCCGCGATCCTGGCCACGTCGGCGTCGGTGAGCTACGGCGAGCTGGCGCGGTGGGCGGCGCGGGCCGCCGGCTGGCTGCGCGCCAGGCACGTGGGGCGGGACGAGCTGGTCGGCTTGATCATGCACCGCGGCCCCGAGCAGATCGTCGGAATCCTGGCCTCGGTGATGGCAGGCGGCGCCTACCTGCCGGTGGACGCCGACCTGCCGTCCGAGCGGGTGCGCTACATGCTGCGCGACGGCAAGGTCCGCTGCGTTCTCACGAACACGGGCTGGCAGGACGCGAACGGCGACGGCATCGACACGCTGAGCCTGGACACCACCTGCGCGGACCAGGCTAGCCTGCCGGACACGCTGCCGTCGGCCGTCGGTTTCGAGCCTGTGGACACGTCGGGCCTGGTCAAGGCGGCCAGCGGGGCGGGCACCGTTAATCCAGAAAAGACAGCAGGCCGGGCGGACGCCGCCGAAGCGGCGGGCTGGCGACTGGCCGGGGCTGACCCTGATGACCTGGCCTATGTGCTGTACACGTCGGGGACCACGGGTGAGCCCAAGGGCGTGATGGTCAGCCATCGCAGCGTCGCCAACGTGGTCGCCGACTGCAACGCCAGGTTCGCCGTCGGCCCGGCCGACCGGTTCATCGGGGTCAGCGCGTTCAACTTCGACCTGTCGGTCTACGACGTGTTCGGCGCGCTGTCGGCGGGCGCCGCCGTGGTGCTGCCAGAGGCCGGGCACGGCGCCGACCCTGAGCACCTGCTCGACCTCTGCGACCGGTTCGGCGTGACGATCTGGAACTCGGTTCCGGCCCTGGCCGGCCTGATGGCCGAGCAGGCGGCGGCCGACGGCGGAGCACGGCTCGGAGCGCTGCGGCTGGTCATGATGAGCGGCGACCGCATCCCGCCCGCGCTGCCCGGGGCGCTGCGCCGGGTCAAGCCCAGCCTGACCCTGATGTCACTCGGCGGCCCCACCGAGACCACGATCTGGAACATCTCGCATCCAATCGGCGACACAGGGGACACCGCCCTGAGCGGCGCAGCCCCGGCTGGCACAGCCCTGAGCGGCGCAGCCCCGGCTAGCACAGCCCTGAGCGGCGCAGCCCTAATTAGCACAGCGGCGATTCCGTACGGCCGGCCCAACGCGAACAACCGCGCCTACATCACCGACGCCGACGGCCTTGACACGCCGGACTGGGTGACCGGGGAGATCTGCGCGGCGGGCACCGGCCTCGCGCGCGGCTACTGGGCGGACCCGGTGCGCACCGCCGAACGGTTCTGCTACGACCAGCGCCGCGGTGAGCGGCTCTACCGAACCGGTGACCTCGGCCGCTACCTGCCAGACGGGAACATCGACATCGCGGGCCGCAGTGACTTCCAGATCAAGGTCAACGGATACCGGATCGAGGCCGGCGAGGTCGAGACGCGGTTGGCCGCGATCGATGTCGTCAAGGAAGCCGTGGTCGTCCGGCAGGCCGCGGCACGCGGCCACCGGCTGGTGGCGCACCTCGTCCCGGCCGGCGACGCCCGTCCGTCGGAGGAGGAGATCAGGCAGTCCCTGCGCGAGCACCTGCCGGACTACATGACGCCGTCCGCGGTCGTCTGGCACGAGAGCCTGCCGCTGACCCGCAACGGCAAGGTGGACCGCGGCAGGCTCACCGCGATAGCTTCATCCGCGCCTGACAGCACCGCCCGTACCGGCACAGCTCATCCCGGCACGGCTCATCCCGGCACGGGCAGCCAGCTCGAGCGTGAGCTGATCGAGCTGTGGGCCTCGGTGCTCCGCGTGCCGCCCGAGTCCGTCGAAACCGGCAGCAACCTGCACGACCTCGGCGGAGACTCGCTGGCCGCGGCCCGGATCTTCACCGGCGTGCGCAAGCGGTTCGGTGTGAGCATCACCCTCGACCGGCTCTACGACGTGCGGACCGTTCCGGCGATGGCCGCGTTCATCGAGGCCGGGCGGGCCGGCGCCGCCGGCGCGGCGGGTGCGGCGTGAGCATGTCGGTCATCAACCGGATCGTGGCCGCGCCGCCGCCGGGCGGCCACCGGATCAGCTTCGTGCGGCTGGACGGCACCCGCGACACGGCCCTGACCGAGCTTTACGCCGACGCGGGACGGCTGGCACTCGGCCTGCGTGAGCTGGGCATCGGCCGGGGAATGCGGATCGGCATTCTGGCGTCGAACTGCCTGGAGTGGGTCCTGCTCGACCTCGCCGCGCTGCGGCTCGGCGCGGTGACGGCGGGATTCGAGCCGGGCAAGTTCGACCCGGACCCGGCGCTGCTGGCTCGCTACCGGCTCGCGGTGCTCTTCACCGACCGGGGCCAGGAACATCCGCGCCAGCCAGACGGCCTGGGCATCCGGCCGATCGGGGATGTGGCCAGCCTGATCCCCGGGGCCGACCCGGCGGGTTCGCTGCCCGCGGTCCGGTACGAGCCGGAAGACATCACGACGATCAAGTTCACCTCGGGCAGCACCGGGGAACCGAAGGGGCTGGCCGCCACGGTCGCCAGCATCGACGGCTCGATCAGCGCCGTGCAGGAGATGTTCGGGCACGGCGACGGGGACAACCTGTTCGTGTTCCTGCCGCTGTCGCTGCTTCAGCAGCGGTACTGGATCTACTCCGCGCTCCGCTTCGGTCACGACGTCACGGTCAGCACCTACGAGGCCGCGTTCGCCGCGCTGCGCCGCGCCAGGCCGACCGTGGTGATGGGCGTGCCGGGATTCTACGAGACGGCGAAGAAGCAGATCGAGCGCTCAGCGCGGGGCGCGACGTCGGGCGAGCCGCTGCACGCCGCGGCCGCACGGCTGTTCGGCGACCGGATCAGGTACCTGTGGACCGGATCGGCGCCGGCCCGGCCGTCGATGCTGCGGTTCTTCACCGAGGCCGGGCTGCCTATCTACGAGGGCTACGGCCTGAACGAGACCTGCATCGTCAGCAAGAACCATCCGCGCGCGCATCGCGAGGGCAGCGTCGGCCAGGTGCTGCCCGGCAAGAAGGTGCTGCTCGACTCCGGCGGGGTGATCAGCGTCTACAGCGAGCACCCGGTGAACTGGCGCTACGAGTACGCGGCCCCCGGTGAGTCGCAGCGGGTCTTCTCCGCCGACGGCACGGTCCGCACCGGGGACCTTGGCTACATCGACGACGACGGCTTCCTGTTCATCCGCGGCCGGGCCGACGACGTGATCGTGCTCGACAACGGCAAGAAGGTCATCGTCCGGCCGCTCGAGGAGTACTTCAGGGCCAGCCCGGCGATCGAGGAGTGCGTGGTGTTCTGCCCCACGCAGACCCACCTGGTGGCCGTGCTATCACCGGCGGCCGAGCCAGCGGATACGGCCGCCATCACCGAGCGCCTGGCCTCGGCGAACGCCAGGTTCAGCCGGGACGAGCAGATCAGCGGCGTGGTGGTCGCGCCCGAGCGGTTCAGCATCGCCAACGGCATGCTGACGTCGCAGTTCAAGCCGCGCCGGCAGCAGATCCTGGCGGCGCACTGGACGCAGGTCAGTGCCGTGGCGCGTAAGGATCGTGACGCCAGATGAGCCAGGCAGTGCAGGCGAAGCCCAAGCCGCGCGAAGGCATCCTGTCCAACCCCGACTTCGTCAAGCTCTGGGTCGGCGAGTCGATCTCGCTGATCGGCTCGCAGGTCACCCAGTTCGCGCTGCCCCTGGTCGCGGTCCTCACGCTGCGGTCGACGGTGTTCCAGGTCGGCGTGCTCAACGCGCTGCGCTTCGTGCCGGTCATCGTCATCTCCGTGTTCGCCGGCGTCTGGCTGGACCGCAGGCGCCGCCGGCCGGTGCTGATCGCGTCCGCGCTGAGCAGCGCGGTCATCATCGGCCTGGTGCCGCTCGCGTCGGCGCTCGGCGTGCTGTCCTTCGGGCTGCTCTGCGCCGTGGCGACGCTGGCCGGCGCCCTGACCGTCGTCTCCGACGTCGGAGCACTCTCCTATGTGCCGTTCCTGGTGGAGCGCAGGCATCTGGCGGAGAGCAACAGCAAGCTCCAGGCCAGCTTCGCGGTCGCCGGAATCTCCGGCCCCGGACTGGCCGGACTCCTGATCGGGCTGATCACGGCGCCGATCACGCTCTCGGTCGACGCGGTGTCGTACCTGTTCGCCGCGCTCGGCCTGATCCTGATCTCCAAGCCAGAGCCAGAGCCGGATGCTGCCGCGGACCGTCCGTCGATCCGGCGCTCGATCGCCGAGGGCTTCCATGCGGTCTACGGAACTCGCCTGCTGCGGGTACTGCTCGCCCAGTCGGCGACGCTCAATGTCGGCTTCGGCGCGGTGTCCACGGTCTTCACGGTGTACGCGATCAGGACACTGCATCTCAGCCCGGCCAAGCTGGGCATCACCGTAGCCGGGCTCGCGGTCGGCGCGCTGTTCGGAGCGCTGCTCGCCAACCGGATCCGGCACGCGCTCGGCCTCGGCCGGTGCATGGCCGTCAGCATCGTCGGCGTCTCCGCGTCGCCTGTGGCGCTGCTGCTTCCGCGCAGCGCGGGCCTGGTCGCGACGGCGGTGCTGTTCGCGGGGTGGCTCGGCCACGGGGCCGGCATCTCGGTCTGGAACGTGAACACGATCACGCTGCGGCAGGCTCTCACGCCGATGCGGCTGCTCGCCCGGATGAACGCGACCTACCGGATGCTGCTGTTCGGCGCGCTGCCGGCCGGAGCGCTGGCCGGCGGGCTGCTCGGCAACGCCCTCGGGCTGCGCACGGCGCTGGTGATCTCGGTGATCGTGCTGACCACTCCGATTCTCTGGATCTTCTTTTCGCCGGTGTTCCGGCTGGTCGACATGCCGCTGGGGCCGCTTTCCGCCGCCTCCCCAGATGACGCGGACGCCGCCACCCCGGCCGCCGGGGCCGCAGGCTCACCGGGCGAGGCCGGAGGCTCACCGGGCGAGGCCGCCGGCCCGCGCAGCGAGACCGGCGCCCCGCAGGCCGAGGAGGCCGGCCCGCAGGCCGAGGAGGCCGGCCCGCAGGGCGAGGAGGCCGGGTCGGGACCGGCACGCACGACGGCGGTACTACAAAGGATGGACAAGGCTGATGACTGACCTGCCTGACAGCCATGGCATGCGGCCGACGGCGCACCGGCCGCTCGCTGACGGCGCGGAGCTGCCCCTGACGTACGCGCAGGAGCAGCTGTGGTTCATCGACGAGTTCCACCACGGGCTGCCTGCGCACAACCTCCCGCACCTGGTGCGGCTGCGCGGGTCGCTGGACGTGGCGGCGCTGAACCGCGCCTTCGACGGACTGGTGGCCCGGCATGAACCGCTGCGGACCCGGCTGCTCGCGGGCTCGGACGGTCGGCCGGTCCAGGTGATCGACCCGCCCGCGCCGACGCGGATGGAACTGACGGACTATGCCGAACCCGGGCTCCAGACCGCGTCCGAGCGGCTGCGCGAGCTAGCGACGGCGCAGGCGCTGCGTCCGTTCGGGCTGGCGCGGGACCGGTTGCTGCGTGCCCGGCTGGTGCGCCTGGCGGCCGACGAGCACGCGCTGGTGCTCGTGGCTCACCAGACCGCGTTCGACGGCTGGTCGTTCGGGGTGCTGCTGCGGGACCTGGCCGCGCTCTACGGAGCTGAGGCGTCCGGCAGTGCGGCGGGCCTCGGGGAGCTGCCTGCGAGGTTCGCCGACGTGGTCTGGCACGAACGGCGGCGCCTGAGCGGACCGGCGCTGACTGACCTCGCGGATTACTGGCGCGGCGCCCTGGCTGACCTGCAAACCTCGCGGTTTCCCACGGACCGGCCGAGGCCGCTGCTCGCGAGCCACGATGGCGCGGTCGAGAGCGCGGCAGCCGATCCGGAACTGCTTGACGGCCTGCGGGAGCTGAGCGATCAGGCGGGCACGACACTGCCGGTGACGCTGCTCGCCGCGGTGCAGGTGCTGCTGCACCGCTACACCGGGCAGACGGATGTGGTGATCGGCACCGTCAGCGCCCGCCGGACCAGGCCCGAGCTGGCACCGCTGATCGGCTTCGTCGAGGACGTGCTGCCGATCCGCGCCGACCTGTCCGGCGATCCGGCGTTCACCGAGCTGCTGGCGCGGGTGCGGGAAGCGAGCATCGGCGCGCAGGCGCACTCCGAGCTGCCCTTCGCCAAGATCGTGGAGGCCGTGGGAGTCGAACGCGACACCGGCCGCTTCCCCGTCTTCCAGATCGGGTTCGACTTCTCCGAGCCGCTGAGCGAGATCGAGTCGGCAGGAGTCGTGTTCGGATCCGAGCACATCGACCTGCTGGCGTCGAGGTACGACATCAACTTCGCCGCGCAGGTCCGGGCCGACGGCCTGCGGATCCAGGCCACGTACCCGCCGGCCCTGTTCGACG
Source organism: Streptosporangiaceae bacterium (assembly GCA_035604275.1). Taxonomy (GTDB): domain Bacteria; phylum Actinomycetota; class Actinomycetes; order Streptosporangiales; family Streptosporangiaceae; genus Chersky-822. The sequence goes on along the minus strand of DATNIU010000198.1, from coordinate 2,176 downwards.
CCGCGACCGTCAGCCGGCTGCTCGGCAACCTCCAGGTGCTGCTGCGCGGGGTGGTCGCCGACCCGTCGGCCCGGCTGTCCGAGCTGCCGGTCCTGACCGAGGCCGAACTGCGCCAGGAGCTGATCGAGTGGAACGACACCGCTGCGCAGTTCCCGGCGGTCTGCATCCACCAGGGTTTCGAGGCCCAGGCAGCACAGACCCCGGACGCGGTCGCCGCCGAGTTCGCCGATGAGCAGATCTCCTACGCCGAGCTGAACCGGCAGGCCAACCAGATCGCCAGGCGGCTGCGCGGGCTCGGCGTGGGCCCCGAGGTCCTCGTCGGCGTGTGCATGACGACGAGCCTGCGGCGCCTGGCCGCCCTGCTGGGCACCTGGAAGGCGGGCGGCGGGTACGTGCCGCTGGACCCCGCCCTGCCCGCCGATCGCCTGTCCTTCATGATCACCGACACCGCCATGTCGGTCGTGCTTACCGACGAGCCGAGCTCCGGGAGCGTGCCGGGCACCGGCCCGGCGACGGTGCTGTCCCTGGACGCCGAGTGGGAGCGGATCCGAAACCTGGACGGCACCGACCTTCATGACACCGGGGTCAGGCCGGCGAACGTGGCGTACGTGATCTACACCTCCGGGTCGACCGGGCAGCCCAAGGGCGTGGTGGTCGAGCACCGGCAGGCGATCAACTTCCTCCAGGGGATGATCGGGGCCTGGCGAATCGGGCCGGAGAGCGCGGTGCTCCAGTTCGCGGCGTTCACCTTCGACGTGTCGGTGATGGACATGTTCATGCCGCTGCTGGCCGGCGCACGGGTCGTGCTCGCCTCAGCGCGGACCCTGCACTCACCGCCGCGGCTGGCCGAGCTGATCCGCGACCGCCGGATCACCTTCGCCTGCCTTCCCCCGGCCGTCCTCGGCCTGCTCACCGGCGAGGACTTCCCTGAGCTTCAGACGCTGCTGTCCGCGGGCGAGGAGCTGTCGAGTGAGCTGCTGCGCGCCTGGCTGCGCGACGGCCTGGAGATCTACAACGGTTACGGCCCCACAGAGGCATCCATCGGCTCGACGTTCATGAAGCTGGACGCCGATATCGCGCTGCCGCCGCCGATCGGCCAGCCCAAGCCGAACTACCGCGCCTACATCCTGGACCCGCACCTGAACCCGGTCCCGGTCGGCGTCACCGGCGAGCTGCACATCGGCGGCGCCGGCGTCGCCCGCGGCTACCTGAACCAGCCCGACCTGACCCGGCAGAAGTTCATCCCCGACCCGTTCGTCCCCGGCCAGCGGCTCTACAAGACCGGCGACCTGGCCCGCCGCCGACCGGACGGCACCATTGCCTTCGCGGGCCGGATCGACCACCAGGTCAAGATCCGCGGCCTGCGGATCGAGCTCGGCGAGATCGAGACCGCGCTCGCCGCGTACCCGGAGGTCGCCCAGGCAGTGGTTACCGTCATCACCAGCCCGGCCGGGGACAAGCAGCTCGCTGCCTACCTGCGGGCGCAGGATGGCACCCGGCCAGGGGTCGCCGACATCCGCCAGCACCTCACGCGCCTGCTGCCCGCCTACATGATCCCGAGCCATCTGATCATGCTGGACGAGCTTCCGCTCACCGCCCACGGCAAGATCGACAAGGCCGCGCTTCCCGCGCCGGAGACCGTCGTTGCTGGCGCGGACCGGATACCGCCGCGCACGCTGATCGAGACCGTCCTGGTCGATCTCTACGCGACCGTGCTCGGCAACGAGCATGTGGGGGCCGCCGACAGCTTCTTCGACGCCGGCGGCAGCTCGCTTCAGGCCATGCAGCTGATCACGCAGCTCCGCACGGCACTCGCCGTCGACCTGGATGTCAGCGCGGTATTCATCGCCCCGACGCCGCAGCAGCTCGCCGCGGTCCTGCGCGACGAGCACGGCTTCGAGGACGCCGAACTCGGCGAAGAGGGCATCGAGGGACTCGGCGAAATGCCCGAGGAAAAGACCGGCACGGACCACCTTACGGCGGCGCACTGACAGGCGCGGCGGCAGACCGCGTGGCGACCAACGGAGGAGAAGCGGGACATGCTGACGGATTCTCAGCGGGTGGCGCTGGCGGCGCGGTTGCGGCGCGGGCGGGTGGCGGCGGTGGCGGAGGTTCCGCGGCGGCCGGGCGGGCTGACGGATCTGCCGATGTCGTTCGGGCAGGAGCAGCTGTGGTT
>DATNIU010000197.1:0-19690 GCA_035604275.1 Streptosporangiaceae bacterium | reverse complement strand
CCCGGCCAGCCTTCTCATCGCGGCATGGTGACCACCGGAGGTAGCCGGCCAGCCAGGACCGCCGGGCTCAGCCGAGGGCGGCGCGGAGGTCTTCGAGCAGGTCGTCGCAGGTCTCGATGCCTACGGAGAGCCGCACCAGGTCGGCAGGAACCTCCAGCGGCGAGCCCGCCACCGAGGCGTGCGTCATCCTTGCCGGATGCTCGATCAGCGACTCGACACCGCCGAGCGACTCGCCCAGGGTGAACAGCCGGGTCCGCCCGCACATCTCAACGGCCGCCTCCGCACCGTCGGCGTGCCGGAAGGAGACCACGCCGCCGAAGCCGCTCATCTGCTTGGCCGCCACCTCGTGGCCGGGATGGGCCGCGAGCCCCGGATAGTAGACCTGGGCGACGCGGGGATGGCTGGAGAGCATGTCTGCCACGCGCGAGCCGTTATAGCAATGCCGGTCCATCCGGACGCCGAGAGTCTTGATGCCGCGCAGTGTCAGCCATGCGTCGAACGGGCCGCCGGCCGAGCCGGTGGCGTTCTGGCTGAACGCCAGCCTCGCGCCCAGGTCGGCGTCGGCCACCACCAGCGCCCCGCCGACCACGTCCGAGTGACCGCCCAGGTACTTGGTGGTCGAGTGCACCACGACATCGGCGCCGAGCGGGAGCGGCTGCTGGAGGCAGGGAGAGGCAAACGTGTTGTCGACCACCAGCATGGCGCTCGCCGCGCGCGCGACCTCGGCCAGCGCGCTGATGTCGGCGATCGACAGCAGCGGGTTGGTGGGTGTCTCGACCCAGATCAGCGCCGCGCCGCAGGCGGCAGCCGCGTCGCGGACCGCGGCGGTGTCGCTGACCCGCACCGGGTGATAGGTCACGCCCCACGCCGACAGCATCTTGTCGAACAGCCGGAACGTGCCGCCGTAGGCGTCATGCGGGATCAGCACGTGGTCGCCTGGCCGCAGTACGGTGCGGAGCAGGCAGTCCTCGGCCGCCATGCCGGAGGCGAACGCCAGCGCACGGGCGCCGCACTCAAGCGCGGCCAGGCATTCCTCGAGCGCCCCCCTGGTCGGATTGGCCGTCCTGGAGTACTCATAACCTTCGATCCAGCGTCCCGGCCCGGCGCCCGAGCCGTGCAACGTGCCGCCGCGCAGCCCGCCGACCCCGTCCTGCTTGTAGGTGGACACCTGGTAGATCGGCGGGACCACGGCGCCGGTGAGCGGATCCGGCTCCTGCCCCGCGTGGATCGCCAGGGTCTCGAAACCGTCGGTCGCATCGATCTTGGCCATCAGCGGAATCCTTCGTTGTCGCAGTCATGAGTTCGCCGCCGGGCTGGCCGGCACCGGCGTTGGCTGGCTACCACCTAGCCGGCCAGGAAGGTGAGCACATCCTGCCTAGTGATCATTCCTGTTGGCTTGCCGTCCACGAGCACGACGGCCGCGCCTGCCTTCTCGAGCGCCGCGACCGCGGCACTGATCGGCTCGCCCGAGCCGATCATCGGCAGCGGGACCGACATGTGCGCGGAGACCGGGTCGGTCGGCGCGGCCCGGCCGGTCACCAGGGCGTCGAGCAGATCCCGCTCGGTGATCGAGCCGACCACCTCGGCCGCCATCACCGGCGGTTCCTCTTTCAGCACGGGAAGCTGCGAGACGTCGTACTCGCGCAGTGTCTCGATCACGGCACGAACGGTCTCGCCGGGATGCGCGTGCACGAAGAGGGGCAACTGACCGCGCTTGCGATCGAGCACGTCGGCGATCCGCGGCTCGGCCGTCTCCGAGGTGAGGAAGCCGTAGTCGGCCATCCAGTCATCGTTGAAGATCTTCGACAGGTAACCGCGCCCGCCGTCGGGCAGCAGGACGACGATGACGTCGTCCGGTCCGGCCCGCTCGGCGACCCGGAGCGCGACCACCACGGCCATTCCGCAGGAGCCGCCGACGAGCAGCGCCTCCTCGCTGGCCAGGCGGCGGGTCATCAGGAAGGACTCGGCGTCGCTCACGCCGATCACCTGGTCGCAGATGCCCTTGTCATAGGTCTCCGGCCAGAAGTCCTCGCCGACGCCCTCGACCAGGTAGGGCCGCCCCGTCCCGCCCGAGTAGACCGACCCTTCCGGGTCGGCGCCGATCACCTGGACCCGGCCGCCCGAGACCTCCTTGAGGTACCGGCCGGTGCCTGAGATCGTCCCGCCGGTGCCGATGCCGGCCACGAAGTGGGTGACCTTCCCGTCGGTCTGAGTCCAGATCTCCGGCCCGGTCGTGGCGTAATGCGAGTCGGGGTTGGCCTGGTTGGCGTACTGGTTCGGCTTCCAGCCCCCGGGGATCTCCCTGGCCAGGCGGTCGGAGACGCTGTAGTAAGAGTCCGGTGAGCCCGGCGAGACGGTGGTCGGGCAGACGACGACCTCGGCGCCGTAGGCGCGCAGCACGCTGATCTTGTCCTGGGCGACCTTGTCCGGGCAGACGAAGACGCACTTGTAACCCTTCTCCGCGGCCACGATCGCCAGCCCGACGCCGGTGTTGCCCGAGGTCGGCTCCACGATCGTGCCACCGGGCCGCAGCTCGCCCGAGGCCTCTGCCGCCTGAACCATCCGCAGCGCGATCCGGTCCTTGACCGAGCCGCCCGGGTTGACGTACTCGATCTTCGCGAGGACGGCCGGCACCGGGCCTCCGCCGCGGCCGTGGCCGTGGCCGTGGGCCAGCTGACGGGTCACCTTGCGCAGCCTGACCAGCGGAGTGTTCCCGATCAGATCGATCAGCGACTCGTGCACCTGCATGGGACCTCCACCCGGCGAATCCTGGCCACCCGAACGCTATCCCACTGCGGTGATCGGGCCAGTCAGCGGCAGGATCGAAAAACATTACTCATCGTGTTAGCACTGTTACACTCTGTTGGCCAGCGATGGGAGGCCGCAGTCGGCCTATTGGGGGGGAGTATCGCAGCCATGTACCTGGTCGGCCACGATGTGGCACGCACCGGCGGTTCACGTCGGGGCTCCGTGTCGCGCGCACCCGATTTCGATGACTATCGGGCGGCCGTCGCCGAGCTGGCCGCAGAGGTAAGGCGCGGCGCGGCGCCGGATGGCCGGTCCGCCGAGGCGATCCTGGCCAGGCGCCTTGACTCCGGCCCGTTCGCCGCGGTCCTCTCGGCGACGCCGCAGGGCCGCGACGAGACGGCAGCGACGCTGCTGACCGAGGTCAGGAGCTATCAGGCGAGCTCGGGCGGCTCGGCCAGCGGTGCGGCGCGGCTGGTGCGGATCGCGATGCTCGCCCAGATCGACACCGTCTGGTGGGGCGGCCTTCCCGAGTACCAGACGGACGCCGACGTGCTTGATTCCGCCGACCTGGCCGATCTGGACGAGCTGCGGCTCGCCGGAGAGCTGCGATTCAGCTACCGCAACCAGCCCGCCACGCTGCTGACCAGGGCCGCGCGCTCGGCTGAGCGGCACACCTGGCCGGGCCGGGTGCCGCGGACCGCCGGCCTCTGGCTGGCGAGGGGGCGGCCGCAGGTTGTGGCGTGGCTGGATCAGCTGGCAGCCGAGTTCGCCAAGATCGCGCCTCCTGACACCCCGCCGCTCTGGGTCAACAGCCTGGCGCGCAGCGTGGCACACCAGCGGCACCTGAAGTCACTCGGGTACCTCGCGCTGCTGCCTAGCTCGCACTGCGTGGGCTACGCCGCCGACATCGAGATGACGTGGTACCGCAGGTTCCGGGCCCACCGGCTGCTGCGCGGCCTGCTGCTCGACCGTCAGCGGGCCGGCCAGGTCAACGTCATCGACGAGGGCCAGGCCTGGCACGTGTGCCTGTGCCCGCAGCGCCTCGACGCTTCATGGCTGGTGCCAGGGCCCCGGCCGGGCAGCTGACCCAGCTGTGTGCGGCATCGCGCTGATCGCGGGCACCGGCGCGGATCGGTCCGTGTTCCGCCGGATGCTCGATTCGGCCGCGCCGCGCGGCGAGGTCGAGGAGGTCAGTTGCACTGCCAGCCTGCTCGCCGGGACGCAGCGGCTGCGGATCGTCGACGCCGGCCGCGCCGCGCAGCCGTGGATCTCCGCCGACGGACGCTGGCTGCTCTGCTACAACGGCGAGATCTTCAACTACCGGGAGCTCCGGGAGGAACTGCGTAGCCTCGGCCGCCGGTTCCGCAGCGAGAGCGACACCGAGGTCGTGCTCGAGGCGTTCGGCCAGTGGGGAGCCGGCGCCGTGGGCCGGCTGCGGGGCGAGTTCGCCTTCGCGATCGCCGACCGGTCGGGCCGGCGGACGTACCTGGCCCGTGACCCGCTCGGCGTCAAGCCGCTGTACTGGTCGGTCAGCTCCGGCTGCCTGCACATCGCATCCGAGGTCAAGGCGCTGGTGCCGCTGGGCGTGCCGATCTGGCAGGTGCCGCCTGGCCAGCACGGCTGGGCCGGGGAGTCCGGGGTCCCGGCGCTGGCGCCGTACCTCGACCTGGCCCGGCTGGCCGGCGGGGACGCGGGCGCCGGGCCGATCACCGATCCCGCCGAGGCCGCGAAGCTGGTCCGGCTGGCGTTCGAGGACAGCGTCAGGGTCCGGGTGGACACCGACCTGACGGTCGGGGTCATCGTGTCCGGTGGCCTGGACAGCTCGCTCACGCTGGCGCACGTGCGTGCCATGCACCCGGACTGCGCGGCTTTCACGGTGGGCGCGCCGGGCAGCGAGGACATCGCGTATGCCCGGCGGATCTGCGCCGATCTCGGCGTTCCGCACGAGGTGATCGAGATCCCCCCGCGGCAGATCCGGCTGGCGGACGTCCGCGAGGCGATCAGGATGTCCGAGCTCACCGAGTACGGCGACATCATCAACGCGGTCGCGTCGGTCCCGCTGTTCCGCCGGGTCCGCGAGTGCGGGATCAAGGTCGTGCTGACCGGCGACGGCTCGGACGAGCTCTTCGGCGGCTACCCCATGTACCAGCGGATCGGGCCGGAGCAGGCGCGGCGGCTGTTCCTCTACAAGATCGCGAACCTGGGCCGCACCGAGCTTCAGCGGGTCGACCGGGCGAGCATGGGCCAGGGCGTCGAGGCACGGGTGCCGTTCCTGGACCTGTCGCTGGTCGAGCTCGCGATGCGGCTGCCGATGGAGCTGAAGACGCGGGACGGGATCGAGAAGTGGATCCTGCGCGAGGCGTTCGCCGACATCCTGCCCGGCTACATCAGGCAGCGGCCGAAGAACCCGATGTCACACGCATCCGGCCTGCACGAGCGGGCCAGGATGTACAAGCCGCTGTTCGCCCGGATCCACCGGTCATTCGGCTACGACCAGCACGAGCCGGTCCGGCGCGACTTCTCTGTGCTGCTCGACCGCTGTGGCCATGATCTTGACCAGGCGCAGGCCGCGGCCCGGCTGGACTACAGCGTGCGCGAGCATGCCAGGGACCTGGCCGGCGCCTTCCGGTGGAACGCCGCCGCGCTCCTCCGGCGCGGCCTGGCGCCAGCCTGACCGTGAAGCCGCCGTCGTCGGCTGGCACCGCCTGACCGGCCGACCGGCCCCGCGGATACGGCCTGGCAGCCATGCGGCCGGTGCCGCCCCGGCGGGTAAGCTACTGTGCGGTAAACACCGGTTTCGCCAGGGAGTCACTCATGCCTGAGGCAGTTGTCGTCGCGACCGCACGCTCGCCCATCGGCCGCGCATCCAAGGGATCCATGATCAGCGTCCGGCCCGACGACCTCGCGATCCAGATGATCAAGGCTGCCCTGGCCAAGGTGCCCGCGCTTGACCCGGCCGATATCGAGGACCTGATCCTGGGCTGCGGCCTGCCAGGCGGCGAGCAGGGCTACAACATGGCCCGCTCGATCGCCGTGATGCTCGGCTTCGACTCGCTGCCGGGAACCACGATCACCAGGTACTGCTCGTCCTCGCTGCAATCGACCAGGATGGCCTTCCACGCGATCAAGTCCGGCGAGGGTGACGCGTTCATCTCGGCAGGCGTGGAGTGCGTGAGCCGGTTCTTCAAGGGCAGCAGCGACGGCATGCCGGACACCAAGAACCCGGTCTATGCCGAGGCAGAGGCCCGCGGCCAGGCCCGGGCGGCCGGCGGCGCCGACGTCTGGCACGACCCGCGCGAGGACGGCCAGATCCCCGACATCTACATCGCCATGGGCCAGACCGCGGAGAACGTCGCCCAGCTGCGCGGGATCAGCAGGGAAGAGCAGGACGAGTTCGGCGTGCGCTCGCAGAACCTGGCCGAGAAGGCGCTGGCCGACGGCTTCTGGCAGCGTGACATCACGCCGGCCACCATGCCGGACGGCACGGTAATCGCGGCCGACGACGGGCCCCGTGCCGGGACCACGATGGAGAAGGTCGCCGCGCTGAAGCCGGTGTTCCGGCCGGACGGAATGGTGACGGCCGGCAACTGCTGCCCGCTCAACGACGGCGCCGCCGCGGTGATCGTGATGAGCGACCGCAAGGCGGCCGACCTCGGGATCACCCCGCTGGCCAGGATCGTCTCCACCGGCATCACCGCCCTGTCCCCCGAGATCATGGGGCTCGGCCCGGTGCAGGCTTCCCGCCAGGCCCTGGCGCGGGCGGGCATGACCATCGACGACATCGACCTGGTCGAGATCAACGAGGCGTTCGCCGCGCAGGTCATTCCCTCCTACCGCGACCTCGGCATCGACATCGCCAAGCTGAACGTCAACGGCGGCGCCATCGCCATCGGCCACCCGTTCGGGATGACCGGGGCACGGATCACCTCGACCCTGCTGAACAGCCTGTCGTTCCACGACAAGACCTTCGGCCTGGAGACCATGTGCGTGGGCGGCGGCCAGGGCATGGCGATGATCTTCGAGCGGCTCTCCTGAGCACCAGACGGCTGGGCATCAACGGCTGAGATCCAGACGGCCGGGCATCAGACGGCCGGGCATCAGACGGCTGGGCGTCAAACCGCGCATTCACCTGCATACCGGTGACATTGCCGCGACCCGCCGCTAGCGTGTCTGACCATGGCCAGCGCGACCCGCGCCGGCCGTGCCCGGGGACTACCGACCCACAGGTCAGGGGAGAACATGCGACGCCTATCCGGTTATACCGCGAAATCATCGGCACTTCCGGTGTCGGCCGCGGTCCTGCTGTCCCTGCTGGCCGGTGGCGGCGCAGCCGCGTCGGCCGCTGTTGCCGCGCCCGGAAGCCAGATCGCGCGTCATGGCAGCCCGGCGCCGCGGGCCGCCGCGAGGGTGAGCTGGCATAAGCTCAGCCTGCGCAACGGCTGGAAGTCGGCCAATTCCAAGGCACTCCCGGCCGGGAACCCGTCCTATGCGATCAGCGGCGGGATGGTCTACCTGTCCGGGTCGGTGCGCCAGCCGAGCGGAAGCAACAGCATGTTCGCCGTGCTCCCGCGCGGCTTCCGGCCCGCCCACGCGCTGTTCATCACGGTCTACACCCAGTCCGATGTGGCCGGCACGCTCCGGATCGCCCCGAACGGTCAGATGTTCGCCTCTAACGGCCGGGCGCAGACCTTTACCTCGCTCGCGGCGATCTCGTTCCCGGTCTTCAAGAAGACCTGGCACGCGGTGGCCCTGAAGAACGGGTGGCAGTCCGCCCAGCACCCGTACGACAGCGGCGACCCGGCCTGGGCCGTCAGCGGCGGCATCGTGCACCTCGCCGGATCGCTGCACCAGATCAGCGGGGCCAACTCGATAGTCGGCACGCTCCCGGCCGCGGCCCGGCCAGCCCACGTGCTCTACATCACGGTCTACACCTTCGTCGGCAGCACAGGCACGGTGGTGATTGACCCGAACGGCACGGTCTCCGCCTACGGCTCGCAGGCCCAGGCATTCACCTCGCTCGCCGGGATCTCGTACCCGACCTCGGCGACCAAGTGGCACAAGCTGACCCTCGCCGACAACTGGACGTCCAGCCAGAGCAGCTACAACTCTGGTGACCCGGCGTACGCGATCATCGGCCCGATCGTCTACCTGTCAGGGTCGATGCACCAGCCAAGCGGCACCAGCGGCCTGTTCGGCGTGCTGCCGTCCGCCGCGCGGCCGAGTCACGTCCTGGAGATCGAGACCTATACGTTCGCTGGCACCTACGGCGCCTTCGGGCTGATCCCGAACCCGCAGGGCTGGATGTTCGTCGTCAGCACGCCGCAGAGCGACGCCCAGGACTACACCTCGCTCGCGGCGATCTCGTACCCGCGCAACTCCTAGATGCACCACTCGGACCGGCGGCCGTCGGACCGGCGGCCCGTCGGACCGGCGGCCCAGCGGCCCGGCGGCCCAGCGACCCAGCCGCCCAGCCACCCAGCTACCCAGCTACCCAGCTACCCAGCTACCCAGCTACCCAGCCGCCCAGCCGCCCAGCCGCCCAGCCGCCCAGCCGCCCAGCTACCCAGCTACCCAGCCGCCCAGCTACCCAGCCGCCCGGCGGCCGTCGGACCGGCGGCCCGGCTGCCCAGGCCCGGCTGGCCCGCGTGGCTCCAGCGACCAGGCGGGCCGCTGTGCGCGGCTGCGGGCCGTGCTTCGCGGGCCGCTCAGGTCGGATGGCAGGGGAAACTGCCCGATTCGCCGGGCACGCCGCGTTAATGCCCGGGTTGCATAACGGAAGCGTCACGTTCAGGTCTTGCCAGCAGGCCTCCGGTGGTGCAGGCTCGACTCAGGAAGATCTCGGCCTGGAGGTGCCCCTTGTCCCTGATCCACTCACCGGAGATGCACAAGAACCTGATCGCGCGGATACCGCGGGTCACCGGCAGTGATCTCAGGGAGTGGTTCCACCGGCTCGAATCCGGTCCCTCGTTCATGCGCCATTCGGAGCGGGCCCACTGGCTCGCCGACGAGCACGGCCTGACGCACGGCTACGCCGCCGCGATCGTCCACGAGTACGAGGTACAGCGGCGCACCCGGCTGAATAGCGCCTGACGCACTGGCGTGGATCTCGATCGCGCCCGCGAGTTTCTGCGCGTCCACCATCGGGCAGTTCTGGCCACGAGCCGGGCAGACGGGCGGCCCCAGCTCTCTCCCGTCACGGCCGGGGTAGACGATCACGGCCGGGTGCTGATCAGCACCCGTCAGACGGCCATCAAGACGAAGAACCTCGAACGCGACCCTCGTGCGTCGCTCTGCGTTTTCACCGACCGGTTCTTCGGCGAGTGGGTCCAGGCCGAGGGAACCGCCGAGATCATCCGGCTGCCCGACGCGATGGACCTGCTGGTGGATTACTACCGGCGGGTCTCCGGGGAGCATCCGGACTGGGACGATTACCGGAAGGCCATGATCCGTGACCTGCGGGTGATCGCGGCAATCACGCTGACGCGCGCGGGGCCTGACCGGAGCGGCTGATCGCCGGGCCGGCAATCGGAAGAGGAGGGTCGCCGGCCTATTGACCAACCGACCGCGACGATTTAACATAACGGGCATACGTGGTCTTATCGTGCGTGCCCGGCGGATGAGTTCCGTGATTCCTTATACAGAGTTGGCCGGCAATTGCCCGCGCGCCGCTGAATGATCGTTGAACCCAATTAGCGAATCGCAATTCTAACTCGCTGCCGCCCGCGGGCCAGGGAGGCGCCGCTGACCTGCGGCTACTGCACGGCCGACCAGGCCTTACTGGCACGGCCTGGTCCAACGTACCCCCGGTCGGGGTCGAACCGACACTGGCACCCTTTTAGGGGGTTGGCCTCTTCCTTTGGGCTACGGGGGCGCGAAAATCGTACCCCATCGTGCGGAGAATATTCAAAGGCTTCTTAGAAGCGGTCATCTGGATATCTTGGACCACCAAGTACACAATTTGTCGCACGCCACAAGTGCGGGCGCCCGCTTTATCGATCCATTCTCACGCTATGCATACGGGCAGTTACAATGGGCGGCAATTTGCACGTGCATTTGACTTGTGCGGTTCTCTCCGGCCGGTCGCGGACCGGCGGAACCGGTCAGGACAGGCCGGCGTGCTGCCGGGCCCGCCCGAAGACCGCGTCGAGCATAGGGCCAGTGACACGCCCGGTGAAGGTGTTCTGCTGGCTGGGGTGGTAGCAGCCAAGGACCAGGAGCGGCCCGGCGTTTCCCGCATTCCCGCCGTCCTCAGCGTCCGGGCGGTCCCCGGTGCCAGCCCCCGCGCCCGTGCCGCGCTGGGCGCCCGTGCTGAGGCTCGTGCTGAGCCCCATGCCCGAACCACTCTGCGAGCGTCCAGGATCGCCCGTGCCGCCCGAGGCCACGCTGCCCTGGGGCGATAGCCGACTCGAGCCTGGACCGCCCGTCAGGACGATCTCAGCCCCGTGGCCAAATGCCGGCCTCGGCCTTGGCACCGGATATCCGGCCCGGCTCAGCTGCCGCCAGGCGGCCTGCCAGGCGAAGTGGCCCAGGCAGACGATGACCTGGAGGTCGGCCGCCACCAGGTCAAGCTCGGCGGTGAACCATGGCTCGCAGGTGTCCCGCTCAGCGTTGGACGGCTTGTTCTCCGGCGGCGCGCACCGGACGGCAGCCAGCATCCTGACCCCGAGCAGGCGCTGGCCGTCCCCGGCGGCGACCGAGGTCCGCTGCGAGGCCAGCCCGCACCGCCAGAGCGACTCGAACAGGACGTCGCCGCTGCGATCCCCGGTGAAGATCCGGCCTGTCCGGTTACCGCCGTGTGCTGCCGGGGCGAGGCCGACGATGAGTATCCGCGGCCGGTCGGCGCCCCAGCCGGGAACCGGCCGTCCCCAGTAGGTCTCGGCCTGGAACGATCGCCTGCGCACGGCGGCGACCTGCTCGCGCCACGCGACCAGGCGCGGGCAGGCACGGCATACCGATTGCCTGGCGGCGAGCTCGGCCAGCTCGGCGGCGCCTGCGGCCAGGGCACGGACGTCGTCGGCATCGCGTGCCACCGGGGTCGCTGCTGTGGCCGGATCGTCTGGCCAGCCGGAACCTGGCGGGACAGGACCTCTCCGCGGCACCCCGGCCCCGGCAAGAGAACCTGGCCCGGCACCACCACTCCGCGGCACCCCGGCCCCGGGACGATCCGCCGGGACCCCGGCCCGGCTCGCCTCCGGGGCAGGCTCAGCGGGTTCGGCCGACCGTGCGGGCCGGGCTGGCCCGGCCGGGCTCATAGCCGCCGCGAGGTCCCGGCCGCGCCGGTGACGATCGACCAGGCGATGCCGTCGAGGATGTCGTGCTCACTGGCCACCATCTCGGCAAAGCCGAACCGGTCCATGATCCGGTCGAGTATGAGCGCTCCGGCGCCGATCACGTCCACCCGGCCCGGGTGGATCGCGCCGTTCCTGGCGCGCTCGTCGTGGTTCTGGCTGAGCAGGCCGACCGTCACCTCGTGCACCCGGCCGGCCGAAATCCGTGCGTGATGGATTCTGGCGGAGTCGTATCCGGGCAGGTTCAGAGCGACCGCGGTCAGCGTGGTCACCGAGCCGGCCAGGCCCACCAGCGTGCGCGCGCTGGCTACCGGGATGGCCGCGGCAACCTCGGTCAGAGCGGCGTCGATGTCCGCCGCGGCCTCGTCGATCTGCGTCTGGTCGGGCGGATCGGAATGCAGATGCCGTTCGGTCAGCCGCACGCAGCCGATGTTCATCGACATCGCGGCGAGGCCATGGTCGATTCGTGTGGTCCCGCCGACGATCCCAGTCGCGTCCGCGGTGCCGGCCGCGTCCGCGGTGCCGACCGCGCCCGCAGGGCCATGCCCGCCCGAGGAACCCGTGCTGCCGGAATCGGCCCCGAGCACGAACTCGGTCGACCCGCCGCCGATGTCCACCACCAGGAACGGCGGTTCGGGCGCGGCCTTCCCGCCATCCTGGCCTGCCGCGCCGTCCTGCCCGTCCTGGCCTGCCGCGCCGTCCTGCCCGTCCTGGCCGGCCGCGCCATCCTGCCCGTCCCCGTCCTGGCGGCCGGCCTCGGCGAGCTGACCAAGCTCAGCGGTCGCGCCGGAGAACGACAGGTACGCTTCCTCGGCGCCGCTCACGACCTCGGGAACGACGCCGAGAATCCGCGTGACGCCCGCGACGAACTCGGCAGCGTTCGAAGCGTCCCTGATCGCGCTGGTCGCGACCAGCCGGACCGCGGTGGCGCCCGAGTCGGTGATCGTCCTGGCGTACTCCTCGAGCGTCGCGAACGTCCGCGCCAGCGCCTCGGGCGCCAGCCTCCCGGTGGCGTCGACGCCCTGCCCGAGCCGCACGATCTCCATCCGGCGATGCAGGTCCGCAAGCTCACCCCGCACGGTGTCGATGTCTGCGATCAGCAGCCGGAGCGAGTTAGTGCCGCAGTCGATCGCGGCGACTCGCTGCAGGCCTGGTGAAGCCATTACCCCTCCGCCACGTCGTGCCCGGTATTGACATTCGCTGCCTGGCGCCTGGTCCGCGGCGGGCCGGGCTGTCCCGGCTGCCGCATGCCAGCGTCCTGTCCTCAGCCGCTCGGCCATTCAGGCGCAGGGTCCAGACTGCCACCACTGCCCCATCGCCAGTATCGCCTCGCGGCCAAGCGGGTTGGCGCCCGGCACCGCGAGCTCGTGGGCGACCAGGGCGTGCAGGCACTTCACCCGGTCCGGCATGCCGCCAGCCGTCGCCGCCTCCGGCGGCAGCGGACGAACTCCGGCTGCCGCGGCGACGGCCAGTCTCCTGGCCGCGTAGTCGCGGTGCGCCGCCAGGTAGGAGTCCCGCAGGTTCTGATCGGCCGCGAGCCGGCCGGTCATCTCCCGCATGACCCCGCCTGCCTCGAGTCGGCTGGCGGCCGCGCAGGCGCGGACGCAGGTCAGGTAGTACAGCGTCGGGAACGGGGTCCCGTCGGACAGCCTGGGCACGGTCTCCACCACGTCAGGAAGCCCGCACGGACAGCGGTGCGCGATGGCCCGGACGCCGCGCGGACGCCTGCCAAGCTGCCGAGTGACCGCCGCGATATCACCGGCGGACGGGCCGATGGCGGTCGTCGGAGTCCCGGACGCCGCATCCCGATCCTGCCGGTCGCCGTCACCGGGCCCGGCCGGGCCGAGCCGATCCCGGCCGCCAGCCGAGTTCACGACCGCCGCTTCGGCGCCCGATCCGGCTGCTGGTCCGCCTGCTGCACCGACGACCACAGTCGCGAGTACCACGGCATCGCAGTGCGCCGCGCGACCACCTTCCCGGCCGCCTTCGGGCCGATGATGACGTAGCACATCTGGGTCGGCAGGCACATGTGCAGGTTGTCTCGCGCCTGCCGTTCGATGTAAGCGGGACTGGTCAGCTGCCGCTGCTGCGATTGCAGCCGCTTCAGCTGCGCGGACAGATGCTGCCCCTGCACCTGCAGCTGGTCCAGCTGCCTGCGCTCGGCGATGTACTCCCGGACCGGGTAGGCCAGGCTGAGCGCTATCGCACACAGCACGACCGCCAGGATCGCGGCCCGGCCGGTGAAATGCGGCCGGCCTGGACGCGTCTGCTCCGCCCTGCTGGCTGGCTCGGTCACTGGCCGCCCGCCGCGAACCTCGGGAACGCCGATGTCCCCGCGTACGCCGCCGCGTCGTCGAGCCGCTCCTCGATCCGGAGCAGCTGGTTGTACTTGGCCACCCGCTCTGATCTGGCCGGGGCGCCGGTCTTGATCTGGCCGCAGTTGAGCGCTACGACGATGTCGGCGATGGTGGTGTCCTCGGTCTCGCCCGATCGATGGCTCAGCTGGCAGGCGAAACCGCTGCGGTGCGCGAGGTCGACAGCGCTGAACGTCTCGGTCAGCGTCCCGATCTGGTTGACCTTGACGAGCAGGGCGTTCGCCGCTTTCGTGGTGATGCCGCGGAGCAGCCGCTCCGGGTTGGTCACGAACAAGTCGTCGCCGACGACCTGCACCCGGTCCCCGACCAGCGCGGTCAGTTCCTGCCAGCCCGGCCAGTCATCCTCGGCCAGCGGGTCCTCAAGCGACACGATCGGGTAGGCGTCGAGCCAGTCGGCATAGATGGCCGTCATCTCGGCGGCGCTCTTCGGCACCCCCTCGAAGGAGTACGCACCGTCGGCGTAGAACTCGGAAGCGGCCGCGTCGATCGCTATGGCGACATCCTGGCCTGGGCGCAGCCCGGCCCGGCCGATCGCCTCGACCAGCAGGTCAAGAGCTGCCCGGTTGTGCTCGAGGTCGGGCGCGAAGCCGCCCTCGTCGCCCACCCCGGTGTTCAGGCCGTGCTGCTTGATTACCGACTTCAGCGCGTGGTACGTCTCGGCGCCCCAGCGCACAGCCTCGGCGAACGTGCTGGCCCCGGTCGGGGCGATCATGAACTCCTGAATGTCGACATTGGTGTCCGCGTGCGCGCCGCCGTTGAGCACGTTCATCATCGGCACCGGCAGCAGGTGGGCGTTAGGTCCGCCGAGATAGCGGAACAGCGGCAGCTGCGCGGACTCGGCCGCGGCCCGTGCTACGGCGAGACTCACGCCGACAATGGCATTCGCGCCGAGACGAGACTTGTCCGGCGTTCCGTCCAGGTCGATCATCGCGAAGTCGATCAGCCGCTGCTCGTCGACGTCCTGACCGAGCAGCTCGGGCTGGATCTCATCGATCACGGCGAGAACGGCCTTCTCGACGCCTCTGCCGCCATAGTCGGTGCCGCCATCGCGCAGCTCGACGGCCTCGAACGCGCCAGTTGACGCACCGCTCGGCACGCCAGCCCGGCTGTGCGTGCCGTCGTCGAGTACCACCTCGACCTCGACGGTCGGGTTGCCTCGCGAGTCGAGAATCTGCCTGGCGTGGATTGCTTCGATGGACGACAAGACGGCTCCTGCCCGGGGCGCTGATATGTCCGTACCGGAGCCTAACCGAGCCAGACTGGCCACCCCCGGTCGGCACGCCGCCCGATGCCGGATGGGCCCGTTTCCGCTGGAGCCCGGTGCCAGCTGGAGCCTGGTGCCAGCTGGAGCCCGGTGCCCGCCGAAGACCGGGCCCCGCGGAACGTAGCGCCCGCGTAAGGCGGGTGCCTGCGGCAACTCGGCACCGGCGGCAGCTCGGCACCGCGGAGGTCAGAAACCGCGTGCGGCCTGCTCCACCGCGGCCTTGGCCTCCTTCAGGCCGAGGCCGGTCATGTCCTTGTACTGCTTGATGGCCTGGATCAGCTTGCCTGCGCGAGCCATCGCGACGATGTCGGCGGGCACGCCGACCCCGGCCGGACCTGGCGCGGGAGGCGGCGCCGCGGGTGACCCGGCTGGTCCGAGGGAAGAGCCCGCCGAAAGCCCCTGATCGCCGCTGAATGACGTCTGGCTCCCGAACGAGGCCGGCGCCGCGTCGAACGACGAGAATCCGTCGCCGAACTGCGGCGATCCGGATCCGAAAGACGGCTGACCGGCCGCCTGCTGGTCACCGCCGGCGATCGGCGGCCCGAAGCCGCCGGCCGCCAGCTGATCGATGACCTCTCTTGCCTGCTCGAAGTTCGCGTTCGTCAGCTTGCGGTAGAGCTTGATCGCCGCGGTCGTGTTGCCGAGCCTGGCCAGCTCAGCCACCTCGGGCGCCACGCCCGTGCCGTACGGCGCGTAGCGATAGCCAGCCACCTGGCCAAGGTGCGCCAGGTATCTCTCGATGTAATCGAGGCGCCTCGCGAGGGTCCGCATGTCGTCGTCGTTCAAGGTCCGCTCCCCGTGCCAGGCGCCGCTCGTCAGGCGACTATAGGCACCGCGATCGCCGTGCGCAAACGTCGCCCAGGCCGGGGACGCGGCGTCTGCTCTGCGGCGGGCGGGAGGGCGCGCGGCAATCAGGCTGCCGGGCAGGGCGATCAAGGTCGGGCAGCATCACGGCTGCTGCATCAGGGCTGGCCGCCGCCCCTGCCCGGTGCCGCTCGGCCATCCGAGCCGGACCCGGTCATCCGCTCGCTGCCTGCTCCCAGGCTTGCACTTGATCACGGAAGGCCCGCGCCGCGCGCCTCAGCTCGAGCTCGGGATCGAGCCCGGCCGCGTGTGCCCTGGCCGCGAGCATGAAAAGGTCAGCGCCGATCGCGCTGACCGAGCCCGGCTCCGAGGACGCGGCCAGATCGGCCAGTTCTTCGGGGACGCCTGCCGCGGCGGCCCGGCGCTGGAGCTGGACGGCGAGCGAGAGCGCGGGCTGGCCCGTCGGGACGCCGTCGAGCACCGAGGCCGTGGCGGTTCCGGCGGAGGCTCGCTCGGCGGCCTTGATCTCGTCCCAGTTGCGCCTGACCTCATCCGCCCCTGACACAGCGACATCGGCGAACACGTGCGGATGCCGGCGGATCAGCTTCGCGGCGATGCCGTCAGCGACATCGTCGATCGTGAACCCGGTGCCGTCGGCCCGCTCGGCCGCGATCCTGGCGTGGAACAGCACCTGAAGCAGCACGTCGCCGAGCTCGTCGCGGAGCGCGCCGAGGTCCCGGCGCTCGAGCGCTTCCAGTGCCTCGTAGGTCTCCTCCACGAGGTAGGGCGCCAGCGAATCATGCGTCTGCTTCGCGTCCCACGGGCACTCGGCACGGAGCCGGTCCATGATCGCTACCAGCCTCAGCAGCGCCGCGCCAGCGCTGCCGGACGCACCCGAACTGGCGACGGACGCACCCGAACTGGCGGCGGACGCGCCAGGACCGCCGGACGTACCCGGAGCCATCGCAGGCGCCTCCTCTGCTTTCCCTGAGCCGGGCACCGCGAATCACGAGCGAAGGCGGCCGCCGCAGACGCCGAGTTTACGTGGTAGTGAAACCGCGGCTGGTCCCGGCCAGACCAGCAATGCATGGCGACGTCGTGGCGCCAGCGGTCAGCAGGCTGGGGTCAGCTGCGGAGCCGGAGTACGTGGCTTCTTGCCGGCCAGCGGTTCGGCCGCTGCCAGATTGCTCGCGTGAGGCACGACCGCGTACTGGCTGTAGTCCAGCGCTCCGTACTGCGGATTGACCGAGATGTTCATGCTCTTGGCGGCGAGGCACTGGAGGTGGTCGAATATCGCGATCAGCGCCTCATTGGCCGCTGACGTCTTCGGCGGGACACCGTGGTCCAGCCGATTCTCCAGCTCCGACTGGATCGCCACATAGCGCCCGAGCTCGGGCAGCATGTCCAGCGGCAGCCCGGCCGCCACGGCCGCATCGGGCAGCGTGCCGCCGCCACTCTGCCGGACGCTCAGCGCGACCTCGGCCAGCGCGCGCTGGGACTCGCCGGGCGTGACCTTGATGCCCTCGCGGACAGCCAGCTGCTCGCGCGCGGCGAACCGCAGCATCCAGCTGAGCGCCTCGCGCGGCATGCTGGCGGGACCGTAGCCGATATGGACCTTCGCCTTGTCGGCCTGGTAGGCGGCGTTCAGGTTAGCCACCTCGGCCGCCAGCTTCGCGGTCGTGATCCGCTGACTGCCGTAGATCGCGGCCGCTCCGAGCTGCAGCGGCCCGCACGCGGTGACCGTGACCGCGACCCCGGCCACGGCCGTCACCCACCGAACCGCAGTCCCTGCCCGCATGGTCCGCCGCACGACAACTCTCCTTCATCACTTCACGGTCGGGCCCGCGCCCTCCGCACGTACCTCTCCCGCCCGCAGGCTGACCGGGTCTTCCGCCCGCAGGCTGACCGGTCTCCCGGCTGACCGGTCTCCTGGCTGACCGGTCTCCCGGCTGACCGGCCACCGGGCGACGCGCCCGCCAGGAAGCCGACGCTAGCTGCCAGGCTCGCGGCCGGCCTGATGGCTGGCCGGTTCCTCGCCGAACACCGACTCGATCAGCTCCTCGCACCAGGTGAGCAGCTCACCGTCGCGCAGCGGCGGGGCGCCGATCGGCCTGACCGAGGCCGTACCTGACCGGCCGGGGCCGCTGCCGCGGGAGCTCCCGTGTGCGCCTGCCTTCGGCACCGGTACGAGCATGCTACGCACCGTCGGCTTCAGCAGGGTCCTCGGGTACAGCCGCTGCACCCGGACCTCGCGCGACTCGGGGAGCACGACCGGCGAGAACCTGATGTGATTGCCCTGCTGCGTGATGTCGGTCAGCCCGGCGCGCCGCGCCCTGGCCCGCAGCCTGGCTACCTCGAGCAGGTTGAGCACCGCCCTGGGCGGGGCGCCGTATCGGTCGGTCAGCTCGTCGGAGACCGCCGCGATGTCGGAGTCCGACTCGATCGCCGCGATCGACGTGTAGGCCTCGAGCCGCAGCAGCTCGCCGGGCACGTAGTCGTGCGGTATGTGCGCGTCCACCGGAAGCTCGACCCTGACCTCGGTGCGCTCGGCCGGCCCGCCGCCGCGCATCTCGCTGACCGCCTCGCCGATCATCCGCACGTACAGGTCGAAGCCCACGCCAGCGATGTGGCCGGACTGCTCGCCGCCGAGCAGGTTGCCGGCGCCGCGGATCTCCAGGTCCTTCATCGCGACGTACATGCCGGCGCCCATCTCGGTGTGCTGGGCGACGGTGGCCAGGCGCTCATGCGCGGTCTCGGTCATCGGCTTCTCGGGCGGGAACAGGAAGTACGCGTACCCCCGTTCCCTCGACCGCCCGACCCGGCCGCGAAGCTGATGCAGCTGGGACAGCCCGTAGGCGTCGGCCCGGTCGACGATCAGGGTGTTCGCGTTCGGGATGTCAAGCCCGGACTCCACGATCGTGGTGCAGACCAGGACGTCGAACTGCTTGTCCCAGAAGTCGACCATGATCTTCTCGAGCACGTGCTCGTTCATCTGGCCGTGCGCCACCGCGATCCTGGCCTCGGGAACAAGATCGCCAAGCCTGGCGGCGACCCTGCCGATCGATGAGACCCGGTTGTGCACGAAGAAGGTCTGGCCGTCGCGGAGCAGCTCCCGGCGGATCGCGGCGGCGATCTGCTTCTCCTCGTACGGCCCGACGAAGGTCAGGACCGGGTGCCGTTCCTCCGGCGGGGTCAGAATGGTGGACATCTCCCTGATCCCGGCCACGCCCATCTCCAGCGTGCGCGGAATCGGCGTCGCCGACATGGAGAGCACGTCGACCTGGGTGCGCATCCCCTTCAGGTACTCCTTGTGCTCGACCCCGAACCGCTGCTCCTCGTCGATGATCACCAGCCCCAGGGACTTGAACCTGGTCTCGGAAGAGAGCAGCCGGTGGGTGCCGATCACCACGTCGACCGTTCCGTCGGCCAGTCCGGCCCGGGTCGCGGCGACCTCGGCGTCGGACTGGAACCTCGACATGGCCCTGATCACGACCGGGAACGGGGCGTACCGCTCGCCGAACGTCTCCATGTGCTGCTGCACGAGCAGCGTCGTCGGCACCAGCACGGCCGCCTGCTTGCCGTCCTGCACGGCCTTGAACGCGGCCCGCACGGCCAGCTCGGTCTTGCCGTAGCCAACGTCACCGCAGATCAGCCGGTCCATCGGGACCGGCTTCTCCATGTCACGCTTGATCTCGTCGATCGCGGCGAGCTGGTCAGGAGTCTCCGCGTACGGGAACGCGTCCTCAAGCTCGCGCTGCCACGGCGTGTCCTGGCCGAACGCATACCCGGGCGAGGCCGTCCTGGCCGAGTACAGCCGGATCAGCTGGGCCGCGATCTCGCGTACCGCCTTGCGGGCCCGGCCCTTGGTCTTCGCCCAGTCGGCCCCGCCGAGCCGGTGCAGGGTGGGCGCCTCGCCGCCCGAGTACCTGGTGACCTCGTCCAGCTGGTCGGTCGGCAGGTACAGCCGGTCCGGCGGCTGGCCCCGCTTGCCCGGCGCGTACTCGATCACCAGGTACTCCCTGGTGGCGCCCTGCACGGTCCGGCTGGTCATCTCCAGGTACCGGCCGACTCCGTGCTGCTCGTGCACGACGTAGTCGCCCGGCGTGAGCTGGAGCGGGTCGATGCCGCCGCGCCGCCTGCTCGGCATCCGGCTGCGGTCCCTGGTGCCGGTCCGCTGCCCGGCCAGGTCGGTCTCGGACAGCACGGCAAGC
>DATNIU010000196.1:0-12603 GCA_035604275.1 Streptosporangiaceae bacterium | reverse complement strand
GGCGGCGCGGCCGCGCCTGCCGTTCGAGCCTGGCGACGGTGGCGGTGCTGATCCCAGCGCGACTGGCGAGTTCTTCGCGGGACAGGCCGTGCTGGTCTCGTAAACCCCGTAACCGCTGGCCGTCGAGGACGGTGGTCCACGGCTGGGCGGTGCGTGGCTGGGTCATCTGGTCGCCTCCGATTCCTGGTATTGGGTGCGGGTAGCTGTGGACGGACTGGTCCGCGCCGTGACCAGGCGCGCTGATGCTCGGGCGGCTTGCGGACCCGCTGGCATTGGGTGTCATGAGATCTGGCTGCTAGGTGGCTGCGGCTGCGCGGGTCCGTCGCCGAGCACCGCGCGCAATTCGGCTAAATCTTGGGTGACGACCGTGTGCGGGCCGGGACCGGCTGCCAGGCGGCGGGCCACGTACCGGGACCGGCCTCCGGTGACCTCGTGCCATATGCGGAAGTGCGGGAAGGCAGCCCGGAGAGCCGGCAAGGCCGCCGGGCCGTCAAGGCTGACTGGCCAGCCGGTGCCGGTTGTGTCGCTGTGGGTGCGTTCCATCGGGTCCCCTCCCGGAGTCGCCGGGACCACGGGCATGGTGCTCGGTGGGGTCTATGGTGCGCGGCTGCTCAGCCGGGATGTTTCACCGAATGTGAATTGCCGGGAACGTGGAGTCAGGACAGGCCCATGCGTGCGGCGATGCCCCGTAGCGGCTCGGGCATGCGCCGCTGGATGTCGAGCAGGCGGATTACTGTCTCACGGGCCATGGGGTGATACCGGGTGCGCTGCGGGGCGAGCTGCTCGGCCTTGGTGACGCAGGCAAGGGCTTTGGCGTGGTCGTGCTGCCAGAGCCAGGCGCGGGACAGGTCGATGTAGTGGTGGCTGGATCGCTCGCGCGGCAGCGCAGCGGGCAGGGTCAGGTGCGCTCCCCGGCGGATGGCCTCGTCGGCGTCTTCGAGTTCGACCGCGACGGCCACTTCGTGGATGGCCACATTGGCCGGGCCGAACAGCAGCCCGTAGTCGGTCGTGTCGCGGGCGAGGCGGCCGGAGATCTCGCGGGCTCGGCTCATGGCGTCCCAGGCCGGGCTGGGGCGTCCTCCGCGTGCTGCCATGATCGCTGTCCGCAGGTGAATTGTGCCCAGGACGCTCTGGGCGGCGGGGTGGCCGGACAGGTTGTCCATAGTCTCGCGTCCGGCGCGGTCAAGGAGCCGCATCCCGCCGTCCCATGCCCCGGTCGCCAGGAACGCCGATGAACGGCGGATGGCCGCTACCGGGCGCAACAGCGGGTCGTCCGCCTGGTTCGCTGCCCACGACATGCGCTCGACGGCCAGGGCGAACAGGTCAAGGTAGCCGAGTTTGTAAGCCATCGAGTCAACGGCCGTGTAGGCGTCGGCCAGGAGCCGGAAGGCGCGGGAGCGCACGGAATCTCGCCCCTGATGGGCGTGCACGGTCAGCTCCGTGATCAGGGCTGGCAGGAGAGTGCCTAGCTCGGCGTAGCTCGCCTGCATCCGCAGGCGATTGGCCCGTTCCGTCACAGCGGACAGGTCGGCCATGGGCCGGGGCGGGACATCAAGGATCGGGGGAATGTCCCAGTAGACGAGCGCCTGGCGGATCTGCGGGATCGCTGCGTGAATCCGGTCACCGCGGACGTCAGAGCCCCGGTACGGCTGACCAGTCAGATCGGTGACATCGACATTGAGCGCGCTCGCCACCGCCGCGATAAGCGACGGCGTAGCCGGCTTGTGACCCGATTCCACCTGGGCGATCAGGCTCTTCGATACATGCGCCCGGCCGGCGAGTCCGATCTGCGTAAGACCATGCAGCTTCCGCGCACGCCCGATACGCCGACCGATCGCGTCTCCCGGCTCCATGGTCTGCACCTCCTGTACGCGCTGCACCGCAAGACTGGCCGACCTCTTTCGTCAGGGTAGGTCCATCTGGGCCTCCGGCTCAGTTGTTCTTGACCTTGACCTTCGCCGGCGGCTGACAGGCGCCGTCACACGAGTAAGGCGCGAATACGAGTGCGAGGGATTGCAAAGGTCATGTCTTACTCTGCTGCTGCTCGGGCTCCGTGTGGGTCGCGAATTTGATGCCATCGATGCGCTGCCCGGCCCGCATAGGCTGCACCGCTACCCGTTGGTCGCATTCGGGGCAGAGGGCTGTCTGATCGTGGTTGTTGTAGTCGAAGGCCGCCGGGTTTTGAAAGGATGATCCCGAATGGCCGCATGTCGCTTCGCTCATCCAGACAGTCTACGTTGCGCAAGTTGAGAAAGGGACATTACGGGCCATTGAGGTCCTTAGCTTTGAGTTCTTGATCTTGACCTTCGCTCTTGACCTTGTTTTGACCTTTGTGTTTGTGGTGCCTGCCTGCGTGCTGGTTTTGCTGGCGGGGCTCTTCGCAGGCAGGCACCACGAACACCCCTGGACGCGGTCTCACAGTGGCGTCACGGCCGGTGAGAGGGCGGGCTTGGCAGTGTGACGGGGTTGTGAAGGACCTGTAAGGGTTGGACCGGCCAGGCATGACGGTCAACGTGACGATCGCCGACGGCGCCCGGGCTGCGGAAGGGTCACCGAGCCGGGTCGGGACTCCGGGCGGCACCCGGGCGGATGCGGGCGGGGTGCGGCTGACCGCGCGGGAAATCGGCGGGCTGGTGTAGTGCGGGGAGAGGTACGGGGTCCGCGCGGACCAGCTAGCGTCCCTGCGGCACTTGGCCGGAGATCACGCCGGATTTCGGCGGTGAGGTGTGGTGCGTGGAGGTGGAGCTGTCAGCTAAGGCGCTCGGCGAAGCGTGCTAGTTTCGATGCCGCTATAGTGCTACTTTGGGGGAATTGTTATGTGACCGTCGCGGCTCGGAGACGGCACCGTGCGTAAGGGCCGCCTCGGATCGACGGCTTCGGATGGGCGGCACTGAGAGTGAGTCCGTTACCGGCTCCCCGGCAGGCACCGGCCGCCGCGCAGGCACCGGCCTCCGCGCAGGCTGTCCGGCCCGCCTCAAGGGATGGCGGGCCGAGCGGGCGCGCGCTGCGAGTGGCGCTGGTGAACATGCCCTGGGCCAGGGCCGACGCACCATCGATTCAGTGCGGCCTGCTGCAGTCGATCGTCAGGGCGGCAGGTCACCGGTGCGACGTCCGCTACTACAACCTCGAACTCGCCGCCCTGCTCGGCCATGAGGCTTATGCGTACCTGGCGGACGCACCCCAGGACCGGCTGAACCTGATCGGCGAATGGCTGTTCTCCTACGCCGCCTTCGGAGCCGTGACAGACGAGCAGCAGTACTTCGCCGACTATCCCGAGGTCGAGCGGATCTGGCGTAAGGCCACGAACCGTGATCTGGATCATCTCGTCGACGTCAGGCACCGGGTCCTGCCCGAGTGGCTCGACAGCCTGGCCGACCGCGACGACTGGGAAAGCTGCGACGCCGTGGGGTTTTCCTCGACCTTCTGGCAGAACACCGCGTCGCTGGCGCTCGGTCGGCGAGTGAAGGAACGAGCACCGGCGACGGCGCTGGTCTTCGGCGGCGCGAACTTCGACGGCGAGATGGGCAGGGAGTTCATTCGCGGCGTTCCCTGGCTCGACTACGTGATAACCGGGGAAGGCGATGTGGCATTGCCACGGCTTCTTGAGGCATTGGCCGCGGGGACTGCTGACGCGCCGATCCCCGGAGTACTGCGGCAGACTGCGGGCGCGGCGGCCGCCACGCCCGACGCGCCGCGGCTGTCGTCACTGGATGAACTGCCTGCTCCCGATTACCACGACTACTTCACGATGCTGGACTCGCTCGGCAGCGCACAGGTCGTCGGCTCGGGCCCGGTCAAGCTGCCCATCGAGTTCTCCCGCGGCTGCTGGTGGGGGCAGAAGCACCACTGCACCTTCTGCGGGCTGAACGCGCTCGGCATGACATACCGCGCCAAGCTGCCTGAGCGAGGTCTGGCCGAGCTTGCGACCCTGCTCGCCGAGTATCCGACGGCACACGTCGAGGCGGTCGACAACATACTCGACATGAATTACCTGGCGACGATGTGCGCACAGCTGGCCGAGAACCGATGGGATCTGAGCTTGTTCTTCGAGGTCAAGGCCAACCTCACCCGCGACCAGCTGGCGGTGCTCCGCCGCGCCGGAGTCCGGCGCATCCAGCCTGGCATCGAGAGCCTGAGCACAAGGGTGCTCGCCCTCATGCGCAAGGGCTCGAGCAAGCTGCTCAATATCAGACTTCTGAAATGGGCGCGTTACTACGGGATCTCGGTTAGCTGGAATCTGCTCGGCGGCTTCCCCGGGGAGTCTGACGCGGACTACATCGAGCAGGCACGCCTGATCCCGCTGCTGCACCACCTTCAGCCACCGGACGCTGTCGCGCGGATCTGGCTCGAACGCTTCAGCCCCTTCTACACCGATTCGTCCCTCGGCATGACCAACATCCGGCCGCGCGCCAGCTACCGCCACATCTATCCCGTTCATCTGGACCACAGCAAGATCGCCTACTTCTTCGACTACGACGCGAGCGACGTGGTCAGCGAGGAAGCGTTCACGGCCGTTCGCGAGGCTGTCGACGGCTGGGCACGGCGGTGGGAAGAAGGCAGGCCGCCAAGCCTGGCCTACCGGAGGCTGCCGGGACGGCTGACTCTCATCGACCAGTGCGCCAGCCCGGCCAGGAAGGCAGCACTGACTGGCTGGCAGGCGGATGCCTACGTGGCCTGCGGAGATACCGCGCGCAGCGCGCCGGGCGTGCGGGAACAGCTGGCCGCCGACGGCCGCCAGGTGACGGCCGCCGAGGTGCGCGCGTTCCTCGAACGCTGCTGCCGGTCCAGGGTGATGGTGCAGGACGAGGGCAGGTACCTTGCGCTGGCACTGCCGGAGAATCCCGGGTGGTGACGCCGAGGGCCGCGGCATCGGCCGGGCAGGACGAGGGATCGGGAGAGTCCCGTGCAGTGACGCCGAGGGCCGCGGCATCGGCCGGGCAGGACGAGGGATCACGGGCCGGGCGCGGCCCGGTTGACTCAGACGGCCTGCTCACGGCGCGTGGCGTGGCGCGTCAGCTAGCCGCCGCCCAGGGGACCGGCGCGGCGCTGGTCGCTGGCGGCCTCGCCGCCGGGCTCGGCAACGCCGCCAGCGACATCGACATCTACCTGGTCGGGGAGCACCTGCCCAGAGCGCGGCGGCAGCTGGCGCTTGGGCACCGGACGGTCGATGTGCACCAGCTGCCGCGCGGTGAGCTCGATGCGCTGGCACGGCGGGTACTCGACGCCGATCTGACCGGCGCGCCAGACTCGACTCCGGTCACCGACGCGGACCTGATCCTGGCCACCCGGCTGTGCTGCGCCCAGGTCGCGGCCGGCCACGGCTACATTGCTCCGCTGCTGGAAACGCTGCCCGAAGGAAAGCTGCGGAGGCTGACGATCGATCGCTGGCTCGCCGCCGCCTTTACCGCACTGCAAGACCTGGCCGGCTTCACCGCGCTCGGCGATCTCCGCGCCCAGCGCCCACCGCCCGACTCGGGCACCAGCAAGGGCGCCGGCTCTCCGGCCGGCTCCGGTCCGCATCGCCGCGCCGACGCCGCGATTGCCTCGGGTGGCAGCACCGACGCAGCCTTCGACCGCGAACCCGACGCCAGCGCCGCCGTCTTGTGCGCGCGCAGTGCCCTGCTGGCCTCGGGCAAGGCGGTGGCCGCCGCCTGCGGCGATCTGCATGATGGCGGCAAGTGGGTGTTCCGCCAGCTTGAACGGTCCGCGCCGGACCGTTTCCCGCTCGCCGAGTTCGCTGACCTGATCCGCTGCGACCCGCTCGGAGCGGGCGGTCGTTCGATCGCCGACCTTGCGGCCCTGGCCCAGACCTGCCTGATCACGGCCGCGACGCTCGGCTGGCAGAGCGTGCCGCTGTCCGGCTGGCCCGCTTGGACGGTCGGCGACGGGCCACTGCGCAGAGCCCCGGGCTTCTATCCTCGCGCCTACGAGCAGACCCTGGTGGCCGCCGCGCCGATGCGCAGGTCGGTGCGGATGCGGCCCGATGTCGCACTGGTCTGGGGGCTGTGCGCCGGATCAGCTCAAGACGAGGTGGTCTGGGCCGCCACCGGGCTGCGCGCGTCTGCGCCCGCTTACGCCGGGCTGACCGAACGGCGTTGCCGCGCGGTCATCGCCCGGCTGACCGCCAGCGGCCTGGTGCTCGACGGACAATCCGTAGCATGACGGGAAGTCGATGACAGTCCGACACGATCACCAGCCGACACGATCACGAGCCGATACCGATGACCGGGAACCGATGACCGGGCGCAGCCAATGACCAGGCGCAGCCAATGACCAGGCGCAGCCGATGACCGGGCGACTGCGGGTCACCTACGCACGCAGCGAGGCGCTCGATCTCTTCCTGGCGCTGCATCGCGAGCTGGCCGGGCGCTTCTCCTGGGAGATCAGCATCCTGCCCCGCCCCGTGACAGCCGACGTGGCGCGCCTGCGCGACGGCGTGCGGAAATGGCGCGAAGCCGGCCTGGACAGCCTCCCGGCCTGGCTGGCCGCTGGCGCGCCGCACGACCTGCTGGGTCTGGAGGCCGGAGCCGCGATCCGGGACGGCACTCAGGATGTGGTCGCCGCGCTCGAAGCGGCGGGCGCTGAACTGCGCGCGGCTCTGAGCTCGCTGGAGGAGCTGCGGATGGAGGCGGCGCGAACCCTGGATAGCGGGCTGTGCCTGGACGAGGTCGGACCGCCGCTGCGCGCCGCGCTCGGGGTCGGGCCGGCCGGCTTCAGCCTTCCGCTGCATTGCGTGCCGCTTGCGCCGCTGCCCGCGGCCGGCTTCCTGGCCGACGGCCCGCGCCTCGCCGCTGCGTACGTGGACTGCCGCAGGTACCGGGGCGCGAACCTGGTCGAGAGCGTGCTGACCCTGATCAGCTGGGCAATGCTCCGCGAGGAGACCGGCCCGGGCAGGCTGAGCGCGCAGCTCGCGGCCAGGCTCCCTGGCAACGGGCCGTACCACCGGCGGTTGCGCGCCGTGCTGATCAAGGTCCTGGTCGAGATGACGGCGGGCGCCCTGGTTCGCCGCACCGATCCCGCCCACCGGCCAGGCGTTGACGTGCTGGGTACCGCGTGGCGGTTTCCCCGGCTCTTCGGCGCGGCGAGCAGGCACTGGGCGCCCTATCTGAGCGGCCTGACCGATCGTGCCGAGGCGCTGGACGCGCTGGCCGCCGAACTGTCGGCATACAGTCCGCGCTGGTACATCGACTGCGTGGACGCGGCCTCGCTGGCGGCCGACTTCTACCTGCTCGAATGGCTCGCAACCGCTGGCGATGCCGACTGCGCGCGGGACTTCGCCCTCTGGGTGCCGCAGCTCGCGCGCGACTTCGCTGGGCAGATCGACCTGGTCATCGGCAGCGAGCTTGGCCACTTCGAGCGTTCCAGGGACAGCGCGCCGGCCGGGCCGCTCGCCGCGTTCCTTCGGCAGGTGACCACCGGGGACAGCCAGGCGGCCTGGCCCCGGGTCCGCGGCGAGCTCGGTGCGGCGCCCGCGCTCGCGCTCGCTGCCGAGGCGTTCTCGGGCCCCGGAACCGAGTTCGGCGGCGCGGCCTGGGCGCCGATCGCGGCCATGCTCCGCAGGTACGCGTGCGACGAGTTGCCGCAGCGGGTGTTCATCGACCAGTGCTTCACCCTGCAGCACAACAACGGCTGCGTGTTCGACAAGTGCTTCGATGTCACCGATGTCGCCGAGGTGCTCGACGCCCAGGCATCCGGCGATCTGGTCACGCTGGCGCGACACGCGTCGGACCGGGTACGGGACGCCTGGCGGCGGCACCAGAGCGGCCGCCTGGCTAGCTTCGACGGGACATGGCTCGGACTCCCCGCCTACCAGCCCGCCGAACTCACGCAGCCCACGCAGCCAGCCCAGCCCGCCCCGCCAGCCCAGCCCGCTGAAACCTCGCCCCCGGACGGCCCCACTCGCCGCGCCGGACCCGGCTGGTTCGAGCTGGCGATCGGCGCGGCCCCGCCGGGCGGCCCCGGCTGCGGCTCATCGCTCGAACCCGGCGCGTTCGCCGCCGGCCGGCCGGCCGACGCCGACCAGCCGGTTCAGCCGCGCCGGTCGGCCTACCGCCGCCCGCAGGCGGCCGACATCGATCGCTACGACCAGGCAGCGGCGACGCTGCACACCGACGCGGGAGCGGTGAGGCTCCTTCTGTGGCCGCGGCTTGCGCCCGGCACCGTCGACAACTTCGTCAAGCTCGCGTCCGGCAGGCGCCCGTGGACCGATCCCGGCTCGCGGCTCACCCGCACCGCGCCGTTTTATGACGGCACCAGCTTCTACCGGCGGATACCCGGCTATCTGATCCAGGGCGGGGACCGGACGGGCACGGGTCAGGCGGGACCCGGCTACCGCATTCCCGACGAGATACATCCGGATCTGACCTTCGACAAGCCGTTCGTGATCGCGATGGCGAACGCCGGCCGGGACAGCGCGGGATCTCAGTTCTTCATCACGCTCGCGCCCGCCACGCATCTGACCGGCCAGTACGCCCAGTTCGGCGAGGTGGCAGACGAGCCGTCACGCGATGTCGTGGTAGCCATATCCCGGGCGCCCGAGCCGGTGACCCTGCGCGCGGTGACGATCGTCGCCAGCTGAGCTCGGGGTCGCGCCGATCAAAGGCCGACAGGCGCACGGGAAGCGCTCAGGAGTAGTCGTCGTGACCGAGTCGGCGTGCCCGCGACGCCTGCGCGGTGATGGCCGCGGCGGCCAGGAGCATCCACCCGAGCCCCACCAGGACCTCCAGACCGGCCTGGCCCGCCCACGGCCGACCGGCCAGGGCGGCCCGCACGGCGGCCAGGCCGTGACTGACCGGGAGGACCTTACCGAGATCGTCGATCCAGCCAACCCGGCCCGGCGGCAGGAACCCGCCGCTGCACAAGATGATGAGGTAGGCCAGCAGGTTGGTCACCAGGATGTCGGCGTGCCTGCCGATCGACAGGCTGGCAGAGGCCAGGCCGGCCGCCGTGGTGGTCACCGAGATCAGCGCGTACAGGCCGACGAGCGGCGCCAGGCGCAATGTGAGCCCGGGCAGGCCGACCAGCGGGCCGACCAGCGCCGCGTCCAGGACCAGCAATCCCAGCCCGATCAGCGGGTACGGGGCGGCCCTGGCGAAGAACACGACAGCTGGCCGGACCCGGCCGGACCTGATCCGCCAGAACGTCGCGTAACACTTGTCGGTCACCGGCACGTTGGACACGTTCACGGCGTTCGTCCCGGCCAGCGCCAGGGCCAGCCCGCCGACGAACGCGAACTGGCGCTGGCCCGGTCCGGCCACGACGCTCCCGAGCACCGTGAAGAACAGGGTCTGCAGGACTAGGCGCGGCGCCGTCGCGCTCAGCACCAGAGCGGGCGGGTTGGCCGCGAAATACTCGCGCCAGCCGAGCCGCAGCATCTCAGAGAACCGCCACAGCGCGGGAACCGCGACCAGCCGTGCGACCGGACTACCAAGCGAGGTCAAGGCTCCCCTTCCTGCGGGCAGCGTCGATGGCCCGGTCCAGTGACTTCAGCGCGACGACGTAGTAGCAGACTGTCAGGCCAGCGGCGATCGCGAGCGGGGCGAGGCTGACCCGGCCGGCCGCCGCGTCCGCGAAGAACTCGTGGATCCACTGCAGGCTGACGAGGTCAGGAATCCAGCGCAGCGAGAACGGCAGCGCCGTGCGGGGGATCAGCAGGCCGCCGAGGATGAACACCGGGTACACCAGGGCGCTTGACCAGATCAGGCCATGCCGGGTGAGCAGGAACAGGCAGGCCACCAGCATGCCGAGAGCTGTCCCCGATAGGGCCGTGACACCCACGGCGACCACCAGGAGCGCGGGGTTGAGCAGCCGGAGCCGCTCGCCGAGCGCGAGGACGGTCACGGTCACGCTGGCCAGGATGGCCGCCATGCAGAACATGGTCGCCCCCAGGCTCTTGCCGAAGAGCACCAGCCGCGCCGAATGGACCGAGGTAACGCAGCGGGCCAGCGTCCCGAAGGTGCGCTCCCGGCGCAGCACACCGCCCGCCAGCCACACCGTGGAACTCCACAGCGAGGTGAGCACGACTGCCGACACCAGCCAGGTCACCCGGTCCGGTGTCGGGTTCGCGGTCTTCGATGTGATCAGCAGGAAGACGACCGGCTGGACGGCACCGCCGATCACCACAAGCGGGCTGCCGCGCATGTGGCGCTGCTCGGTCCGCAGCGATGTCCACACCACCCACAGCGCCGGACGCAGCGATTCACGCATTGACGTTCTCCGCGGAATCGCGGCGCGCGGCGCCCAGCCGGGCGGCCAGATCCGCGTAGACGTCTTCGAGGCGCACCGGGGCGACGTCGACCGCGGAGACGGTCACCCCGGCGAGCGCCCGGCTCAGCTGGCCGAAGGAGTCCTCGCCCCACTCGCGGACCCGGATCTTGACGGCCCACGAGCCGTCCTGCTGGGTCGCCGAGTCGACGGCGACGCCTACGCAGGAGAACGCCGCGGCCGCCGGCATCTGACCCCGGCCGCGAATGTGGACCGTCGCGGTGAATCCGGCCAGGCCGGCGAACTCACCCATGGCCAGGTCCGCCGCGAGCGAGCCCTCATGCAGCACGAGCACCCGGTCGGCCAGCCGCTCGATGTCCAGCAGGTAGTGGCTGGTGAGCAGGACGGAGACCCCGGTGTCCCGCAGGCCGGCGATGGCGGTGCGCAGGCGCTCGGCCTCGACCGGGTCGAGCCCGACCGTCGGCTCGTCCAGCAGGAGCAGGCGGGGCTCGGCGATCATCCCGATCGCGATGTGCAGCCGCTGCCGCATCCCCTTGGAGTAGGTTTCCACCGGATTGTCGCGGACCTGGTCTAGCCCCACATCGGCAAGGGCCGCGTCGATCAGGCCAGACAGGCGGCGGCGGTCAACGCCGCCGAGCACGGCGAAGAATCTCGCGTTATCGCTGCCCGACAGCCGCCCGTAGAGGCCGCGGTCCCCGCCGAACACGACGCCGGTCGCGCGGCGGGCCGCGCGCACCCGCTCGGTGACGTCGTTGCCGAACACCCGAGCCGTTCCCGACGTGGGCAGTAAGAGCGTGGCGAGGATCTTGGTAAGCGTTGTCTTGCCCGCACCGTTAGCCCCGAGCAGCCCTACGACCTGGCCCTCCTTGATGCGAAAGCTCACATCCCGCAGCGCGACCACCTCCTGCTTGCGGTTGCGGAAGACCCGGCCGAGGTGATCCACCTCGACGGCCAGCCCTCCGGTGGCAGCGCTCATCTCTCCTCCGTACTGATAGCGGCTCGCGCGCAGGCTAGCCGGGCGACGGGCACCAGCGCCGTCGCACAGGACACGTAGTCAACTCCGATCCGCGCAAGGAAGCTCGCGGCCCGTGCGCTCGCGGCATGCTCGCCGCATACCCCGATAGGCATTCGAGGGTTAACGGCTCGCGCGGCGCCGGTCGCCTGGCGCAGCAGCGCGCCCACACCGTCGATGTCAAGATCGCGGAACGGCGATCTGCCGACAATGCCCAGATCCCGGTAGGCGGGCAGCAGCTGAGATTCCGCGTCGTCCCTGGACAGGCCCCACACCAGCGCGGTGAGGTCGTTGGTGCCGATCGAGAAGAAGTCCACCCGGGCGGCGAGCTCTCCGGCCAGGAGCGCGGCGCGCGGAGTCTCGATCATCGCGCCCACCGGGATCGGTGACTTGCTGGCCGCCCGTCCTGCGAGCCGGACGGTGTCGAGCAGCAGCCGGCGGATCGGGTCGATCTCGGCCGGCGTGCTGACCATCGGCACCAGCAGCTCAGGCCGAGGCGCTCCGCCGGCTCGCCGGACTGCCGCGGTCGCCTCCACCAGAGCCTGGATCTGCGCGGCGGCCAGGTCCATCCTCAGCAGGTTGAGCCGCACTCCGCGAACGCCAAGCATGGGGTGCCGCTCCCCCAGCCCGCCAGCACCCGCCGCCGCCCGCGAGCCAGACCCGGACAGTCGGCGATCGCCGCCCCCGGCAGACTCGCCCCGATCGCCAGCCCCGGTAGCCCCGGCAGACGTACCCCGACCATCGCCTCCGGCGACACCGGCAGCCTCACCCCAGCCACCAGCCCCGCCAGCCCCGCCAGCCCCGGCAGACGTACCCCGACCATCGGCACCGACGACCCCCACGAACCCGCCCCGACCGCCGGCCCCGGCAAGCTCGCCCCGACTATCATCCCCGGCGACCCCGGCAGATTCGCCACGATCATCGCCCCCGGCGACCTCCGCAAACTCGCCGCGATCGCCGCCACGGGCGGTCCCGGCGGCGGATCCGGCTGGATCGGGCAGGAACTCGTGCCTGGGCGGGTCGAGCAGCCGGACCGCGACCGGTCGGCCGTCCATCGCGGTCAGGATCGCCATGAAGTCGGCGCGCAGCAGCTCGCGCAGCTGATCGAGCGCCTGGGTGGCCTGCGGACCAGGCGGTACCACAAGCAGCCGCTCAAGCAGTCTCTTGCGGTCACCGAGCAGCATGTGCTCGATCCGGCACAGCCCGACCCCGGTCGCGCCCGCCCGGATGCCACGCAGCGCGTCAGCCGCCGAATCGGCGTTGACGCGCACCTCCAGGCCGCCGATCTCGCCGGCCCAGCGCAGCAGCGCAGCCACCCCGTCGACCTCGCTCCCCTCCGCCCCCGCCCGGTCGCGCACGCCCGCAGC
>DATNIU010000195.1:0-14715 GCA_035604275.1 Streptosporangiaceae bacterium | reverse complement strand
CGGCCTTTCCGGCACCCGTCCCCCCGGCCTTTCCGGCACCCGTCCCCCCGGCCTTTCCGGCACCCGTCCCCCCGGCCTTACCGGCAGCCGTGCCCTCCGTCGTACCGGCACCAGTCCCGGCCGCGCTGGCGCCGTACTCGGTTGCCGGATCTGGACCGCGCTCGTCGGCGGCGAGCAGCCTGACCCAGCCGGGCGCGTTGCCGACGAAACACGACGTGTCTATCTCCACGTAGCCGGGCCAGCCTGCGGCGGCTAGCCGGAAGACCACATAGTCGTTGCCCGGGCCGCGCCGCCTGGCGTTCTCCCAGCCGTCACTCATGTCCGCGGCCCGGCCGGGCGAGATCAGGTTGGCGGGCGCGGAGTAGAAGGCGTCCGAGCAACCGAGCACCAGACCGCCGTTCTCCATCGCGGCCAGGTCAACAGTTCCGGTCAGGAACGCCGGGTCGGGTACCACCTCCCCGTGTACCCGCAGCCGAGCGACACCGCCGTCCGGGTAGATCGACAGCCTGACGTGGGTCCAGCGCCGGGAGTCGCCGACCGGATAGTAGTTGGCGCTGTCGCCGACCGCCGCCGCTCGCCTGACCAGCGGGTGCCAGGTTAGCTCGACCAGCTCGGCCGATGACGGGTAGCCGTCGGCACAGGCAGCCTCGACCGAGATCTCCGGCGGATAGTTCCCGCGAAAGAACGCCGTGTCGACCACCACGCCATGCACGACCCCAGGGCATCCGAGTCTGACGATGGCATAGTCGCTTCCCTGATCACGCCTGCGCCTGGTCTCCCACCCGTCATAGACCTTGCCCTTGTTGCCGAACTCACCCGCCGCGAACACCGGCGCTTCCGGCTTGATCAGGTTCTCCTTCTCGGCGAACAGCTCGTCGCTGGCACGGACGACGCTGCCGCCAAGCCGACGAGATGCCAGGTCAGGCAGCGCGGCGAAGTCCGCTGGACCGGCCGCCCGCCCGACGGCACCGGACTCGGTCACCTGACTCTGCTCCTCGGTGGCACATGGGCCTGCTTTCCGGCGGTAGGCGGTGACATAGCACGGATTTCGTGGCCACATATCATATCAATCCGGGCGCAATGATCACTGAATCCCGTGCTAAGTCGATCGTAGGCTCTCGCGCGAAGCGGTGAAGGCTGGCTCAGTTCCTCGTGAGCAGCCGTCCCGTCGGCTGGTGGGAGCCGACGTCGCTGCCGCGCAACCAGGTCCGCCGGACTTCGCCATTGAGCTGCTGGCCCGCGTAGGGGGTAAGCCTGTGCCTTGTCCGAAGCTGGCCGGGCTCGACGACGAAGGTCTCGTCCGGCGCGAACGCGACCAGATCGGCGTCCTTCCCTGGCGCGATGCCGCCCTTGGCGGATAGCCCGGCCAGCGCGGCCGGCCCGGCCGCCATCCACCGAGCGACGTCGGCCAGGTCATGTCCGCGCCTGCGGGCCTGCGTCCAGGTCACCGGCAGGCCGAGCTGCACCGAGGAGATCCCGCCCCAGGCCGTGCCGAAATCGCCCAGGTCCAGATCCTTGAGCTCCGGCGGGCACGGCGAATGATCAGAGACCACGCAGCCGATCACTCCAGCCCCGAGCGCCGCCCAGAGCAGCTCGGAGTTGGCCTGGTCACGGATCGGCGGGCAGCACTTGAACTGGGTCGCGCCAGAGCCGATCCGCTCCGCCGCGAGCGCCAGATAGTGCGGGCAGGTCTCGGCCGTGACCGGGACGCCGTCGGCCTGTGCTGCGGCGAGCAGCGGCACGGCCGCGGCGCTCGACAGGTGCAGCACGTGCACCCGTGCGCCGGTCGCTCTGGCCAGATCGACCAGCGTCGAGATCGCGGCCACCTCGGCATCGGGCGGGCGGGTGCGCAGGAAGCTGGAGTATGCGGTACCGAGCAGGGACCCGGTGTCAGGCGGCCGGGCGCTGGCGATGACCGCCGCGTCCTCGGCGTGCACGACGAGCAGGCTGCCGAGCCCGGCGACCTGCCGCATTGCCGCTGCCAGGCCGTCACTGCCCAGCGGCGGGAACTCTGGCACGCCCGAGTCGACCAGGAAGCACTTGAACCCGAAGACTCCGGCAGCGTGCATCGCCGGAAGTTCCGCCAGGCTGGCCGGAACGGCGCCGCCCCAGAAGCCGACGTCCACACTGCACCGCCCAGCCGCCGCCCGGCGCTTGACGTGCAGCGCGGCAACATCGACGGTCGGCGGGATCGAGTTCAGCGGCATGTCGATGAGGGTGGTCACGCCGCCAGCGGCGGCCGCCAGCGTCGCCGTGGCAAAACCTTCCCAGTGCGTTCGTCCTGGCTCGTTGACGTGCACGTGGGTGTCGACCAGGCCGGGCATGAGGACCTCGTCGTCGGCCAGGTCGAGCACCGATGGGCGTAGGTCGTGGCGGCTGCCCATCATGGGGGACGTGTCCTGGGCGGATGGGCGTGGGTCGTGGCGGCTGCCCGGCACGGCCGTGCTGGGCATGCCGACTGAACGCGGCCTGCCCAGCACGGCCAACCGGTCAGCTGGGTCTAGCACGGCGACGATGCGGCCGGAACGGACATGCACCTCGGCGGGCCGGATGCCGTCGGGCAGCACGGCACGCTGAGCGCGGATCACCAGGTCGGAGCGTCCGAGCGGTGGGGCGTGAGGAGCTGAGCTGGTCATCGCGAAGCTGGGGTGGTCATGTGGCGGCTGGCGGAAGTTGGCCACGGCGGCGGATTGACCTGAGGTCGGCGTAGTGCAAGCCGGTCATGGCGGCGACTTCGTCCTCGCTGGTGGCGCCGCAGTCGAGGGCTCTGATCAGGTAGCCGGCCAGTGCGCGGGCGGTGGCTGGTTCCTCCAGGCCGGCCGCTGCCCGTTCGGAGTAGGCCATGAGCCGCTCGCAGGCGGCGGTAAGCCCCTCGCGGAAGAATGCATAGGTTGCGGCGAAGCGGCTGACGAGCTGCCCGGGATGGCTATCCCAGCCCTGGTAGAACCCCCGTTCCAGAGATCGCCTGACCAGCCGGGCATGCAGCCTCCAGGCCGCGAGCACCTCGTCCCTGCCCCCGACCGGGAGCACGTTCGACGATCCGTCGGACAGCCGGACGCCAGTGCCCGCCGCTGCGACCTGCATGACGGCCCGTGCGTGGTCGGCCGCCGGATGCTCGATTGACTGGAAGGCGGCCGCGATGCCGAGCGAGGCGCTGTAGTCGTAGGTCCCGTAGTGCAGGCCGAGGAGCCGGTACGGCGCGGCATGAACGCATCGTGCGATCGTGCCGATGCCATCCGGCCCCAGGATGAGCTGAGGCGTTTCGACCTGGATCTCGAACTGCAGGCGCCGTGGGTGAAACGGCCCGTGTGCCGCCTCCAGCCGGTCGCACAGCATCGCCATCGCTGACACCTGCGCCGCCGACGTGACCTTCGGCAGCGTGATCACGAAACCATCCGGAAGCGGCCGGCCGTTCTCGACCATCGCGCCCAGGAAGGCATCGAGGGTGCCGATCGCACGGCGCCGGGTCGATGGCTCGAGGCTCTTGCACCGCAGCCCGGTGAACGAAGGCGCCGCGTCCGCGCGGAACGCGGCGGCGAGCGACCTCGCGGCAGTGCGGGCGTCGGCGTCCTCGGTGGCGTCGCTGCGGATGCCGTAGCCGTCTTCGAAGTCGATCCGGAGATCCTCGATCGGCTCGGAACTGAGCTTGGCCAGCACGAGCGGGCGCACCTGCGCGGCCATCCCTGGTATGAGTCCCATCGCGTCGGCGAACTCGGCGGGTCCGGGCAGGAGCTCTTCCATCGCCGCCAGCGCGTCGGCGCCCCACCGGGGCACGGCGTCCGGCTCGAATCGGTGCGCAGGAATGTATACCGTATGCACCGGCTGCCGACCCGGATCCTCGCCCCGGTACGACGAGGCCAGCTCGGCATCGGCCACCGCGAGCAGCTGGTCGATCTCCTCGGCAACGTACTCAAGGACAGGCGCTGCGGGGCGGCGAGCAGTCACGCGGTTTCCGCTCCCGTGATGTGCTCCGGCCTGACCGGTACCCGCGCCAGCTCCCGTCCGGTAGCCGCCCGGATGGCCGCCACGACCGCCGGGCCCGACGAGATCGTCGGCGGCTCGCCCACCCCGCGCAGCCCGTAAGGAGCGTGCGGATCGGGGCACTCAAGCACGTCGATGCGCATCGGCGGCATGTCCAGGATGGTGGGGATCAGGTAGTCGGTGAAGGACGGGTTCTTGATCAGGCCGTCTGCGACCTGGATCTCCTCCATGATCGCCAGGCCCAGCCCCTGCGCGGTACCGCCCTGAATCTGGCCGACCACCGCCAGCGGGTTCATGGCCCTGCCGACATCCTGGGCGCAGTCCAGCGCCACCACCCTGACCAGTCCGAGCTCGGCATCCACATCAACTACGGCGCGATGAGCGGCGAACGCGTACTGCACGTGCGCGAAGCCCTGGCCGGTCTCCGGGTCGATCGGCTCGGTCGGCCGGTGCCGCCACTGCACCGTCTCCTCGATCACCTCTCCGCCGAGGAAGCGCGCGATCGACCCGAGCGGGATCTCCTGCCCGGACCCGCCCGGGTACACCTGACCTTCATCGATCCGCAGGTCGGCGATCGTCTCGCCAAGCTGGCGCCGCACCAGGCCGAACAGGTGCTCGCGAATCCGCTCGCAGGCCGCCTTGACAGCACCGCCGGTCACGTAGGTCTGGCGTGAGGCCGAGGTCGAGCCGGCCGAACCGACTCGGGTGTCTTTCGGCACGATCACCACCCTGTCCACGCCAAGCTCGGTCCGGCAGATCTGCTGCTCGATGGTGACCAGCCCCTGGCCGACCTCGGCGGCGGCGGTGTGCACCGTGACGACCGGCTCATCACCGGCTACCTCGAGCCGCACCCGCGCGGTCGAGAAGTCGTCGTACCCCTCGGAGAACCCGACATTCTTGTAGCCGACGGCATAACCGATCCCGCGGGCAATGCCCTCGCCGTGCGTCGTGTTGCCGACTCCGCCCGGCAGGTGGCGAAGATCCGGATCCTGCCCGCCGCCGGGCAGGTCAGGGCCGGGCCAGCGGGCTGCGCCGTCGACCGCCGGGACCGGCCCGGGCGGAAGCGGCATCTGCTGAACCCGGCGCAGCAGCTCGGCCACTGGCGCCGGGCTGTCGATGACCTGGCCGGTCGGCCCCTCGCTGCCCATGCTCATCGCGTTCTGGCAGCGGAAGCCGACCGGGTCCATGCCGAGCGCGGCTGCCAGCTTGTCCATCTGCGCCTCGTACCCGAACGCGGCCTGGACCGACCCGAAGCCGCGCATCGCACCGCACGGCGGGTTGTTGGTGTAGACGCCGTACGCGTCGATGTGCACGTTCGGCACCACGTAAGGCCCGGCGCCCATCGTGCCCGCGTTGCCGACCACCGCCGGGGTGCTCGACGCATAGGCGCCGCCGTCCAGGTACATCGCGAGCCTGACGTAGACCAGCGTGCCATCGCGGTTGGCGCCGTGCTCGTACCGCATCAGGGCCGGGTGCCTGTGCACGTGACCGAAGAACGACTCCTCGCGGCTGTAGACCATCTTCACCGGCTTGCCGGTGTGCAGGGCGAGCAGGCATGCGTGCACATGCATCGACAGGTCCTCCCGGCCGCCGAACGCGCCGCCCACGCCGGCCAGCACCAGGCGCACCTGCTCGGGCGGCAGCCCAAGCGCGGCGCACACCTGCCGCTGGTCGACGTGCAGCCACTGCGTCGAGACGTAGAGGTCCACGCCGCCGCTGCCGTCGGGAACGGCCAGCCCTGCTTCTGGACCGAGAAATGCCTGGTCCTGCATGCCGACCTCGTAGTCGCCGGTTACCACGACATCGGCACGCGGCGCGGGGTCGCCCTTGCGGATCCGCAGGTGCCTGACCAGATTGCCGCCTGGATGCAGGGCGATCGCGCCAGGTTCAAGCGCGGCCCGCGAATCGGTCACCGGCTCAAGCACCTCGTAGTCGACCGCGATCTTGCCCGCTGCCCGGCGGGCCACCTCTGGATGATCGGCGGCCACCAGGGCGACCGGCTCACCCTGGTACCTGACGAGGTCGGCGGCGAGCACGGGCTGATCGGCGTGTTCAAGGCCGACGGCATTCTGACCTGGGACGTCACGCCAGGTCAGGACCGCTGATACGCCAGCAGTCGCCAGTGCCTCGCCGATCGAGATCTCCGAGATCCTGGCGTGCGGATGAGGGCTGCGCAGCGTGACGCCCCAGATCATGTCGTCCATCCACAGGTCGCTGCCGTAGGCGAACTGACCAGTGACTTTCAGCGTCCCGTCTGGCCGGTGCGCGCTGCTGCCGATCCCGCCGTGCTCGCCCCCGGGCACATCGGGCCGGCCAAGCTCAGCCGGGGCGCCATCCGGCACCCGCGTCGGCAGCCGAGTGGGCACGGTCACGGCATTACGAGCCCCGGCCGACGACCACGGCCCTGTTATCCATCGCCCGTCCACCCTCCTGCCGCCCGCGGCGTGATCCAATGCCAAGTTACTCGCGCCAGAGCCCGCCGGGTAGCCCAGCCAGACTGCCCGGGAGCCGACTTAGCACGGATTTCGTGGCCCCAAAAGGTATTAGTCGGGCGTTAACATCACTGAAACCCGTGCTGAGTCGGGAAAGAGGGACCGGGCGGAACCGGGCGGGACGGGCGGGACGGGACGGGACCGGGCGGGCGGGGCGGAACCAGGCGGGGCGGAACCGGGCGGGACCGGGCGGGACGGGGCGGCTAGGCGGGCAGGCGGGCGGGGTCGATGCCGATTATGGCGGTCGAGGTGGGCACCCAGATGGTGCCGTTGGTGTCGTAGATCTGGTAGCACGGCTGACCGCAGGATCCGGGCCTGACCGTCACGCCGCCGAGGGGCCTGCCGGTGGCCATGCTGACCCGCAGCACGCCGCTGAACGGGTAGCCGTCGTCGAGGAACCACAGCGATCCCTGACCGGCCGTGAGGAAGTCCAGCCCCCCGGCCCCCTTCGGGTCATAACTGGCCGAGGAGAAGACCCGCTCGACATGGCCGGTGGCC
The DNA here is from genome assembly GCA_035604275.1 of Streptosporangiaceae bacterium. Taxonomy (GTDB): domain Bacteria; phylum Actinomycetota; class Actinomycetes; order Streptosporangiales; family Streptosporangiaceae; genus Chersky-822. The sequence goes on along the minus strand of DATNIU010000195.1, from coordinate 7,744 downwards.
GGGTTGATCTTGGCGACGCTCTCGTCATTGGTGAGCGCCCAGAGGGCGCCCTGGCTGTACACCAGGGACTGGGTGTAGGCGAAGCTCACCGGGTAGGAAGGGTCGCGGACCGTGATGGCCCGCGGGCCGGGTCCGGCACCATTGCCTGCGACGATCCCGCCGATGCCGGAGTAGTCGGCGTACCACACTCCCCGTGGCGTGACCGCGATCTGCCCGATCACGCTGTGCACCGGGCCGAGCCGGCCCAGCACGCGGCCGGTGGCCGGGTCGATATGGAAGAGCATCTCGTTAAAGCCACTGCTGCTGCATTCTGCCCACAGCTGGCCGCCGCTGAACGTCAGGTAGCCGCACCGGCCGGTCCGCAGGTGCGCGGTCGCGACGATCTTGCCGGTGACCGGGTCGATGCGCACAAGCTGGCCCTGAGATCGGCCATGCGTGGTGTCCAGCCATACCGCTCCGTCGCCGGCGGCCGCGTATCTGACGGTGCTGCCCAGGCCGATGCTGATGGTGACCTTGCCGGTCCGCGGGTCGATCCCGACAAGCTGGAACGTCGTGCTCCCGGGCACCGTCGACTCGGCAACTGCCCAGATTCGGTTTCCGTCCTGGGCCAGGCCAACCACTCCGGCCACCGGTATCCGGGCCACGACCGCGCCCGGGAAGTTGCGATAGGACGAGGGCGGGCTGCTCACGCTGGCCCGGCTGGTGCTGGCCTGCGGATGCCGGGAACCGCCGGTGCCCAGGCTGCCGAGCAGGATCGGGACGATGGCCAGGACGGCCGCGATCCCGGCGACCGCGGCGGCGGTCAGCCGCCTGCGGCGGTTCCGGCTGGCCCTGGCCCGCAGCGACTGGAAATCACGCCAGCCGCGGCCGGTGTCGATCCGGCGCTCAGGTACGCCGGAGAGCAGCGCCCGCAGCCGCTGCTCCAGATCGGTGTCGGTCATCTCGCCGTCCCTTCCGCCGCGCTCGCCGACCCTGCCGTTGCGGTCGTCTCGGCCAGGCGTTCCTTCAGCTGCCGCAGTCCCTTGTGCGTCTGGCTCTTCACCGTGCCGACGGAGATATTGAGCAGGCCGGCCGTCTCCGCCTCGGACAGGCCGAGCAGATACCGCAGCACGATGCACTCGCGCTTTCTGGCCGGCAGGGCCGCGACCGCCGCGCGCAGCTCGATCAGCGCGGCGGCGTCCGGATCGGTGGTGGCCGGCCGCTCCGTGCCCCCGGCGTTCAGCACGCGCCGTTCGGTCACGCGGCGCCGGATGGTCTCCCGTGACAGATTCACGACCGTGCGCTGGAGGTAGGCCGGGGCGGCCTGCGGATCGGTGATCCAGCGCCAGCGCCGCCACAGCCTCAGGTACGCCTCCTGGGCCAGCTGCTCAGCCAGATCCCAGTCACCGACGAGCGCGTACCCGGTACGCACCAGCCGCGGATAGCACGCGTGGAACAGCGACTCGATCGCCTCATCGGCGCCGCATCGCCGGCCTGAGCCTTGGTCCGGGGCGCCGAACGTGATGATGTCGTCCGCCACGCCCTAAGGATGCGCCGCGACGAGCAAAGGTTGCCGCCCGGCCGTCAGCCGGGACGCAGTGCCCCGGCGGCGCGGCCAGCCGCAGCGGAAACGGCGTGCTCATCCACCGTCGCCAGCTGATCGCGCTGCACGACCACCTCGCCGTTCACGATCAGCAGCTCAAGCGGCGCTGGCGCGCCGAGCACCAGCGCGGCGACCGGGTCGGCGATGTTCGCGTGCGGCAGCGTGTCCATCCGCCACAACGCGATGTCCGCCAGCTTCCCCGGCTCGAGCGACCCGATCTCGTCCTCCCGGCCGACGCACCTGGCCCCGCCGAGTGTCGCGAGCTCAAGTGACTGCCGGACCGAGAGCGCCTGCGGCCCGCCGGCCGCGCGGGCCATCCGCACCGCCTGGCGTACCTCGCCGGCCAGCGAGGTCTCCTCGTTCGACGCCGCCCCGTCCACCCCGAGGCCGACCGGGACCCCGGCGGCGAGCAGGTCGGCGACCCGGCAGATCCCGGCGCCCAGCCTGGCGTTGGACGACGGGCAGTGCGCGACGCCGGTCCCGGTCGCGGCCATCCTGGCGATCGCCTTGTCGTCCAGGTGCACGGCGTGCGCCAGCCAGACGTCGCCGCCCAGCCAGCCGAGCGAGTCCAGGTACTCGGCAGGCGTGCAGCCGAACCGCTCAGCGCAGAACGCGGCCTCGTCGATGGTCTCGGCCAGGTGCGTGTGCAGCCGCACTCCCCGGTCGCGGGCCAGCCCGGCCGCCGCCGCCATCAGCTCGCCGGTCACCGAGAACGGCGAGCACGGCGCGACCCCCATCCGCAGCATCGAGCCAGGCGAAGGGTCATGAAAGCGATCGATCGCGGCCGACGTCGCGGCGAGGATCGAGTCGATGTCCTCGACCACCTCCTCCGGCGGCAGGCCGCCGGCTGAGGCGCCCAGGTCCATCGATCCCCTGGTCGGATGGAACCGCAGGCCGACCGACCGGGCCGCCTGCACGGTGGCGCCGAGGACGTCACCGCCGCCGCGCGGGAACACGTAGTGGTGGTCGGTCGTCGTCGTGCATCCCGTCCTGGCCAGCCAGGCCAGCGCCGCGGTCGCCGAATCGGCCACGATCTGCTCGTCGATCCGTGCCCAGACCGGGTACAGCTCGGTCAGCCAGTCGAACAGGGTGGAATCGGCCGCGCAGCCCCTGGTGGCCCACTGGTACAGGTGGTGGTGCGTGTTCACGAACCCGGGAGTCGCCAGGCAGCCCGAGGCGTCGACCAGCCGGAAGCCGGAACCGCCGGAGCGGAGGACGCCGCCCGAGCCGCCCCCGGCCTCGCCCCCGGCCTCGCCGCCAGGGCCGCCAGGGCCGCCAGGGATGTCCGCTGGCGCCGGGCCGGGACCGGCCGCCGCGATCCGGTTCCCCGAGACCACGACATGACCGGCCGGATACTCCGATCGCTGCGCGTCCATGGTCAGGACGTGACACCCGTTCAGTATCAGATTGTCAGTCACCGGTCGTCCCGGCTAGCCTCTGGGCCGCCAGCCGGACCGCTGCCAGGATCTGCCCGTAGCCGGTGCACCGGCACAGGTTGCCCGCCAGCGCCTCGCGGATGTCGGCGTCCGCCGGGTCGGGATCGCGCGCGAGCAGGTCGTGCGCGGCGACCAGCAGGCCCGGCGTGCAGAACCCGCATTGCACGGCGCCGGCGTCGATGAACGCCTGCTGCACCGGATGCAGCTCGGCGCCGCTGGCCAGTCCCTCGACCGTGACGATGTCCCGGCCGTCCGCCTGCCCGGCGGCCACCAGGCACGCGCAGACCGGGACGCCATCCAGGTAGACCGTGCACGAGCCGCATTCTCCCTGCTCGCAGGCGTTCTTGGAGCCCGGCAGGCCCATCCGCTCGCGGAGCACGAACAGCAGGCTCTCACCGGGCCAGACATCGTCGGCCTGGCGGGAGGCACCGTTCACGACGGCTGTGATCCGCATCGCCAGATCAGCCTCCCGCCTGGGCGGCCGCCGGGCCGCCGTTCGTCGTCCCGGTCGTTCCCGATCCTGACCCCGGCAGACCGTCGCGGTAGTCACGCCAGGCCCAGCTCAGGGTCCGCCTGGCGAGCACGGCCAGCGCGTGCCTGCGGTAGGCGGCGGTGCCGCGCACGTCGTCGATCGGCCGCGCCGCCGCGCTCACCAGCGCAGCGAACTCGCCGGCCACGGACTCCGGCAGCGGCCCGCGGGACTCCCACAGCCCGGCGGCGTCGAGCGCGGCGGCGAGGAAGCGCTCGGCCTGCACCGCCCGCACCGGGGTCGGGGCCGCCGAGCCGATCCCGGTGCCGACCGACCGGCGCTGCGGATGCAGCGCCAGGCTGAACGCGGCTACCGCGATCACCATCGCGTTCCTGGTGCCGATCTTGCTGAACTGCTCGGGACCTTCGGGCGGGCTGATCCAGACGGCGGCGATCAGCTCGTCCGGGGCGAGCGCGTTCCGCTTGACCCCGGTGTAGAAGTCGTCGGCGGCGATCATCCGCGAGCCGCGGACCGAGGCGACCTCGATCTCGGCGTCAGCGGCGAGCAGCGGCGGATGGCAGTCGCCGGCCGGCGATGCGGAGCCGAGGTTGCCGCCGATCGTGCCCCGGTTGCGGATCTGCGGCGAGCCGACCGTCCGCGCGGCCAGCGCCAGGCCGGGCAGGGCCGGGCCCAGGTCGCTGATCAGGGCGGCGTAGGTCGTTCCCGCGCCGATCCGCAGCCTGCCGCCGGCGGTCGTCCAGCCGGTAAGCTCGGGCACCCGGGTGAGGTCGAGCAGCGCCTCGGGACGGCGCCGGTCGAAGTTCAGTTCCACCATCAGGTCGGTGCCGCCGGCGATCGGCACCGCCGCCGGCCGCTGCGCCTTGACAGCCAGGGCGTCGGACCAGCCGGCCGGCTGAATGAAGTCCATGGCAACCTCCGGGACCAGCGTCGCACATGGCGGAACTACTGGTGATCGCCAGCCCAGACCAAGGCAGCCGACGGCCGGGACCTGGCCGCGGGGGATTTGCCGCGCAACGCAATTAGCTCGGCCAAATCCGCTCCGCAGGAGGAAACTCAGCACTATCGGTGACTCGGACAGCCGGGATCACCGGCACTGGGCCAGCAGGCGGTGGACGATGACGACTGGTGGGGACCGGGCGCACGAGCAGTATCCGTGGCAGGTGTGGATTCTCGGCCCGGGTGGCCGTATTCAGGGCGGCGGTGTGCTGCTTTCCGATCGGCTCGTGCTTACCTGCATGCACCTGATCCCGCCCGACGGGAAACTGCGGGTGGGTTTCGCCGGCCTGGATTGCGGCCCGAGGTCTGCGACGGTGCTCGAGGACGAGGAGGCGCCCGACCCGCAGTACCCGAGCAAGAAAGGATTCCCGGCCCTGATCGTGCTGGACGAACCCGTCGCGGGAGCACGGGGGGCGCCGCTTGGCTGGGCTACCCGCGATCAGGAACTGCGGGTGCGGTTCCCCAGCCAGACCGAGAGCGGCACCGGCGAATGGGTGGAGGGCGTGGCCGGATTCGGGCCGTCGACGAAGGTCCGGCTGATGCGGCAGCCAGACAACGGGCCCCGCTCCCCGCTCGGCTGCGGGGTGATCGAAGCCGAGACCGGACGGGTCGTCGGCATCATCGCCGGGCCCTTCCGTTCTGGTTCGAGAAATGTCCTGCCGCTGGGGGATGCGGCCCTGTGGCAGCCGGCCCTGCGGACCGTCCTGCCGCTGTTCCTGCCGGAAGGCCCGCACGAGCACTTCGCCGGGCGCCACGCCGCGCTGGCGGAGCTCAGCAAGCACTTCTTCGGGAACCGGTACCGGTTCTGTGCCGTCCGCGCGGTTACCGGCGACCCGGGGTCGGGGAAGTCCGCGTTGCTGCGCCGGCTGGCCGCGGTTGGCCCGCCCAACGGCTGGGCCGGGATCCCGCAAGGGCCGAGCGGGTCCGTCGCGGTGAACGCGGCCGGGCGGACGGTGGCTGAGATCACCGAGCAGATCGGCGAAGCACTGGCGCAGGGGCGCAGTGAGGTCTCCCGCAGGCTCGCGTCCAGCGCCCCCACCGGTCCGCAGACGCTGCTGGGCGCGCTGCGCGACCCGCCGCGCTACGATCCGGACTTGCCGGTCCTTGACGAACTGACGCTCATCGTGGCCGACGGCGTGGACGAGGCCGCCGATCCCAAAGCCATGCTGGACTCGCTGATCGGCCCGCTGGCCAGTGATCCTTACGGCTTCGGCGTGCTGCTGATCGTGGGCTGCGGCCGGGAACTGGCTGAGCGGCTCACCAAGAGCTCCCGCGCCCCGCTGCAGGACTTCCTGAAGCCCGCGATCATCGACCTGGACGACCCGGCGTTCTTCGACCCAGCCGACGTGGCCGCGTGCGTGACCGGGATTCTGTCCGACGCAGATCGGCCCGGCACGTACTCCGGCTACCGAGACCGCCCTGACCTGGCCGCGACCGTGGCAGGCGCCGTCGCGGCCGCGGCCGGGACCAGCTTCCTGACCGCCCGGCTGGCCGCCGCCGCCCTTCGCTGGGGTGCGCCGGACACCGACCGTCCGGACTGGCAGGACGCTCTGCCCCGGACGCCGGGCGAGGCGGTCGACGCCGTTGCCGCACGCGCAGGCGCGATCATGCGGGAGCGGAGTCTGGATCCAGCCGCGGCCGGAGTTTTCGCAATGGAGTTGCTGGCGCCACTCGGGTACGTCTACGGCGACGGCCTCAGCGACGACGACACCTGGGCCAGGGCCGCGACCGAGCTTGGGACCGCCGCCTACACCGCCGGCGACGTAGCGGTGCTGCGCGAGCGCACCCCGGCCGCCGTGCTGGTCGACCATGACAGCGGGTGGCATCTCGCGCACGCGACCCTCGGCGCCGTCGTGCGCGCCGACCACGAGAGCCGCCCCGGCAGCACGGCCGCGCGGGCACACGAGGCGATCACCACCGCGCTGATCGCCGGCATCCCCGAGCGCGCTCCCGGCGTGCCGGACTGGACCGGCGCCGACGGCTACACCCGCTCGTTCGCGGCCGCCCACGCGGCCCAGGCCGGCCGGCCTGACCTGGTGGCCAATCTCGCTGACATGGCAAGGCCGGCCCCGTTGGCAGTAGCCGAGGTGGTCTGGTCGGCCTCGCACCGCGCCGACACGTGCAGCGCCGGTACCGTCGGCGGGCGGCCGGTGATCGTCACCACGGCCGCTATCCGGTGGAGCGACGACCGGTCGCGCCCAGCCGTCCCCAAGTTGACGGCATGGACAATTGACCCGGACACCGGCGCCCGGCACGAACTGCTCACCGTTGCCGACGGCGGTCTGCACGCCGCTACCGCCGGACTGATGGACAACAGGCCGATCGCGGTGTGCGTCCCCGATGGCGGGCCGGACGACCGCCGGGTCTGCGTGCTTGACCTGACCACCCGGAAGTGGGCGGGCCGGGCGCGGCGGCGGATCGAGGGAAAGGTGACGTCGGTCGTCCTTGCGGCGGCAGCGGGCCAGACGTTCGCGGTCGTCACCCGGTCGGACAGCGAGCCGCTCGTCCTCGAGCTACATCCGGCGCGTCGCTGGTCAGGCGCACACGCCGTGCGAGTCGCTGCGGCCGGGACGCTGGGCGGCCGTTCCATCGCCGTCGGCGAACTGGGCGGGAGCGCCATCGCGGTCACTGCCCCGGCGGTCGGCAGCGTGCTCGGGTGGAATCTGGCCACCAGGAAGCAGTTCGGCCTCCCGGTGCCTAACCGCTTTGTGATCAGGCGGGTCGCGCTCGGCCTGCAGGACAAGCACCTCATCGTGCTGATCGGCGGCGGGCGGTCCGCGCAGGTGTGGGAAATGGGTTTCAACATGCTCCGCGGCGCGCCGATCACTGACCTTCCTGGCGACGTGACCGCGCTGGCCGTCGGTGCGTGCGGCGACCAGCCCGTCGCGCTGATCGGATGCTCCGACGGGACGCTGTGCGCCTGGGACATGACCGACCGTGACTGGGAGGCCATCAGCACCGGCGACCCGAGCGTGAACTGGATCTACGCCGACGACCACGGGCTCGTCGTCCTCCAGACCGGGACCGGCTTCCGCGGCCTGAAGCTGACAAAGCCCGACGGCTAGGCGAACGTGGCCGGTGATTCCCAGGCCGGGCCGGGATCGGGAGCGTCGTCGCGCTGCACCGCGCACTGGATCAGCCCGTAGGGCCGGTCCGCGGCATAGAAGACCTCATCAGGATTGTCCAGCCCGAACGGCGCGAGGTCGGCCAGGAAGTGATGCTTGTTCGGCGCCGACAGCC
>DATNIU010000194.1:0-2771 GCA_035604275.1 Streptosporangiaceae bacterium | reverse complement strand
GATCGTGAACATGGCCTCCATCGCCGGCCTGAACGGCACGGCCAACCTCGCCGCGTACGTCGCGGGCAAGGCCGGGATCATCGGCCTGACGAAGGTCGCCGCGCTCGACTACGCCGACCAGGGCATCCGGGTCAACGTGGTCGCGCCGGGCCCGATCCTGACCTGGCACCTGGAGGCGGCGGGCGAGCAGGCCCAGCGCGGGGCCGCGCAATCCACGCCGATGCGGCGCGTGGGCAGCATGGCCGAGGTGGCGAGCGCCGTGCTCTGGCTGTGCTCCGACCAGTCCTCGTTCATCACCGGGACGGTGCTGCCGATCGACGGCGGGCAGGCAGCGGGCAACAAGCCGCCGCAGATGTACCGCCAGGGGCAGCCGATGACCGCCCAGCCTGGCGGGGATCAAGCGTGAGGATGACCGAGGTCGACGATGCAGAACCGGTTGCCGTCCGGGTCGGCTAGCACGACGAAATCGGGGTCGTCCGGATAGCTGTCCCAGTCGACCCGGCTGGCGCCGAGCGAGACCAGGCGTGCCGCCTCCGCCTCTTGCTCGGCCACATCGGCCACGTGCAGGTCGAAGTGCAGACGCGGGTAATCCTCCGGTACCGTGCCGCTCGTCTGCAGCGCGATCATGGTCCCGGTTCCGCCGGACGGGACGAGCACCCGGGCCCAGCCGCCGAACCCGTCCTCGCGCACCTCGTAGCCGAGCGCCGCGCACCAGAACTCCTCGGCTCGCCGGCGGTCGGTAACGCCCAGTACCGCCACGCCGAACGTGAGCATTGACACCGCTCCCTTCAGGCCGGTTTGCAGCCCCAGGTCAGGAAGAGCAGGCCTGACATCGTGATCGTGTCTGGGTGGGTGAGGTGAGGGCGGAGCGCGGCGTCCAGCTCGTCGAGTTCCGCCTCGGTGGCTACCTCCATCTCCAGGACCATCGGGCGCATGGCGCGTATCAGGTCGAGACGGACGGTCCGCCGGGAATTCCCGGGCGGATACATCTGCACTCTGGCCTCTACCTCGACGTCGGCCAGTCCGGCCTGGCGGAAGAGCTCGGGTACCCGGCGGCCCATCGCGACGTCGGCGCCGTTGCGGCTGAACACCACGCGGAAGATGTCGCACACCCGGTCGAAGGCCGGATGAGGCGGATAGCACAGCGCGTGCTCGGTGTCGGGCTCCATGTCGGCCACCCATCCGCCGGGCCTGGCCAGCCGCGCCATCTCGGCGGCCACTCCGGCGGGCTCCGGCAGGTTGATGAACAGGGTGCGGGCGTGCACCAGGTCAAAGGAGCCGGACGGCAACCCGGTGCTCCTGGCGTCCGCGGTCATGATCTCCACGCCGCCCAGCCGCCGCTCGGCGGCGAAGTCGGCGGCCATGGCGGTATGCACGGGATCCGCGTCGAGGCCGACCACCCGCCCGCCCGGCGAGACCCGCTCGGCCAGCAGGTCCAGGACCCCGCGCGGGCCGCAGCCCAGATCGATCGCGCTCTGCCCCGGCCGCAGCCTCACCTTGTCCAGCAGCGCCGCGCTGTCGGCGGCCAGCTCGTCAGCCTGTCGCTGCAGCCGGGCGCTCTCGCCCGGGCTGCTGCCCAGCGCGTAGGTGGCGTTGGCGTCCTGGCCCAGCTTCGGGTCCGACGCCTGCCCGCCGGATTGAACCATTCCGCATCACCCCAGGCCGGATCAGTCGGGAACTAAGTCAATCACGGAACCCGGGATTGCCGTCGTCACTCGGCGCATGCCGCCCGTCCGCGCGGCGTCCACCACTTCCGAACCGGTGCCCGGGCGGGTTCGGACACTGATGTCGTGGGGTGCTGTTCGGGAACTGCGCGGCTGGTTCAGCCGATCGTGTCGGGCGGGAACTCGGCCGGGTAGGGCTCGGCGAAGTCGGCGGAGCGGCTGACGGCGCGCCACTTGCGGTCCTCGGCCAGGAGCTGCTCGTCGTGCCGGATCGACCATTCGGCCGCGGTCACGCCGAGCGGCAGGTGGTAGGGGATGTCGCGGCGTTTGGCCACGTGGACGAGAATCTCGGCCGCGCGTACGGGGTCGCCCGCGGGACCGTCGGGGTTCTGGCGCAGGCTCGTGTTGAGCGCGCCGACGGTCTGGGCGTAGGCCTCGGGGATGTCGCGGATGATCATCGAGGAGCCTGCCCAGTCGGTCGCGAAGCCACTCGGTTCGACGACCATCACCTTGACGCCGAACGACGCGGTCTCGGCCTGGAGCACCCGGCTGAAGCCGTCGATGGCGAACTTGGCGGCCTGGTAGGAGGCGATGCCGGGCGAGCCGCCGACGCGTCCGCCGACGGAGGAGAACTGCATGATCAGGCCGCCGCCCTGCTCGCGGAGCACGGGGATAGCCGCCTTGGAGACGTGGTAGACGCCCCAGAAGTTGGTCTCGAACTGGGCGCGGAAGTCGGCGTCGTCGGCGGTCTCGATGGGCGACACGTTCGCGTAGCCGGCGTTGTTGACGATCACGTCGAGGCGGCCGAAGCGGTCGCGGGCCTCGGCGATGGCTGTGGCGGCGGCGGCCGGGTCGGTGACGTCCAGGGCGATGGGGTGGATGCTGTCGCCGTACTCGGCGGCTAGGTCGGCGAGCTGCCCGGGGTCTCGGGCGGTCGCGGCGGCGAGGTCGCCGGCCTGCAGCGCGGCGCGGACGAGGGCGCGGCCGAAGCCGCGCGAGGAACCTGTGACGAACCAGACTTGCTTCATGCCAGTTAGTACAACACGGTTGTGTTAATAGCGCAACTCGGTTGTGTTATGCTGACGGCTCATGGCGGTACCGGACTTC
>DATNIU010000193.1:0-16900 GCA_035604275.1 Streptosporangiaceae bacterium | reverse complement strand
GTCCGCGGCCGGGACCGGTGCGGCTGCGCAGCCGCGAGACGGGCAGGTGCGCAGCGACCTGGAAGGTCTGCTGCTGAGCCTGATCAGGGACGTCAACGACTATCCGCGGCCTGGCGTGGTCTTCAAGGACATCACGCCGCTGCTCGCGGACGGCGCAGCCTTCGGCAAGACGGTCGCCGCGCTGGCCTCCGGCCATGACCGGATCGACAAGGTAGCCGGGATCGAGGCACGCGGCTTCATCCTGGCAGCGCCGGTCGCCTGCCTGCTCGGCGTCGGCTTCGTGCCGGTGCGCAAGCTGGGCAAGCTGCCCGGGCCGACGCACGCCGAGACCTACGAGCTTGAGTACGGAACCTCGACCGTCGAGGTGCACGTCGATGCGTTCCGGCCGGGGGACCGGGTGCTGCTGATCGACGACGTGCTGGCCACCGGAGGCACGGCGGCGGCGACGGCGGCGCTCGTGCAGCGCTGCGGAGCGGAGGTCACCGCGCTCGCCGTGCTCATCGAGCTCGGTTTCCTGGGCGGCCGGAACAGCCTGCCCGGCCTCGATATCCGCACCCTGCTGTCTTTGTGATTCATGCCACATTGCCGGCCTGTCAGCGGGCCGGCCCGGCAGGACCGGCCCGCTGTCGATCTGTGCCTGGATAGACTGAGTGTTCAACTGACGCTAGGAGCGGCAGGTGGCCGGTGACGTAGCAACGGCCGGAACGGCCGAAGGCGGAGTCACCCAGGCGGCCACGGGGCAGCGCGGCCCTGGAGACCGAGAGCTGCACGTAGCTGGCAGGCGGGTGACCCCGGCCATTGGTGCGCCCGCCGACGTGGCCGCCGGCGACGGGGGGCCGGCCGAGGCGGGACCAGTCACCGAAGGACCGGCCACCGCGAACCATGCGGGAACCGGACCAGCCACCGCGAGACGGACGGACCCGGAATCAGCTACGGCAGAACCAGCTACGGCGGAGCCAGCCGCGCCGGAGCCAGCCGCGCCGGAACCAGCCGCGCCGGGACGGGCAGACCGCAGACCAGCCGGCCCGGCCTCCCGGGCCAGCGCGGCCTCCGACGGCATGTCCCCGTCGGAGGTGCCCGGTCCCGCTGACCTGGCTGACGCTCCCGCTCCCGGCGGGCCACCCCACGCGGGCGTCAGGCGGCGGCTCGCCAGGTTCGGCTCACCGCGCGGCGGAGGGATCAACCCGGTCCTCGAGCCCCTGGTCAAGACCGTCCGCACCACCCATCCCAAGGCAGACATCCGCCTGATCGAGCGCGCCTACGATGTGGCCGCCAAGTGGCACGCCGGCCAGTCACGCAAGAGCGGCGACCCCTACATCACCCACCCCCTGGCCGTCGCGACCATCCTGGCCGAGCTCGGCATGAACGCGGAGACGCTCTGCGCGGCGCTCCTGCACGACACGATCGAGGACACCCCCTATACCCTGGCCGAGCTGCGGAGCGAGTTCGGCGAGAACATCGCGGCCCTGGTCGACGGCGTGACCAAGCTGGACAAGGTCAAGTACGGCGACGCGGCCCAGGCCGAGACCGTGCGCAAGATGGTCGTGGCGATGTCCCGCGATATCCGGGTGCTCGTGATCAAGCTGGCTGACCGGCTGCACAACATGCGGACGCTCCGCTACCTGCCCAGGCCCAAGCAGGAGCAGAAATCACGCGAGACGCTGGAGATCTTCGCCCCGCTGGCCCACCGGCTCGGGATGAACACGGTCAAGTGGGAGCTTGAGGACCTGGCGTTCGCCACGATGTTCCCCAAGCGCTACGACGAGATCGCGCGGCTGGTGTCGGAGCGGGCGCCGCGCCGGGAAGCGTTCCTGCAGGAGGTCATCGAGGAGGTCTCGGCCGACCTCAGGGAGGCCAAGATCAAGGCGCGGGTCACCGGTCGCCCGAAGCACCTGTACTCGGTGTACCAGAAGATGATCGCCAGGAACGTCGGTTTCGACGACATCTACGACCTGGTCGGCATCCGCGTCCTGGTCGACTCGGTGCGCGACTGCTATGCGGTGCTCGGCTCGGTGCACGCCAGGTGGAACCCGGTGCCCGGCCGGTTCAAGGACTACATCGCGATGCCGAAGTTCAACATGTACCAGTCGCTGCACACGGTGGTGATCGGACCGGGCGGCGAGCCTGTTGAGCTGCAGATCAGGACCTGGGGAATGCACCGGCGTTCCGAGTACGGCGTCGCCGCGCACTGGAAGTACAAGGAGGAGCTGGCCAGCGGCCGCAGCCCGTCGGACCTGGACTGGCTCCGTCAGCTTGTCGACTGGCAGCGGGAGACCGCCGACCCAGCCGAGTTCCTCGAGTCGCTGCGGTTCGAGGTGGGCAGCGCCGAGGTATACGTCTTCACCCCGCGTGGTGAGGTGATCGCGCTGCCACAGGGCGCCACGCCGGTGGACTTCGCCTACGCGATCCATACCGAGGTCGGGCACCGCACCATCGGGGCCAAGGTCAACGGCAGGCTGGTGCCACTCGAATCCACCCTGAGCAACGGCGACACCCTGGAGATCCTCACCTCCAAGGCACAGGACGCCGGGCCAAGCCAGGACTGGCTTGGCTTTGTCAAGAGCGCGCGAGCGCGCAACAAGATCAGGCACTGGTTCTCCAAGGAGCGCCGGGAGGCATCGGCGGATACCGGCAAGGCGATGATCGCCCGGACCATGCGCAAGCAGGGCCTGCCGCTTCAGCGCCTGGCGACAGCCGACGCTCTCCAGGCGATCGCGCTTGAGCTGCGGTATCCGGACCTGTCCGTGCTCTACGCCGCCGTGGGCGATGGCCATGTCAGCGCGCAGACGGTCGTCGCCAAGCTCGTGAAGTCGGCCGGCGGCCTGGCTGGCGCGCAGGAGGACCTGGCTGAGGCGACGACGCTCACCGGGCCGGTGATCCCGCGGCCCGCCTCGGGGGATTCCGGGGTATCCGTGGAAGGCGCGGCGGATGTCTGGGCCCGGCTGTCGAAATGCTGCACGCCGGTGCCCGGCGACAAGATCACCGGGTTCGTGACCCGCGGCAACGGGGTCTCGGTGCATCGCACGGACTGCGTGAACGTGCAGCATCTGATCAAGTCGCAGCCGGAGCGGGTGGTCGGGGTCCGCTGGTCGCCGCGGGAGAGCTCGCGGTTCCTCGCCGCGATCCAGGTGGAGGCGCTGGACCGGACCGGGCTGCTGTCCGACATCACCAGGTCCATCGCCGACCAGCACGTCAACATCCTGTCGGCCACGGTGACCACGAGGCGGGACCGGGTCGCGCTGAGCAAGTTCACCTTCGAGATGGGCGAGCCCGAGCATCTGCGCCACGTCCTGAAGGCGGTCCGCAGCATCGACGGCGTCTACGACGTGCACCGCGTGACCAGTTAGCCCGTACCCCCGGCGACGTGCGCCAGGTGACCGGTAAGCCCGGTCTGCCACCAGCCCCGGGCCGACGGGGCCCGAGGTGGGTTAGCTGGTGAGGTCGGTGAGGGTCTTCTCGGCCTCGGTGAGCCAGGAACGGCGGGTCTCCAGCGCTGCGGCGGCTCGCTTCGCGGCTGCCTCGTCGCCGCGCTCGGTGGCCTGTGCCAGCTGCTGCTCGAGCTGGTCCACCGTCTTGCGGATCTGGGCCACCGTGTCCCTGGCGCGGGACAGCGCCTCGGGGTTGGAACGGCGCCACTGCACGTCCTCGGCCTTGCGCACCGCCTCGTCCACCTTGCGCAGGCCGCCCTCGAGCCGCTCCTGAGCCTCGCGCTGGACCGCGCCGATCTTGTCCCAGCGCTGGTGGATGGAGCGCAGCACGGCGCGCGCCGACTTGGCGTCGGTGATCGGCAGCAGGCCCTCGGCCTCGGCGAGCAGCTGCTCCTTCGCCGTCGCGTGCTCCCGCAGCTGGTTGTCCTTGGCTGACAGCACGGCCGACCTGGCCTCGAAGAAGCTGTTCTGAGCGGCCCTGAACCGCTTCCACAGCTCGTCCTCGGTAGCGCGGTCAGCCCGCCCGGCCTCCTTCCATGAGGCCATCAGCTCCCGGTACAGGGCTGCCGTCGCGGCCCAGTCGGTGGAGCTGGCGAGCTCCTCGGCCCTGGCGACCAGCTTCTCCTTGCGCGCTTTGACCTCTCCGCGCTCTCCCTCCAGGGTCGCGAAGTAGCTCTTGCGGCGCTTGGCGAAGCCGCTGCGGGCGGCCGACATCCGCTTCCACAGCACCGCCTCGGCCTGACGGTCGCCGTGCGGAGCGGCCTTCCACTCGTCGAGCAGCTGCTTGAGCCGCTCACCGCTCGACTTCCAGTGGGTCGCCTCAGCGGCGATCTGCTCGGCCTCGACGACCAGCCGCTCCTTGATCTTGATGGCCTCCGCCCTGGCCTGCTCGCGGGCCGCCTTGTGCTCCTCGCGCCGCAGGTCGGTCTGCTCGGACAGCGCGTCAAGCCGCCGCTTGAGCCCGTCGAGGTCGCCCACCGCCTTCGCCTCGGCGACCGTCGCGAGCAGCCTGGTGATGGTCGCCTTGGCCTGGCCGGGTGCCAGGTCGGTGGTCACGATCCGCCGCTCGAGCAGGCTGACCTCGGTCGCGAGCGCGTCGTACCTGCGCGTGAAGAAGGCGAGCGCCTCATCCGGGCTTCCGGCCTGCCAGATCCCGACGACCCGCTCTCCCGCGGCGGTGCGCACGTAGACGGTGCCGTCTTCGGCTACCCGGCCCCACGGATCGCTTCCGGTACTCACCGCGTACCTCCTGCTCGGTACCTGCCTGGCTGCTACGTCGGTCAGGTTTTCTTTATGGTCACACTTTCGATGACGACCTTCTCCTTCGGATGGCCGTCACCTGGGCCGTTCGAGTTGTCCGTGCCAGCCTTTGCCACCATCTGGATGATATTGAGGCCGCTGACGATCGTGCCAAACGGCGTATAGGACGGGGGCAGGCTGGTGTTCTTGTAGACCAGGAAGAACTGGCTGCCGTTGCTGCCAGGCTGCCCGGTGTTGGCCATCGCCACGATGCCCGCCGGGTAGGTGGCGCCGACCAGGTTCTCGCTGTTGAATTCGTAACCAGGCCCGCCCTTGCCGGTTCCGGTCGGATCGCCGCATTGCAGCACGTAGAAGCCGCTGGTGGTGAGCCGGTGGCAGTGGGTCTTGTTGAAGTAGCCCTTGTCGGCCAGGAACACGAACGAGTTGACCGTGCAGGTCGCCTTGGAGTTCAGCAGGTCCATCACGATGCTGCCGCGGTTGGTCTGGATCGTCGCCCGATAGGTCGCCTTGTAGTCGGGCTTGGCCGGCGGGAGGCCGAAGCTGCGCGAGCCGGGCAGCGGCTTGGCCGGCGCCGGGCTCTTGGCGTAGATGCAGTCTGTGACCGGGCCGGCCGGCGATGGGCTTGCCGTCGGCGTCGGGCTCGCGGCTGGGCTGGTGGCCGCGATGCTCGGCGACGATGTCGTCTGGGCGGCGGTTGACTTGCCGCTCGAGCCGAGCTCGATCACGACCGCGACGACCGCGCCCGCGATGACCAGCAGCACCACCGAGGCCGCTGTCCACCTCGTGATCTTGCGTACCTGCTGCTGTCGCTGCGCCTCGCGCGCGAGCCGTCGCTCGTGTCGCTCTCTGGCGAGCCTGCGCTGGCGCTCCTTCTTACCCGCCACCCGTTCAGCCCTCCCGTTATCAACCGGTAGTGGTGCTCTGGAAAACCTCGCGCATGGTATCTGGGAGTGTCCAGTGCTGAGACCCGCTGTTACCGGATAGACGCACCAACCGCAGCCGTCCTGTAACTGCTAGCCGGATCCGGGCGTTGTCCGGGCAGGCTCCGGACCCGATGCGGGACGGATGGCGGACCCAGGCGCGGACTGCGGCAGCACCGGCCCGGCGGCACCGGCCCGGCGGGGCAGCCCACGCGGACTTTCAGCGTCCTGACCGCGGCGACGGGCAGGCGGCGGTCGCCCGGGTAGCCTTGTCCGTGGGCGAACAGTGCGACCGCCGGCCGGCCGGGACCGCGACTCGCCAGCGCCGGCAGTCCTTGCCAGCCAGAAGCCAGCCAGAAGCCAGCCAGGAGGTGACCGTGCTGATCGCAGGATTCCCGGCCGGGTCGTTCGCCGCGAACTGCTACCTCGTGGCGCCAGGTCCTGGCGAGGAGTGCCTGATCATCGATCCCGGCCAGGACGCCGAGCCCGGCATCGATGAGATTGTCAGCCGATACCGGCTCAGGCCGGTGGCTGCGCTCGCCACCCACGGGCATATCGACCATATCTGGTCCATCGCCCCGGTCTGCGGCGCGCGGGACATCCCGGCCTACATCCACCCAGCCGACCGCGCGCTGCTCACCGACCCGGCCAGGGGGCTGTCGCTGCTGGCCGGCCAGCAGCTGTTCGGCGGTCTCACCCTGACCGAGCCCGACGACGTGCTCGAGCTGACCGACGGGATGAACCTTGAACTGGCCGGAATCACTCTCGTCGTCGACCACGCGCCCGGGCATACGCCGGGATCGGTGACGTTCCGGCTGCCGGGCGCCGGGGCGACGGGCAGCGAGGCCGACGGCGGGAGCAGCCGAATCGGCGGGCAGCTCGACGGGCGTGCCGGGGACGCCGCCGCCGGGCGAGCCCCGGCGGCCTCGGACGGGGTGCTGTTCAGCGGCGACCTGCTGTTCGCCGGCTCGATCGGCCGAACCGACCTGCCAGGCGGCGACTACCAGACGATTCTCGATAGCCTGGCGAGGGTCTGCCTGACGCTGCCGGACGAGACAGTCGTGCTGGCCGGTCACGGGCCGCAGACGACGATCGGCGCGGAGCGGGCCGCCAACCCGTTCCTGACCGGGCTCGCGCCGGCCACCGGGCCAGCCAGAGGTCTGTGAGCGCGGCGGACCGGGCCGGTGCCCAGTGCCCAGCCCCAGGCCGCCCGGCGCCTAAGGAATTTCGACAGAAGGGCTGGAGTGCGATGATCCGCACGCACGAGGCTGGCGCGCTGCGCGGCTCGCAGGCGGGACAGCAGGTCACGCTGGCGGGCTGGGTGGCGCGGCGCCGGGATCACGGCGGTGTCGTCTTCATCGACCTGCGGGACGCCAGCGGCGTGGTCCAGGTGGTGCTGCGTGCCGACGACGTCGCACACGAGCTGCGGTCCGAGTTCTGCGTCCGGATCACCGGCGAGGTCAGGCTGCGGCCGGCCGGGAACGAGAACCCCGAGCTGCCCACCGGGGCGATCGAGGTCGCCGCCGCGCAGATCGAGGTGCTGGCCGAGTGCGACCCGCTGCCGTTCCCGATCGAGGGGGGCGCTGAGCTGAACGAGGAGGTCAGGCTCAGGTACCGGTACCTGGACATCCGGCGGGCCGAGATGGCCGCGGCGCTGCGGGCCAGGTCACAGGCGGCCTATCTGGTCAGCGACGTGATGGCCGGCCACGGCTTCGTTAACGTCGAGACGCCGTTCCTGACCAGGTCGACCCCGGAGGGGGCGCGGGACTTCCTGGTCCCGGTCCGGCTCCAGCCGGGCAGCTGGTACGCGCTGCCGCAGTCGCCCCAGCTGTTCAAGCAGCTGCTGATGATCTCCGGGCTGGAACGGTACTACCAGCTGGTGCGGTGCTTCAGGGACGAGGACTTCCGCGCCGACCGGCAGCCCGAGTTCACCCAGATCGACATCGAGATGTCCTTCGTCACCCGCGAGGACGTCGTCGAGGTGGCCGAGGACCTGGTCCAGCGGCTGTGGGAGCGGATCGCCGGTTACCAGGTGCCGCGTCCGATCCCGCGGATGACCTACGCGGACGCGATGGCGCGGTACGGGTCGGACAAGCCCGACCTGCGGTTCGGCTGCGAGCTGACCGACCTCACGGCCTATTTCGCCGACACCGGGTTCCGGGTCTTCCAGGCGCCGCACGTCGGCGCCGTGGTGATGCCTGGCGGGGGGAGCCAGACCCGCAAGGAGCTTGACGCCTGGCAGGACTGGGCTCGCTCGCGGGGTGCTCGCGGACTGGCCTACGTGCTGATCGCCGACGACGGGTGTGTCTCCGACGCAGGTCCCGTCGCGAAGAACCTGAGCGATCACGAAAGGGCCGGGCTGACTGCCGCGACCGGGGCGGCGCCTGCCGACGCCGTGTTCTTCGCCGCCGGGGCGGCGAGCGCCGCCCGGACGCTGCTCGGCGCGGCGAGGCTGGAGATCGGCGCGCGCTGCGGGCTGATCGACTCCAGCGCGTGGGCGTTCACCTGGGTGGTCGACGCGCCCATGTTCGAGGAGGACGGCGCTGGGGGCTGGACCGCGGTGCACCACCCGTTCACCGCGCCGCTGCCTGAGTGGGCCGACAAGTTCACCGCCGAGCCCGGCGGGGCGCTGGCCGACGCGTACGACATCGTCTGCAACGGGACCGAGATCGGCGGCGGCTCGATCAGGATCCACCGCCCGGCGATCCAGCAGCAGGTGTTCGACGTGATCGGGCTGTCGCGCGACGAGGCCAGGTCGCAGTTCGGCTTCCTGCTCGACGCGCTGCGGTTCGGGCCCCCGCCGCATGGCGGGATCGCGTTCGGCTGGGACCGGCTGCTGATGCTGCTCACCGGCCGGGAGTCGATCAGGGACGTGATCGCGTTCCCGAAGGCCGCGTCCGGGCATGACCCGCTGACCGGTGCGCCGACCCCGATCACCGCCGCGCAGCGCAAGGAGGCCGGCGTCGACGCGGTCATCGCACCGCCCGGAGGCTGACGGACCCCGACCGCGACCCCGCACCCGGCCCGGATCGAATGGACCGGGACGGATGCGGAGCCCTGGCGGGCGCGGCGGTCGGACCGCGCCGCCGGGATAGTGTCGGGCTGTGGCCACCCGGAAGGATACCCAGGCGCAGGGCTCGAGCCTGTTCGACGAGGCGGGGGAGGAAGCCGCCGCGGCGGCGGCGCCGCTCGCGGTGCGGATGCGCCCGCGTAACCTCGACGAGGTGCTCGGCCAGCCGCACCTGACCGGGCCTGGCTCGCCGCTGCGCAAGCTGGTCGACCACGGCGCGCCGATGTCGGTGCTGCTGTGGGGGCCGCCGGGCACCGGCAAGACGACTCTCGCCTACGTGCTGAGCCAGGTGACCAGCCGGAAGTTCGTCGAGCTGTCGGCCGTGTCGGCCGGGGTGGTGCAGGTCAGGGCGGCGATCGACGCGGCGCGGACCGAGCTCGGGCTGACCGGCAGGCAGACGCTGCTGTTCATCGACGAGGTGCACAGGTTCAACAAGGCGCAGCAGGACGCGCTGCTGCCCGCCGTGGAGAACCGCTGGGTCTCCTTCATCGGGGCGACCACGGAGAACCCGTCGTTCTCGGTGGTCGGGCCGTTGCTCTCGCGCTCGCTGCTGCTGACCCTGCGGCCGCTGGACGACGAGCAGCTTCGGGTCGTGATCGACCGGGCGGTGACCTCCGAGCGCGGCCTGAACGGCTCGGTGTCGCTGGCGGACGCCGCCGCCGGGCTGCTGCTGCGGCTGGCCGGCGGTGACGCCCGGCGGGCGCTGACCTACCTGGAGGCCGGCGCGCTCGGTCTGCCGCCCGGCGGCGTGATCGACGCGGCCGGGCTGGAGCGGGCGGTCGACCGGTTCGCGGTGCGCTACGACCGGGCCGGCGACCAGCACTACGACGTGATCAGCGCGTTCATCAAGAGCATCAGGGGCAGCGACGCCGACGCCGCGCTGCACTACCTGGCCCTGATGATCGAGGCAGGCGAGGATCCCAGGTTCATCGCGCGTCGCCTGATCGTGCACGCGAGCGAGGACGTCGGCATGGCCGACCCGTCCGCGCTCGGCGTGGCCGTGGCGGCGGCTCAGGCGGTGGAGTTCGTCGGGCTGCCCGAGGCCAGGCTCAACCTGGCGCAGGCGGTGATCCACCTGGCACTCGCGCCGAAGTCGAACTCGGTGGCCACGGCGATCATGGCGGCGGCCGATGACGTGCGATCGGGGCGGACCGGGCCGGTGCCGAAGCATCTGCGGGATGCCAGCTACCGCGGCGCCGCCAGGCTGGGCCACGGGAAGGGCTACCTCTACCCGCACGATTTCCCCGAAGGAGTCGTCCGCCAGGCCTATCTGCCAGACGAGGCGGCCGGCCGCAGCTACTACCAGCCGTCCAGGCACGGGACCGAGGCCAGGTACGCCGACCGGTCCGAGCGGATCAGGGCCATCCTGGCCGGCCTGGCCCGGCCAGGCAGCGAGGCTCCGCACGACGGTGCGCCAGACCCGCCGCCAGCCGGCGGCGCAGCGCAGGACTCGCCGCCCGTCGGCGGCGCGGCGCCGGGCTCTCGGCCTGCCTGACGGCGCGCCGCGGGACTCTCGGCCAGCGCGGCGACCCGGGTGACCGGCTCCACGGTTCGCGGTCGATTCCCCCAGTCGTAGTGACTGAGAATCGACCGCAGGAGTGCTGGCGGGTGGCAGGAGCGGGTGGCGGGACACTGCCAGAGCTGAGCGACTGAGGGCAGGCCGATGTCGTTCGTGATCGAGTCCAGGGACGGTCGGCTTGCGCCGTCGCCGGTGCGCTGTCGGCCAGGACCGCAAGAACGATCAGGTCGCGGCCGCGACCGGCTGCCATGCTGAATCCGTGCCCGAAGCGAACGGCCGGGATCGGCTGCGAGAGCTGCTCGACGTGATCGTCGACAGTCTGGCGGAGCCCAGGCTGAGCGGTGCGGACGTGGCGGGCCGGGCGTTCCTCAGCCGGTTTCACTTCGACCGGCTGGTAGCCGCCGCCACCGGTGAGGCGCCTGGAGCACTGCGCCGCAGGCTCCTGCTCGAGCGGGCGGCATGCCAGCTGGCGGACGGGCGCGTCTCGGTGACGGCGGCGGCACTCGCGGCGGGGTACGCCTCGCCCGAGGCCTTCTCCCGCGCGTTCCGGCAGGCGTTCGGCAGCCCGCCGGGCAGGTACCGGCCCGGGTGCGGACCGCCGCACGTGCCCGCGCCGAACGGCATTCACTTTCACCCGCCAGGCGGACTGCGGGTGCCCGGCAGGCAGCGGAGGTCTTCAGTGGACATGACGAGAGCGATGATCGAGCACGACGGCTGGCTGATCGGGCAGCTGCTCGACCGGGCGGATGGCCTCGATGCCGAGCTACTCGACCGGCCGATCACCATGAGCGTCGACGCGCTCGGCAATGGCTCCTCGCTCAGGGAGCTGCTGACTTACCTGGTCTGGCGGCGGGAGCGGTGGACCGCCGCGGTGGAGGGCCGGCCGGTGTGCGACAGCCAGGATAGCTCGATCGCTGACCTGATCCGGCGGCACGCGGTCTCCGGGCCGCGATTCGCCGAGCTGGCCGGCCGCGCGCTGGCTGAGGGCCGGGCCGGCGAGACATTCATCGATACGACCTGCGACCCGCCGCGCACCTTCAGCTACGGCGGCATGATCGCGCACGTCCTGACGTTCTCGGCGCAGAACCGGGCGCTCGCGCTAGCGGTGCTGGAGAGCGCCGGGGTGACCGACCTCGGCTATGGCGACCCGAGCGGGTTCGTGACCGAGAGTCTGTGAGCTGACCAGCCGACCGTGACGTCCGTAGCGGCTGTCCGGGCCGCCATCGCGTCGCCGCGGCCCTGGTGCCTGGCTGATCTCGAACCGGTTCGCGGGCGGCCTGCTCCTGCCGCACGGTCCTCCCGGCGGCCGGGCACACGGTAATGTCTGCGCCACGAGCAGCATGTCAGCCGAGCAAAGGAGCGGCAGCCGATGAACGCCGGGCAGCTTGCAGCACTGATCGCGGCCGGGTTCTTCGCCGTGGGAGTCTGTGCCGCCGTGTACGTGCTGGCCAGGCTGGCCAGGCTGATCTCGGCTGCGACGGCGACAGTCAACGCCTACTCCGACAGCGCCGACGAGCTGATGCGGCAGGCTCGGGCGGTCGTCGCCCGCGCTGACGAGCAGCTGGCAAGCACCGGCGCCATCACCGACAGCGTCGATCAGGTGACGGCTAGCATGTCGGAGCTGTCCGAGCAGGTGGCGGCCGTGACCGGGACGGCGAGGCTGATCGCGGCCGGTCTCGGCACGCCGGTACTCCGCCTGGCGGCAGCCGGCCACGGGGTCAGGCGCGCGATAGCGATCCGGCGGTCGGCTTCTGGCCGCGCCCTGGCAAGCGTGCCGCGAGCCGCCGAGCCGCAACACACTGTGCCGTCAGTTCCCGGGCCGCCCGGCGTCGCGGCACCGGTCCGGATGGCGAGACGGCCGCGAACCCAGGCGCCCGCGCTGAATCCCGGCCAGCAGCCGGCCCAGGCGCCGCGGCGGGAGGCAACGCCGCTGGCGCAGGCGATGCCGCAAGAGGCGACGCCGCAGGTCCAGGCACGACAGCGGACGGCGGCCAGGCCTCACGGCACGCGGATGGCGGCGGGCCGGGAACGGGCGCAGCGATGATCCGCCGAGCGATATGGCTGGCTTCCGGAGCCATTCTCGGAATACTCGGCTACCGGCGGCTCGGCCGGATGGCCAGGTCGGTGCTGCCCAGGCCGCTGGCGCCGTCCAGTCGGCCGCGACTCGGCACGAACCTGCCGAACACGCATGACCTGCGGGAACGCAAGCCTTCTGATGGCCGGAGACCGGCCAGGAGCTGGCGCGGCACCGGCGCCCGTGAGTTCTTCCGCGATGTCGCCGATGGGATGGCTGACTATATGGATCGGCATTCCGGCCGGTCAGGCAATACTCTCGTAGGTCAGCAGGTGCACGTCGGCCTGCGGGAAGTTCCCGGCAGCGACAACCTTAAGGATGGCCGTTGATGGAGTCGGCAGAGATCGTCCGCCGTTTCCTTGACTATTTCTCCCAGCGCGGGCACACCGTCGTGCCGTCGGCCGGCCTGATCGCTGAGGACCCCACCCTGCTGCTGGTGAACGCCGGGATGGTGCAGTTCAAGCCGTACCTTCTGGGCCAGGCCGTCCCGCCGTACCGCCGGGCGACCAGCGCGCAGAAGTGCATCCGGACTCCGGACATCGACGAGGTCGGCAAGACCACCAGGCACGGGACGTTCTTCCAGATGCTTGGGAACTTCTCGTTCGGTGACTACTTCAAGGAGCAGGCGATCCCGTTCGCCTGGGAACTGCTGACCCGGTCGGAGGCGGACGGCGGATTCGGCTTCCCCGAAAGCCGGCTCTGGGCGACCGTCCTCGACGACGACGATGAGGCCGCCAAGATCTGGCGCGACGAGGTCGGACTCCCGCAGGACCGGATTCAGCGCCGTGGCCTCGCGGACAACTACTGGCACATGGGGGTGCCAGGACCTGGCGGACCGTGCTCGGAGATCTACTACGATCGCGGGCCCGAGTACGGCCGGGAGGGCGGGCCGGTTGTCGACGAGGACCGCTACCTCGAGGTGTGGAACCTCGTCTTCATGCAGTACCAGCTCGGCGCGGTCCGTTCCAAGGTCGACTTCGATGTCGTCGGCGACCTGCCTGCCCGCAACATCGACACGGGCATGGGCCTGGAGCGGATGGCCGCGCTGCTGCAGGGCGTCGACAACATCTACGAGATCGACACGATGTGGAAGGTGCTCGACCGGGCGGCCGAGCTGACCGAGCAGAAGTACGGCAGGGACCACCGCACCGACGTGGCGCTGCGGGTGGTGGCGGACCACGTCAGAGCCGCCGTGATGCTGGTCGCGGACGGTGTTCTGCCGTCCAACGAGGGCCGCGGCTACGTGCTCCGCCGGATCCTGCGGCGCAGCGTCAGGAACCTGCGGCTGCTGGCGGGCTCACAGCGCGGTGGCGACGGCGGCGGCAGCGGCCAGCGGTACCTGCATGAGCTGGCGTCGGTAGCGATCGGCGCGCTCGGGGACCAGTACCCCGAGCTGATCAGGGACGCGCCGAACATCCACACCGTGGTCGACGCCGAGGAGAACGCGTTCGCCGGCACGCTGCGGACCGGCACGGCGATTTTCGAGGCAGCGGCGGAGGAGACGACCCGCCGTGGCACCCGGGCGATCAGCGGCGCGCAGGCGTTCCAGCTGCACGACACCTACGGATTCCCGATCGACCTGACCCTGGAGATGGCTGCCGAGCAGGGGCTGAGCGTCGACGAGGCAGGATTCCGGCGGTTGATGGCCGAGCAGCGGCAGCGCGCCAAGGACGACGCGGCGGCGAAGAAGACCGGCAACGCGGATATCTCGGCGTTCGCGCGGTTCCTTGAGCGGTCCGGCAAGGTGATCTTCACCGGCTATGACGAGATCGCGACCGACGCGACGGTGCTCGGTCTGCTGGCCGGCGGCGTGTCCGTGCCGGCGGCGGGTGCCGGAACCGACGTGGACGTGGTGCTCGACCGCACGCCCGCCTATGCGGAGGGCGGCGGCCAGCTGGCCGATGCCGGCACGATTCGGTCGGCGGGCAGCGGCCCTGGCGAGGGCGCGCTGATCGACATCCTGGACGTGCAGGCGCCGATGCCCGGACTGATCGTGCACCGGTGCCGGGTCGCCGCGGGCGAGATCACGGTCGGCGAGACGGTGCACGTGGAGATCGACATCGAGCGGCGGCGTGCCATCTCCCGGTCGCACACCGCGACGCACCTGGTGCACCGCGCCTTCCGCGGCGCGCTCGGTGAGTCCGCCGCTCAGGCAGGCTCGGAGAACTCACCGGGCCGGTTCAGGTTCGACTTCACCGCGATCGGCGCGGTGCCCGCCGCCATGCTCGCCGAGGTGGAGGAGGAGGTCAACGAGATCCTGATCAACGACCTCGATGTCAGGGCGTTCTACACCTCGATCGGCGAGGCGCGGGCGATGGGCGCGCTGGCCCTGTTCGGCGAGAAGTACGGCGAGCAGGTCCGGGTCGTCGAGGTCGGCGACTACTCGCGCGAGCTGTGCGGCGGTACCCACGTCGCCAGGTCTGGCCAGCTCGGGCTGGTGAAGATCATGGGCGAGTCCTCGATCGGCTCCGGGGTGCGGCGGGTCGAGGCACTCGTCGGGATAGACGCGTTCCGGTTCCTGGCCCGTGAGAGCCTGCTGGTCAGCCAGCTCACCGAGCAGCTGAGAACGCCGCGGCCCGAGCTCGGATCGCGGATCGCGGGAATGGTGACGCGGCTCCGGGATGCCGAGCGGGACCTGCAGCGGATGCAGTCGGCCAGACTGGCCAACGTCGCGGCCGACCTCGCGGCCGGTGCCGCCGATGTCAACGGGGTCGCCTACGTCGCTCATCAGGTGCCGGACGGCACGCCGGCCGACGGGATACGCAAGCTGGCGCTCGACGTCCGCGGCCAGCTTCCGGCTGGCCGCCCCGGCGTGGTTGTAATCGCCGGCGTGCCCGCGGACCGGCCAGCGATCGTCGTCGCCGTGACCGACGCGGCGCGGGAGCGCGGCCTGACGGCGGGCGCGCTCGTGGTCACCGCCACCGGCGTGCTTGGCGGCCGCGGTGGCGGAAGGGACGATATTGCCCAGGGTGGCGGGGGCGAACTCGGCGGCCAGGCGGCACGGCTTCTCGCGGAGTCGTTTGGTGCAGTTCGAGCCGTTATTGACGGCAACGGCGCCGGCGGTAGCGTAACGTGAAACCGTGCTGCAGCCATACCGTGTCAGTTTTGAGACCTTGCGCCCGGGGCACGGCGCGTTGAGGCCGGGCATCAGGCTCGCGGTTGATGTCGGATCGGTGCGGATCGGGGTAGCCACCAGCGACCCGGACGGTCTGCTGGCGAGCCCGTTCTCGACCATCCGGCGAGGTGCCGGGGATCTGGCCGAGATCGCACGGCTGGCCGCCGAGCACGACGTGATCGAGATCGTCGTCGGCCTGCCGACCAGCCTGTCCGGCCAGCAGGGTCGGGCTGCGGACGGAGCGCGGGCATTCGCGGCCGCGCTGGCTCCGGCCGTCGCGCCGGTTCCGGTCAGGCTCGTCGATGAGCGTTTTACCACCGTCATCGCCCATGGCGCGCTCCGCGAGAGCGGCAAGAGCGCCAGAAAGCGGCGATCGGTAGTTGATCAGGCGGCGGCGGCCCTGCTGTTGCAGGGCGCGCTCGACGCCGAGCGTTCCACCGGCGACCCCGCCGGGGAACTCGTGGGTTCAGCTCAGGGCGGTGGCAGATGACCAGCGGTGGCGGGGACTGGAGCGCTGGCGGCAGCCCTCCCGGGTCTGCCGGGTGGGCCTGGAATGCTGACAGCGGGAGCGAGGACTCACCAGACCGCACGGCCACCCACCGGAGTCTTGGCGCCAGCGGATACGGCGCGGCGGGCGATCGCGACCCGTCCGACCACGGTGTTCCTGGTGCCCCGGCCCGGCCCGGCGCTGCCGACCAGCAGCCAGGCGGCTACGGCGCGCTCGAGCCGTACAGCCAGCCGGGCCGTCCCGTCGGCTCGCACCGGCATGCCAGCTCGGACAGTCACGGCGAGCTTGAGCGCTATGGCCAGTCAGGAAGTTTCGGCGGCCAAGGAGATTATGGCGAGTCTGGCCGGAGCAGCCGGGGCCGCCACTCGGCGCCGAATTCGTACTCCGCCGAGTCGCAAGTTCCGGCGGATGTGCCTGGTCCCGGTGGCTCGCAGTTTCCGCCCGAGCCATATGGCTCGGGCGGCGGGTTCGGCCAGACGTCTTCGTACGGCCCGCCTGGTTCGTATGACCCCGCTGGTTCCTACGGCCATTCTGATTCGTACGGTGCATCCGGCTCCTACGGCCAGCCTGGCTCGTACAGCCCGGGCGGCTCATACGATGCGCCTGGTTCGTACGGCTCGCCGGACCCGTATGGCGCGGGCGGATCGCTTGGCGCGAGCGGATCCTACGGCGGCAACGGATCGTACAGCGGAAGCGGCACCTACAGCCCCAGCGGCTCCGACGGCGGGACCGGCACGTACGGCGGGTCCGGCTCTTACGGGCCGACCGGGTCTGAGAGCGTGACCGGCTCGTACGGCCCGGCCGGCGGGAGCGGGTCCTACGGCCCGAGCGGGTCCTACGGCCCGAGCGGGTCTGAGAGCGTGACCGGCTCGTACGGCCCGGCCGGCGGGACCGGCGCGTACGGCGAGAGCGGCGCCTACGGCCCGAATGGGTCTGAGGGCGTGACCGGCTCGTACGGCGGGAGCGGGTCCTACGGCCCGAGCGGGTCCTACGGCCCGAGCGGGTC
>DATNIU010000192.1:0-3767 GCA_035604275.1 Streptosporangiaceae bacterium | reverse complement strand
CGGCGGGCGGAAAGATCGCGCATCAGTGCGATCAGCGCGGGGACGTCGAAGACGTCCTGGAGGCACTCGCGCATGGTCTCGAGCACGATCGGGAAGCTGCCGTAACCACTGGCAACCGCCAGCAGCTGGGCGGCTCGCTGTCGCTGCTGCCACAGCGGTGAGCGGCGTCCTGGCTGACGGCGGGGGAGCAGCAGCGCTCGGGCCGCGCACTCGCGGAACCTGGACGCGAAGAGCGCCGAGCTGCCGAGCTCGGCGGTGACCAGCTGCTCGATCTCGTCGGGATCGAGCATGGCGAAGCCGCCAGGCGGCGGATCATCGGAGTCAGGGACCCGGATCACGATCCCGTCATCGGTGTACATGGCCTGGACGTCCATGCCGCCGTACCGCTCGCGCAATCTGGCCGCTATCGCCAGCGCCCATGGGGCATGCACCTTGGCGCCGTACGGGCTGTGCAGGATCAGCCGCCAGTCGCCGAGTTCGTCGCGGAACCGCTCGAGCACTAGCGTCCGGTCGTCGGGCAGATAGCCGGTCGCTTCGCGCTGGCTGGTCAGGTAGCTGAGCAGATTGCTGGCTGCCAGCTCGTCGAGTCCGTCGTCGCGCAGCCGCTGCGCGGCTTGCTGCGGATCGGTGGCGCACAGTTCGCGGCAGTACTGACCGATGGCCCGGCCGAGCTCGGCCGGGCGGCCCGGCGTATCGCCATGCCAGAACGGCAGCTTGCCGGGCTGCCCAGGAGCCGGCGATACGAGTACCTGGTCCGCCGTGATGTCCTCGATCCGCCAGGAACTGGCGCCGAGTACGAACACGTCGCCGACCCGGGACTCGTAGACCATCTCCTCATCGAGCTCGCCGACCCGGCGCGAGTTCCTGCCGGTCCGGTCAGCCTGCCCGCCGACCAGGAACACACCGAACAGGCCGCGGTCAGGGATCGTGCCGCCGCTGGTCACCGCGATCCGCTGACCGCCCGGTCGGCCGCGCAGCATCCCGGTCGCGCGGTCCCAGACCAGGCGGGGGCGGAGCCCGGCGAACTCCTCGCTAGGGTAGCGGCCGGCCAGCATGTCGAGCACGGCCTCAAGCACCGGGCGGGTCAGACCGCTGAACGGAGCGGCGCGCCGGACGGTCTGCAGCAGGTCGACGACATCCCAGTCATCCATGGCCGTCATCGCGACGATCTGCTGAGCCAGCACGTCGAGCGGGTTGCGGGGCATCCGCAGTTCCTCGATCAGGCCGTTGCGCATCCGGCCGGCGACCACCGTCGCTTGCACGAGGTCACCCTGGTACTTGGGGAAGATCACGCCACGGGAGACATCGCCTACGTTGTGCCCGGCCCGCCCGATCCGCTGCAGGCCGCTGGCGACCGAGGGCGGTGACTCGACCTGGATAACGAGGTCAACGGCGCCCATGTCGATGCCGAGCTCAAGACTGGATGTGGCGACGACCGCGGGCAGCCGGCCCGCCTTGAGCGCCTCCTCGATCTGGGCTCGCTCCTGGCGGGACACCGAGCCGTGATGGGCACGGGCAGTCACCCCAGGTGCCACGGTGCCGGAGCCGGAGCCGGGGCCGGGGCTACCGGCTGCTGTGCCGCCGGGTCCTGGGCTGCCGGGTCTGAGGCCGGTTCCGTCCGCGTCGTCGGCCGGGCCGAAGTCGCTCAGGCCGAAGTCGCTCGGGCCATCGTAGGCTCGCTGCGCGGTGATCTCGGCCCGCTCGGCGGCAAGCTCGTTGAGCCTGGCACAAAGCCGCTCGGCCAGCCTCCGGGAGTTGGCGAACACGATTGTCGAGCGGTGCTGCTCGATCGCGTCGAGTACCTGGGCCTCGACATGCGGCCAGATCGAGTTGCTCCGGGGCTGGCCACCCGGTAGATCGGTGGCGTCATCGAGCGTGCTGCCCGCCGTTAGGCCGGGCTTGGCTCTGCCGCTGTATCCGGCCGGAGCTGGGTTGCCGAATCCGGCTTGGGCGGCGAATTCGGCGGGTCCGATGATCCGGGCCGGGCGGGCCGGCGGGCCGGTCGGCGGACCGGTGCTGGCGGCCAGGTCCTGGCCGGCCTGGCCGATCGCGGCCGATGTGGTCCAGGGCGGGCCGCCCGCGGTGGATTCCAGGTCCGACATGTCCTCGACCGGGACGACGATCCTCAGGTCAAGCCGCTTCTGGCTGGGCGGCGCCGCGATCGTTACCGGTAGCGCGCCGCCAAGGAACGCGGCGACTTCCTCGGGCGGCCGGACCGTAGCTGACAGCCCGATTCGCTGCGCTGGCCTGACCCGCTGTGCTGGCCTGACCCGCTGCGCTGACCCGGCTCGCTGTCCTGACCCCGCCAGCTGCGCTGACTCGGCCCGCGTCCCGCTGGTGGTCTGCTGGCTGCTGTCGGCCGGTCCGGCCCCGCTGCCTGACACCCCGGCACCGCGCAGCACGTCGAGCCGCTCCAGGGACAGAGCAAGGTGCGCTCCCCGCTTGCCGCCAGCCAGCGCGTGTACCTCGTCGATGATGACCGTTTCGACGCCGCGGAGCCCGTCTCGCGCCCTCGACGTGAGCAGCAGGAACAGCGACTCGGGCGTAGTGATCAGAATGTCCGGTGGCTTGCTGGCCAGCTGACGCCGCTCATCCGCGGCGGTGTCGCCGGTCCGGACGCCCACCCGGATGTCGGGCTCGGGCAGCCCGAGGCGCCGCCTGGCCTGGCCGACCCCAACCAGCGGGGAGCGGAGATTTCGCTCGATGTCGACGGCCAGCGCCTTGAGCGGCGAGATGTAGAGCACCCGGCAGCGCAGCCTGGGATCGGGCGGGGGCGGCTCGGTAACCAGCTTGTCGATCGCCCACAAGAACGCGGCCAGCGTCTTGCCTGAGCCGGTGGGCGCGACCACCAGCGCGTGCTCGCCCTGTCCGATCGCCTGCCAGGCCTGCGCCTGCGCCAGCGTCGGCTCGGCGAACGCGGCACGGAACCAGGCCGCGGTCGGCTCGCTGAAGTCGGCCAGCACGGCATCGGCCGAGGGGATGGCGGACGACGCGGTGCGAGCGGACATGACTCCATCTTGCCGCCAGCTACCGACAGCCTCGGCCGGTCACCAGCCAAGTTGAATACCATTCTGCCTTAACCGCGGGCTTGCCTGATCATCCGATCAGGTAACGGCAGGTCAGGGAGTGCGCGCAGAACCGCGGGCGTGCCGCTCCGGCACGCTCCGCAATGACGTGACGCGGGCGAGTAAGGCAAGCCGGCCGGATGCGGCACCCGGCCCCTGGCTGAAGATCGCCGCGCCTGGCGTGCATCCGCCAACCCGGTAGCAACTCAGGTTGACTAATTCGTTTTGTCAACTAGAGTTGCTTGTATGGATGTGATCGAGATCCGGCCGGACGCCGACCCGGCTGACGCGCTGGCCGCGGTGGCGGCGCTGCGTCGGCTGGCCGACCAGCTGGAGGACGTGGCGGTGGAGCGGGCGATGCGGGCTGGCTGGGGCTGGCCGCAGGTCGCTGAGGCGCTCGGCGTCACCCGGCAAGCCGTCCACAAGAAGCACGCCCGGCGGCTGATCGCCGCGGGCGTAACGCTGAGGAGGCGGTAATGGTAGTGCGTTTCGCTGAGCACGCCCGCGCGATCGTGCGGCAGGCGGAGGAAGAGGCGGCAGAGGCGGGGTCGCCGGTGGTCGAGGCCGAGCACCTGCTGCTGGCGATGACCGGCGAGCACGGAAGCGAGGCTCGGGACGTGCTCGCCTCGGCCGGGCTGGACCGGGACGGGATCCGCGCGGCTCTGGACCGTGAGTTCCGGCAGAGCCTCGCCGCGGCCGGGG
>DATNIU010000191.1:0-4785 GCA_035604275.1 Streptosporangiaceae bacterium | reverse complement strand
GACCCCCCGCAACCACACCCGCCACGCCCACGCCCTCACGCACGCCGTCGACCCCGGGTCGAGTCCCCGCTTCGTCGTGCGGTGCTCCCGAACCATCACGCGAGACGGCTGCCGCGCCGGGCGGCGTGGCGAGGCCTCGATAGATCAGGCCGACGGTGCCGTCCACGGTGATCTCATCGCCCGCCACGATCGCGGCGCCGTCGGCGAGGAGCAGGCTTGTCCCTTGCGCCACGACGGCGCCGCGCAGTGCGGTCACGCACGGCACGCCGAGGCCTCGCGTGACGATCGCCGCGTGCGAGGTGTATCCGCCGCGCTGGGTTACGATCGCGGCGGCCGCCAGCAGCCCGCCGAGATCCTCGGGCCTGGACTCCCCGAGCAGCAGGACCGGGCTGCGCCCTTCCGCCCTGGCGCGCACGGCGTCGGCGGCGCTGAACACTGCCGTGCCGCTCCGGATGCCGGGCGAGACCCCGAGGCCGCGCGCCGCCAGCGGCAGCCCGCTGACCGCCGCGTGCGGCGCCAGCGCCCTGGCAAGCTCGTCTTCGGATACGCTCAGCACCGCCTGGTCAGGCCGGGCTTCGCGGTTGCCGCCAGACCGAGCGGTCGCGCGGACCAGAGCCGCGCCGTGCAGGACCGACGGTCGCGCGGACATTACCCAGAGCCTGCCGTTCTCGATAATGAACTCAGCCCGGATCGGACGGCGAGTCCGTTTCTCCGCCGCATCGAGCAGAGAGCGCAGTTCGGTCAGCCACGGCTCGGGCTCCAGGTCGTCGATCGGCACCCCGCCCGAGTCGAGAAGCTGTGATCCGATGCCGCCGGCCAGAAACGAGCCCACAGCGCCCGGCGCCCCGGTTTCCGGATCGGAGGAATGCGCCAGGCCGCTGCCGCTGCCCGGGCCAAGCCCGAGCGGGGTCACGGCCAGCCGCAGGTTCGCGTTCGGCACCCTGGCCGCGATCAGCCTGGCGGCGGCGACCACCTGGTCAACGGGATCGGGCGGCAATGGCGGACCGGGATCGGGGCCTAAGAGCGATCGTTGCAGAGCGGCTCTGACCTCATCGGCGAACGGCACTCCGGCGACGTTCTCCAGCCACTTCCCGCTCGCGTCGGTCAGTCCTAGATAGCTGATCCTGGCGCATCCAGCTTCGATGGCGAGGAAGAGCGGATGTTCCCAGCTTCCCAGCCTGCGATCCTGGTCGAGCAGGGCGACCGCCGCGCGCACGGCCTCGTCGTCGGCGAACGGCGGCAGCGTCTGGCTCGGCGGTACTGGGAACTCTGGTCCTGTCATGCACCACTGCCCGGTGTCTGTGCACCCGCGTCAGCATGGCGCACCGATGGCTGGCGGCCGGCTGCCTCCCTAGGCAGCACGATATGCCGGCACAGCGAGTGCCTGGCACATCGCTGGTGCCGTCATTGCCTAGAAGGGCCGCACACCGTGCCTGGCGCCGAGCAGGTAGACACGGTCTTCCAGCTCGGATGCCTCCTCGGGGGGCAGCGGGGTGAACTCGAGTTCCGTCAGGTCGTCGGCAACGTCGAGACCTGCCTCGGCGGACGGCGCATCTTCGGGCGGGTCATCGGATCGCGCAATTCCGGCGGGCACTTCCACGTTTTCTAATGCATTGGCCATAAATCCGATAATACAAAGTTCGCTCGGGCCGGGCCACCCCGAAGCCGGCAGTGTCAGAGCGCTGAGCTAGGTGTTGCTGGCAGCCGAGGTGACGTCTCGCGCTCTACCAGTCCAGCGAGCCTGACGAGGCCTTCTGCCGACTGCGCATCCATGGCCGCGCTGACCTGCGGCCCCAGTTCCGGGAACTCCAGGTCGCGCTGGAACCTGGTCGCGCCGCCGTCCACGGCGACCAGGTGGTAGCTGATCCGCAGTCGGCCCACCGAAAGGTCAGCCTGGAGTACCAGACGGTGCGGCCGGTCATGCACAACCACCGTCCAGGTGCCCGAGCCTTCGATCCCCGCGATCGTCACATGCTCGATGATCTGGTCACCGAGACGGGCCGGGTGGTCGATGTCTCCCTCGACGCCGCGCGTGGCCGGGTGCCACTGCGGCCAGAAGCGAGCGGTGGTGACGACATCGAACACGGCATCGATCGGACGGTCCGTGACGAGATGGTGGCTCACGAGCGGCATGGCTGCTCCTCCTGCTCCAGTCCCTCTGTTCTCGCTCCGGCTCCGGCCGTCGCGGCGACGGCCTGACCTGGCGGGCCAGACGCTGCGACGGCCAGACGCGGGTGCCCAGGTCAGTCCCGCAGGACTGCCTCGGTCTGGGCCGTGTCCTCGGTGCCGCGGTAGTAGGCGATCTTGCCGTCGTGGAACCTGAAGAAGTGGTGCAGGTCCATGGCCGCGGTCTTGCCAGTGCTGCGTGACCTGGCCCGGAACCGGACGACGGTAAATACGTCGGTGTCGTTGGCGGCGAAGGACTGCGGCGTGAACTCCTCGACCTCCATGGCCGAGCCGAACGCCGCGAAGAACTCCGCCACGCCGTCCTTACCGTGACGTACCCCGTACCAGGGCGCGGCCGAGGAGGCCGCCTCCGACGCCCAGTCGACGTCGTCGGTCACGGCATCGAGGATCGCGGCGACGTCACCGCGGCCGAATGCCTCGTATACCTGGGCGATTGACTTGATCATGACATCAGCGCTCACTGGAACTCCCCTCCCGGATCGGCCGGGGCCTTAGTACTGGTCCGGAGAGGCGACTGCCTCGGCGATGGTGAGCTCAGGCGGGGCCGGCGCGGCGCCGATCGAGGAGATGAAAGCCTGAAGCTCCGGGTTGGAGAAGAACTGCTGGAACTGCTCGACGGTCTCCCACTCGTCCACGATGACGACGAAGCCGTCCCCGATCCCGAACCGGTGGTGGATCGCGCCGGCGGCCCTGCCCATCTCTCCGTACTTCGCGAACTCTTCCGCCCGATCGATGATGGACTGGCGGAACTTGGCGGTGTCGCCCTGGAACTTGCCTATGACCAGCAGGCTCATGGTTTGTGACCCTCCCTGGAGTTTCCGCGCGCCTGGCGGTGCGCAACTTACGGCAGGAGTACGTCACCGAGAGCGGCCTCGGATCACCAGATCGTGAGCAATTCTTAGTCGAGTGCGAGCGCGCAGGCCGCGGCCAGGACTCCGGCGGCCTGGTCCTGGTCACCGGTGATGTGCAGATCGAGCTGATCGGGTCCGAGCCGGTTGGCGACCAGCCGGCAGAACGCGACCGCGTCGGTGACGATGCGGACGCAGGCCGACTCTGGCGAGCCGGCGGCGGCCGGATCGGGCGAGCCGGCGCTGGTCGGGCCGGCCGGGCCGGCCCCGACCGCGACGTCCCAGGTGCCACCGCCGGGCCCGGTCAGCACCAGCCGTACGCTGAGCGGGTCGCGCAGGCCGGTCCTGGTCGCGCCGTAGGGCAGCAACGCGGCCGCGAGGTCGGTCATCCGGCGCAGCGTCGGCGCGTCGGGTGCCGACAGCGGCAGCCCGGTCGCGATGCGGATGTCGTTGTCATGTGTCCACAGCTCGAACGCCCTGGCCACGAGCAGCGCGCCAAGAGGCAGCCGCATGCCGTGTACGGCGAACGTCGCGTCGGGGTCGCAGGCGCTGACCAGCGCAAGCGTGCGGCGGGTCGAGCGATGCCACTCGGCACGGGTCTGGGCAGGCAGGCGCCCGGCCTGGCGGACCGCGACCGGCTGGGTCGACTCGACGTGGTCCGCGTCGGCCACCGCCCGGTCGCCGGACAGGCAGCGGTGCATGTCGTACTCGACCCCGATCAGGTGACCGACCAGGCCCTGTACGTCCAGGTCGCGCAGCACGGGTTCCCGCCAGTCCTCCTCGCGCAGCGCGCACAGCAGTCCGTGCAGAGCGTCGGCCGACCGGCCGAACGCCTCTGCTGGCGAGACCTCGGCGACCTCTGGGACGTAGTGCCCGGCCGCCCGTGCCTGCCGGGAGGCCGCGAGGACACGGTCCCGCAGACCGGGCGGCAGCACAACTGGATCACGCTCGTCGGCGGTCATGACGACTCCAGTAGCTGACGGTCTAGCACGGCTTCCAGCTTCGCCAGCGCCAGCCTCAGCCGGGACTTGGCGGTGCCCTCCGGGATTCCGGCCGCCTGCGCGACCTCGCGGCAGGTCAGCCCCTCGAAGTAGGCGAGTTCGACGACTCGGCGCTGACCGTCGGGCAGCAGCCGGACCGCGGCCCTGACGGCGCTGGCTGCTTCCGCGGCAGCCACTTCCTCATCGACCGGCGGGCTCTGCTGCCAGGGCGTCAGCCGGTGCTGGCGCTCCTGTCGGGCGATCCGGCGAAGCTCGCTGCGCACCAGGTCAACCGCCCGGTGCCGGGCCAGCATCAGCAAGAAGGTGCGCAGCGTCCCGGCGGACGGATCGTACCTGCCGGGATGTCTCCACAGCTCGACGAATACGTCCTGGACAACGTCCTGCGCAGCGGTGCCCTGGCCGAGAACCCGCAGCGCGGCCGCATACACGGCAGGCGCCAGCCGGTCGAAGATCTCAGCGAGAGCGTGATCGTCTCCGGCGGCCAGGCGCGCGGCAAGCAGCGCGTCCGCCCCCTTCGCAACCGGGACGCCAACCGGCCCGAGCGCGTTCGTCCCCTCCACAACCTGGACGCTAACGGGTGCACCGGCCAGCAGGCAATGCTCCGCCGTGCGCTGCGCGCCCCAGTCGGCCAGGCACACCGGGTCAAGCCTGGTCAGCACCACGCCTCCATGCCAGCCGATGACACCAGAGATACGTCACGGCGGCTCGGACCGGATCACTTCCGCCCTCCCCGGCGACTTCGTCCGCCC
>DATNIU010000190.1:0-14303 GCA_035604275.1 Streptosporangiaceae bacterium | reverse complement strand
CGCCATCTCCCGCCCCCCGCCCAGCCCACACCCGCCCCACAGCCAGACCCGCGCGCCAGACCAGCCCACCGCCCGGTTTCTAGGGATCGCGGAGGATCGGGCCGCGGATTCCGCGGCTGATCATCCACGATCATGTGGGCTTGCTGGGAAACGGCTGAGGAAACGGCCACATCTGGAGTTGTGCCGGTATAACTGTGAGGCGCGTGGCACCAGACATCTGCCGTTTTGTGCGTGAACTTCCCGGGAGGCCTTCGTGACCAGGCACATCGGTATCGTCGCGACCGGACTCACGCTAGCCCTCGCCGGAGCGGGCGGTGCGTACGCGATCGCGCTCACGACCGCGATCGCTAGTTCCCGGTCCTCCGGCGGAGCGAAGGCCGCCGAGGTCGGCCCGGCCGCCGGGGACGCGCGAACCGCCGCCGCGACCGCCCCGGCCATCGCTCCACGTGCCGCACGTGAGCCCGGTGCGGCGACCCGTCCGGCCCGGAGCGCGGCCCCGGACTCCCCCGCCGTCCCCCGGACGCCAGGCGCCGGCGCCGCGGTCCGCGCCGCCTCGATCACCGTCTACGTCGCGAACTACTCCTCCGGAACCGTGACCCCGATCTCGGCCGTCACCGGCAGAGCCGGCCAGGCCGTCTCCGTGGGACGCGGGCCCGATGCCATCGCCATCACGCCGAACGGCAGGACCGCCTACGTCGCCAGCAGCACATCGGGGACGGTAACCCCGATTCGCACCGCGACCGACATCGCAGGGAAGGCGATCGGGGTCGGCCGCTGGCCAGACGCCATCGCCATCACGCCGAACGGCAAGACCGCCTACGTCGCCAATAACGGCTCAGGCACGGTCACCCCGATCAATACCGCGGCCGGTGCCGCCGGTAAGCCGATCAAGGTCGGCGCCGGGCCCGCTCAGATCGCCGTCTCGCCGGACGGGAAGACAGTCTTCGTCGTCAGCGACACGGCGGGCACGGTCACCCCGATCTCGACCGCGACCAGGAAGGCCGGAGCCGCGATCAAGGTCGGGCGCCCGGGACCTTACGCGATCGCGATCACCCCGAACAGCAGGACCGCGTACGTCGCCAGCTACCAGGCCGGCACCGTCACCCCGATCTCGACCAGGAAGGCCGGACGGGCGATCAAGGTCGGCGCCGGGCCGGATGCCATCGCGATCACCCCGAACGGGAAGACCGCCTACGTCGCCGACGACGGCCCGGCGCTCGTGATCCCGGTCAGCACGGCCACCGATAAGGCAGGAAAACCGATCAAGGTGGCGCGGCCGGGTCCGTACACGATCGCGATCACCCCGAACGGCAAGACCGCCTACGTCGCCAGCTACTACGCGGGATCGGTGACCCCGATCGGTACCGCGACCGGTAAGCCGGGCACGCCGGTCAAGGTCGGCAGCGGCCCGGTCGCGATCAGCGTCACCCCGAATGGCGGGACCGCGTACGTCCTCAGCCTGGTCGCCGGAACGGTGACCCCGATCAGCACGACCACAGACCGGGCCGGCCAGCAGGTCGGCGTGGGCAGCTTCCCGTGCGCCCTCGCCATCACGCCGTAGCACTCCCCGGAGCGCTCCCCGCAGCGCCGGCCGAGGCGCCGCGGTCCGGCCCAGACAGTCAGGACGCGATCCGCCCCTCCGCTCCGCGCTGTGACGGCCACGGCGCGCCCCTGGCACCTCCCGGCACCGCCTTGCACCCGACACGGCCTTGCACCCGGCACGACGCGGCACACGACACGGCCTTGCACCCGGCACGACGCGGCCCGGTCACTCACCTGCGGATGAGCGACCGGGCCGCGTCGGCCGACCACGAAGGCCTGGTCAGGCAGCCCTGGTCAGGCAGCCCTGGTCAGGCAGCCCCGGCCAGACGGGCGGGTCAGGGCGACGGTATCCCGCTGGCCGGAGCGGCCAGCTGAGGTGTGGTGTACGCCGTGACTGCCCCGGTGGCCGTGTCGTCGGTTACCAGCACGCCGCCCGTAGGCACCAGAGCCCCGTTCTTGATCACGCCCATGTAAGCGCCGGAGATCCCGTTATGGTCGGTCGCCGAGTAGACGTACGGCGCGACCGAGACTCCCTGCGGCAGCCCGCCGTTGATGGCACTGATCAGGGACTCCCTCGTCGGGTTCTTGCCTGCCTTGAACATCGCCTGGACGAACGTGTAGGCCACCGACATGCCGTACAGAACGTTGCCGTCGAACGGCAGCTTCGGGACATAGGTGTCGTGGATCTTCTTGAACAAGGTGATCCAGCTGTTCGAGGTCGAGCCGAGCGACGGCAGGTAGCCGTCGGTGATGATGCCCTGGGTCAGGGCGTTGCCGAAGCCCGCGGTCTTGTTCTTGGCGAACGAGGCGAGCAGCCCGGCGAGCGTGATCGGGTCGGATCCGACATCGCTGACCACCAGCTGCGGGGTGTACTTCAGCCCGAGCATCGTCAGCTTGAGCAGCGCGGTGAAGGCCGGCACCGAGAACGAGACCACGACCTGGGCGCCCTTCGCCTTGAGCGCGGCGACCTGCGGAGCGATCTTGATGTTGGTCGGGACGTAGCTCTCCTCGGCGACGATCTGGGACTTGGGAATCTCATCGCTCAGTCCCTTGACGCCGTCCTGGCCGAACTCGTCGTTCTGGTAGAAGAAGCCGATCTTCTTTCCCTTGAAGTGCTGCTCGATGTACGAGCCGAGGATCTTGCCCTCGCGTACGTAGTCCAGCTGCCATCCGAAGGTGTCCGGCAGCGCGGACGTCGCGTTCCAGCACTCGCAGCCAGAGGCGACGAACACGTCGGGAATGTGCTCGGAGTTGAGCATCGGCGCGACCGCCAGGTGGGTCGGGGTGCCCAGGCCGTTGAAGATGGCGAAGACCTTGTCCTTCAGTACGAGCTGAGTCACTACCGTCGATGTGATCGACGGGTTGTACTGGTCGTTGAGGTACTTGTAGATGATCTTGCGACCGAAGATGCCGCCGTGTGCGTTGACGTACTGGAAGTAGGCGTTGGACGCCGGGGCGATCTCGTCGTAGCCGGGCGCGGCGATGCC
Organism: Streptosporangiaceae bacterium; assembly: GCA_035604275.1. GTDB lineage: Bacteria > Actinomycetota > Actinomycetes > Streptosporangiales > Streptosporangiaceae > Chersky-822. The sequence continues at coordinate 11,274 of DATNIU010000190.1, read as the reverse complement.
GGTGAGCGGCTGGTGGCTGCCGATCGTGATCGTGGTCTTGGTGATGCCAGGTGTCGAGACGGTGCCACCGCCACCGCCGCCGCTCGAGCTGCTGCTGCAAGCCGCGGCGACCATGCTCATGACCGCGAGCCCGGCGACCGCCGCCAGCCTCGCACGGTGTGAACTGCTCATGTTGTTCCCTTCTCTTGGGGCTCCGCGGCCGGGGCGGATCTCTGGTCGGGGTGGCCAGATGCCGCGGAATGGACAGATGGGCCAGGCGAGGCGCGCCGGGCGAGCGGCCCGGTCAGCCACCGCACGGCCTGGCGGACTCTGCTGGCGCGGACCATCCAGGCAAGCAGGCCCTGGATTCCGGCCGGGAACGCCAGCATCACGACGATCAGGACGGCGCCGTAGGCCAGGATCGGGACGTTCGAGCCGGTCGCCGTCGTCATTCCGAGGCTGATCGCCTGGTTCTGCAGATAGGTGTAAGGAAGCACCACGATCGCGCTGCCGAGAACCGCGCCAGTCAGGCTGCCGAGGCCGCCGAGCACCGCCGCCGTGAGCAGCTGAATGGAGAGGGTGAGGCTGAACAGGCCAGGCGATACGGACTGGTTCCACATCGCGAGCAGGGTGCCGCCGAGCCCGGCGCAGGCGGCGCTGACGACGAATGCCAGGATCTGGAGCCTGGCCACGTTGAGCCCGGCCAGGGCGGCGGCGATCTCGTCGTCCCGCACCGCCCGCCAGCTTCGGCCCGTCCGGCTGCGGATCAGGTTGGCCAGCAGGACCATGGTGACCAGGGCCGCGCCGCAGGTGACCCAGGCCAGCCAGCGGTACGGCGAGACGTTCGGCCCGAGGAATCCGGGCACGCCGATGAAGAAGCCGAGTCCCTGGTCGCCGCCGAGCACGCTCTGGAACCTGGTCGCCACCGACGGGAGGGCCACGGCGAGCATCAGCGTGGCCCCGGCCAGGTAGGGACCGCGAAGCCGGGCGGCCGCCACGCCGAAGATCGCACCGACCACCGCCGCGCCGGCCGTCGCGGCCAGCAGGATCGCGATCAGCGGCCACTTCAGGTCGGCCAGCAGCAGCGCGGCCAGATAGCCGCCCACGGCCATGAACGCGCCGTTTCCGATCGAGATCTGACCGCTCAGGCCGATCAGCAGGGTGAGCCCGGCCACCGCGACGACGTATACCGCGACGTTGGCCAGCTGGTAGTCGCGGTAGTCGCCGATCGTGTTCGAGCCGATCAGCAGCACGACACCGGCGAGCACGGCAGCGCCCAGATGGCGGACCAGAGTCGGCGCGGCCAGGCCGCCCAGCCTGCCGGCCGGCCTCGGGTCGGGTGAGCGTGCCATGGTCACACCCGTCTGGCCGGCGCGGCGGAGAACAGGCCGGTCGGCCTGAACATCAGCACGAGCAGCAGCGCGGCCAGGCCGAACAGGTTGACCGACTCGCTGCCCAGGTAGCCGCTCGCGTAGTTGAGCACGACCCCGAGCAGCAGGCCGCCCGCGACGGCGCCGACCGGGCTCTCCAGCCCGCCGATCACCGCCGCGGTGAAGCCGAGCACGAAGATCGCATCCATGCTGTTCGGATTCAGCAGCGGCGGGGTGACCAGCATCCCGGCCAGCGCTCCGATCAGCCCGGCCAGCGCCCAGCCCAGTGTCAGCATCCGGCCGACCCGGACTCCGAGCAGCCTGGCCACTCCGGCGTTGAAGGCGGTCGCCCGCAGTCGCAGCCCGGCCGACGTATACCTGAATGCCGCGGCGAGCAGGCCCGCCGCACCGAGCACGGCCACGGCGGTGAACAGGTCGTTCCTGGTGATTCCGAGGGCCACCGATCCGATGCTGAGCCCGTTGACCGAGTAGGCGAACGGGAACGAGCGGTTGTTGGACCCGTAGAGCACCCCGGCCAGGCCCTCGAGCAGGATCAGCAGGCCGATCGAGACGATGACCGCGTTCAGCGGAGGCTTGCCGGTGACCGGGCGGATCACGGTCCGCTCGACGACTGCGCCCAGGATCAGCCCGGCAGCCAGCGCGACGGCGAAGCCGAGCCAGTAGCTGCCGGTCTCGTTGATCACGGTCAGGGCGATGTAGGAAGTGAGCATGGCCATCGCGCCCTGGGAGTAGTTAAGGACCCGGGTGCCCCGCCAGATCAGCACCAGCGCCAGCGCGATCGCCGCGTAGACCATCCCAGCGGCGAGCCCGCTGAGCGTGAATTCCAGGAACTCGACCATCGCCCGCCTTCCTAAAAGCCCAGGTAGTGTCGGCGGAGCGCATCGTCGGTAGCGAGGTCAGACGCCCGCGCCTGGGCGACCACGGCACCCAGGTTGAGCACGATTCCGGTATCCGCGATCGCCAGAGCGCTGCGCGCGTTCTGCTCGACCAGGATGATCGTCAGGCTGGACTCATCCCGTAGCTGCTGGATCAGGTGCAGGACGCCCATCACGATCTTCGGTGCGAGGCCAAGCGACGGCTCGTCAAGCAGCAGCACCCGCGGTCGGGTGGCCAGTGCCCTGGCGATCACCAGCATCTGCCGCTCGCCGCCGGACAGCGTCCCTGCCGCCAGGTTCTTCCGCTCGGCCAGCACGCCGAACCGCTGGTAGATCTCCGCTGCCGCGGCAGCGCGATCCGCCCGTGGCCGGAGGAGCAGGCCAAGCTGGAGGTTCTCGGCGACCGTCAGCTCCGTGATCACGCCCTGGCCCTCGGGCACGTGCGCGATGCCGGCCCTGGCTACTTCCTCGGGGCGGCGCCCGGCCAGGTCGGTTCCGTCGAGCAGCACCCGGCCGCTGGCCGGGCGGATCGAGCCGTCGATCGCGCGGAGCAGCGTGGTCTTGCCGGCCCCGTTGGCGCCGAGGATCGCCGTGATCGTGCCGGGCGCGGCGGTCACCGAGACGCCGTGCAGGACCCGGACCGCGCCGTACCCCGCGGTGATGTCCTCGACCGCCAGGGCGGCCGCGGCGTTCGCGAGCTGCCCGCGGCCGGCCGGGCGGCTGTCACTCATGGACGGCTCCCAGGTAAGCCTCGGTGACCAGCGGGTTCGCCTGGATCTCGGCCGGGGTCCCCTGGGCGATCAGAACGCCGAAGTCGAGCACGAAGATCCGCTCGCAGACCGACATCATCAGGTCCATCCGGTGCTCGATCACCAGAACGCCCACGTCTTTGGCGATCGCGGTGATCAGCTCGCCAAGCTCGGGAAGCTCGTCCTCGGCCAGCCCGCTGGCCGGCTCATCGAGCAGCAGCATCCGCGGCTCGCTGACCAGGGCGCGGGCCAGTCCGACCCGCTTGCGCGGCCCGTGCGGGAGCGTCTGCGGCCGGCGATCCGCCACGTCGGCGGCGCCTACCCGGTCGAGCGCCTGCATCGCGAGCGCTCTGAGCCGCCGTTCGTCGGCGTCGGACCTGGGCAGCCCGGCCAGCGCCGACCAGAAGCCCGCCCTGGCCAGGACGCTCGCCCCGATCATCACGTTCTCGACCACGGTGAGCCCGGCGAACAGGCCGATCGACTGTAGCGTCCGCCCGATCCCGAGCCCGGCCAGCCGGTGAGGCCTGATCCTGGTGAGGTCGCGTCCCTCGAACCTGATCTGGCCCGCCTGCGGCCTGACGAACCCGCACACCGCGTTCAGCAGCGTGGTCTTCCCCGCGCCGTTCGGCCCGATGATCCCGGTCACCTGGCGCGACGGTGCGGTCAGCGACACATTGTCGAGCGCGGTGAGGTTCCCGAACCGGACCGTGATGCCGCTGATCTCCAATGAACCATGATCCATCGGTGGACTGTCCTCGCACTGGGACTGCTAAAACATTGAAGCACACGATTCACTCCGTCTGACGATCATGCAACCAGGACGGCCCTTCGTGGCCAAACCGAGACCAATCGACCCAGCGTTCCGGTGCTCGTTCCCTCCGATCGGCTGAATGTCCGCACCATTTCCACCGGTCCCGGGCGCCTCCGCATCCCGGATGAAGCCGATTCATGATCACACCGATCTTTGCCAGGAGCCGGCCCCGGCAGAATGGCGTGATCATGGTTTCAAAGACCTGATCCGGGCCGAGTGCGCTCGTCACGGGGCGGGCGGCGGGTGCCAGTCGTAGACCGGCGCGAGACCGCGCAGCGCGGCCCGGGGCATCAGCTTGCCCATGGTCATCGCCGTGGCGTTCCGGATCGCGACCGCGAGCGGCGAGGTCATGGTAGCCGCCGCTGCCACCCGGCGAGATCGCCGCACGATGTCGGTCGTGCGCGGCTGCCGGACAGCGGTGTACCTGGCCAGCAGTCCGGGCACGCGGTCCGGGTCGGCCGGCGCCGCCAGCCGCGCGAGCATCGTGGCATCCTCCAGCGCCTGGCAGCCGCCCTGGCCGAGGTTGGGTGCCATCGGGTGGGCGGCATCTCCGGCAAGCGCGATCCGGCCCAGGTGGAAGGCCGGCAGCGGCCCCGCTAGTTCCTCGACGTCATGTCGCAGAATCTGGTTGGCGCTGACCGAGCCGAGCAGGCGCGGAATCGGTTCATGCCAGGCACCGAAGAGCCCGATCAGCATGGCACGCTCGTCGCTGGCCCTGACGCCGGGCGCGGAGCGGGCGGCCGCGTAGCAGTAGACCTGGCCATCGGACAGCGGCATCACGCCGAACACCGCGCCGCTGCCCCAGGTCTCGCTCATCGGGCCGGGCTGCTCCATCGGATCGGTCAGGAACCTCCAGGTGGTGAATCCGGCGTAGCGCAGCTGATGGTGGCCGGGGAAGGCGGCGGCACGCGTCTGCGAGCGAATGCCGTCCGCCGCCACGACGAGGTCGGCATCCAGATCACCGGCCGTGGTGCTGACCACCGCCGGACCATCCCGGTCGCCCGGCGCCACGGCGGTGACCGTAACGGACAGCCGAAGCGCCCGGTCGGGAACACGGCCGAGCAGCACGTCGACCAGCGCCGCGCGGGTGAGCAGGACGACCGGGTCGCCGAATCTGGCTGCGATCGCCGGCCCCGAGCTGCGGGCGATCCAGCGTCCGTCCGTGCGGCGGACGCCCAGTTCCTGGTGCGTGGCCCGAGCACGAACCGGCTGGCCAGCGCCGATGGTGTCGAGCGCGCGCAGGCCGTTGGGAGCGACCGCTATCCCCGCGCCGACCTGAGTGAGCGCCGCGGCCCGCTCGCAGACCGTGACATCCCACCCGGCCCGGTGCAGGCCGGCCGCCGCTGCCAGGCCGCCGATCCCGGCTCCGATGACGACTGCGCGCGGTGTCATGCCGGTAATCTGCCAGACTCCCGGCCGCCCGATCTCGGTTGACCCGGCCTGACCGGCACCGGCATCCTCAGCCCATGACCGCACATCTGATCCGCGCCGAGGGCCTGCACGACGGCGTTCCCTACGCCTACGCCTCCGTCGCGCAGCCGGGAGCGCTGGTGTTCACGGCGGGCGCGTGCCCGCTGGACGACGGCGGGAACGTTGTCGGCCCCGGTGACGTCGGCACGCAGGCCGGGCAGGCAGTCGCGAACCTCGCCGCCGCTCTCGCCGCCGCTGGCGCCGGGCTGGCCGATGTGCTGAAGACGACGATCTTCGTCGCGTCCGGCGAGCGCAGCGACCTGGTCGCGGCCTGGAACGTCGTGCGGGCCGCGTTCGGTGATCACGACGCACCAAGCACGCTGCTTGGCGTGGCGGCGCTCGGATACGACGGCCAGCTCGTCGAGATCGAGGCCGTTGCAGTCACCGCCAGCGACGGCCCGGTGCCGTAGCCGCGGGCTCGCTCGCACGGCCGGCATCCCGCGACGGGAGAGCACCCGGCGGCCGACCGGTCGAGAACCGCGCCCATGACGCCAGCCGAGCAGGATCGCCGCGGGGCCGCACTCGCGGAGAACGGCGCGAGGCCGGGCTGGCCGACCGTGTCATCGGCCCCGGATAGTCGCCGACGACGACGGGCCACCCCGGCACCACCAGCACACACGGCCCCGCCACCCCGGCACACACGGCCACCCCGCCCCGGCACCACCAGCTTGCATGGCCTGGTCGCAGCGGTGACGATGTCCAGATGAGCGCTTCGGACGGCGTTCCTGCCTGGGTGCGGGGAGTCAGCCGGGTCACGGTACTGACCGGGGCAGGCATCTCGACCGACTCAGGCATCCCGGACTTCCGCGGCCCACAAGGTCTGTGGACCCGGGATCCGGCTGCGGAGAAGCTGTTCACCTACCAGGCCTATCTCAGCGACCCTGCCCTGCGGCGCCGGTCCTGGCAGGCCAGGCTGAGTCATCCGGCCTGGTCGGCGGTGCCCAACGCCGCGCATGTCGCGCTCGCCGACCTTGCCCGCGCCATCGACACCTGGGTGATCACGCAGAACATCGATGGCCTGCACCAGCGAGCGGGCACTCCGGGCGGCCGCGTCATCGAGCTGCACGGCACGCTGGCCGGCGTCGTCTGCGTCGGATGCGGCGTTCGAACTCAGATGGCATCGGCGCTCGATCGGGTGCGGAATGGCGAGACCGATCCGGCGTGCCAGCGCTGCGGAGGAATTCTCAAGTCGGCGACGATCATGTTCGGTGAGCCGCTGGACCGGGGCGAGCTCTCCCGAGCGGTCCGGAGCGCCGCTCAGTGCGACCTGATGCTCGCCATCGGCAGCACGCTGACCGTCGAGCCGGCCGCGTCACTGTGCGCGGTCGCCGCCGACGCGGGCGCCCGCCTGGTCATCGTGAACCGCGACCCGACGCCCTATGACGAGATCGCCACCGCGATCATCCGGGACCCCATCGGCCAGGCCGTCCCCCGGCTCGCCAGCCAGCTCACGCAAGTCGCCTCCAGCTAGCCCGCGCGACGCCGGCCAGCCGCCCCTGCTGGCCCTCCCAGCGACCGACCCGACAATGGGAGCCCAGCCGACCGCACGGCCGGCATGATCGCAGGCGGCTTAGCTGACCCGTCATGCCTCCACCCCGCGCCACGACCTCGAACAGCGTCCCGAGGGCTCTAGTTGCGCCCCATTCTTGCGCTCGCACGACCTTCCCTACCGGGATCAGACCACTTAGCACGGATTTCGTGGCCACATTTCTCACATAACGGGCGTTAACATGACTGGAATCCGTGCTAAGTGCCTTCAGCCCGCAGGTAAGCAACTGAGTCTCGAGACACGTGGGACTTGTGAGGTCTGTGGGGCCGCAGGGACCGTTGACCGAGCGAGCTTACCGGGCGTTACGGCCTGACCTGGTCGGATTCTGGCTTGGGGACGCCGCGCAGGGTGGTGATCGCGTCGAGTGTGGACTGGTACACGAACCGCTCGCGCTTCGGGCTGGCCAGGAACCGCGCCGCCGCCGCGATCGGCTCGGCTGACTCCGGTCCGTCACCGAGGGCACGGGACTCCTCCACAGCCGCCCGCGCCGTCTTCACCACGTGCGCGACCATGATCGGCGCGGTGGAATGGTCCTCCGCCGCCGCCCGGATCAGCGCTCGCTCCAGCTCGGCGCGCGGCCCGGTATAGCCGTCGACCAGCGCCATCGCCGCCTCGGGATCACGACTCGCGATGGCCCGGTGCACCTCGGCCGGATCCTGCGTCGGATGCGGCCTGGGCCTGCCGAGGTCAGAGCCCGGGTTCCGCTCGTCGAACTGACCGGTCCACTGCACGAACCAGGCGGCGTGGAACAGCCCGCGCAGCACCTGCGGTGCAGGATCGGCTGACCACGCCCAGCGCAGCGCGTTGAGATAGGTCAGCGTGTGGGTGACGTCGAGCCAGCCCCATTCGTTGGTGTCGTCCAGATCCAGCTCGATGTCGAACCTGGCAAGCCGCTCGGCCGCCGCCCGGCCGGTCGCGTCGATCACCGCGGTCACCGGCGCGCCGTCCTCCAGGGCACGCACCAGCGCCCCGAACGCGTCCTGCGGCGAGCCGTCGGTGAGCGCCCTGCGGTAAGCCGGCTGGTCGAACCCGCCGGTGCCACCGCGGCTGGCCAGCGCCTGAAGATCCGGCTCGGCACCCTCCCACGCATGCAGGAACTTGCGCATGTACGGCAGCTTGTCGTACCGCGTGCCGAGCACCATCTCGGGCACCAGCGGCGACAGCACGGTGTCGGCCTCCTGCCAGCCGATCCCGTCCAGCAGCTCGAACGCCTTCTGCACGAAGATCATCGAGTGCCCGTAGGCCAGGAAGTGATCGGTCACTGCGGTCAGCAGGGTGTGCCGCAGCACCGGAGCCGGAACCCCGGCCGCGATCAGCCCGCGGAGCAGCGCCTCTGCCTCGTCGGCTCGCTCGGAGTCGACCAGCACCGGATATGCGCTCAGCGCTGCGGCGATCGACCCGTAGGTCGCCACCGGGTCGACCGGCTCGGGCCGGTGCCGCGGCGGACGCCGGACCTGATCCTGCGCGGCCACCGAGAGGCCCTGGATCACCGGCAGCGCGCGGAGCGACTCGGTGAAGAACCCGCTCATCCGCAGGCAGTCCGCGAGCGTCGCCAGCGAATGGTCCCAGCCGTACTCCGCCCGCGGCGCGGCGTACCTGACGCCCTCGCGGACCACATCCGCCAGCGGCGTCCCGATCCGCTGCAGCCGCATCGCGTCCCGCGCCACGCGGCCGATGTCGAGGTCATCCATGGCCGCCGCCAGGCTGGCGAACAGGTCGGGCCGGATGATCTCGGCCGGCGGATCGGTAATGTCGACGAGCACCTGGCCCTCGCGGACCCGCACCGGGTAGGTCCTGATGTTCTCCCCGCCGTACCGGCAGGTACCTGTGCCGAGCTCGAACTTCCAGTTGTGCCAGGCGCAGGTGAGCACGCCATCCTTCACGTCCCCGCGGACCAGGGCGTAACCCTGGTGCGGGCAGCGGTTGTCGCTGGCGAAGATCCCGTCTCGGGTGCGGAACAGGGCGATCCGCTTGTCCAGGTAGGCGAACGACCTGGCGCCGCCTTCGGTGATGTCATCCAGCGCCGCAGCGCGCACCCAATTGCTCACGCCCGCCTCCGTTAGCGTCCGAGTACCGGTCACCCAGACGCTAATTCCTCAAGCGCACTTGAGGTCAAGAGGGAAGGTCTGCACTTGCGTAAGACCTGGTCAGGCGGCGGCCGGGCCTGATTCGTCCACGTCGGCGCCGCGCCCAGGGCGGCGCCGTGTGCTGCGGATTGCAGAGAGCCGGCCCGCGCGGCATGAATCGGCACGGCCGGTCCGTTCAAGCTGTTGCTTGTTCTCGCCGTGACCTGATCTAGCCGCATGACCCGGGAGGTCCGCCATGACCAGCGCAGGAGTGCCAGACGGGGAACGGGCCGGTGCGGCGGCGGCGGGCGCGGAACTCGCGCTCGCGGACTGGCGCCGCAGGATGAGCGAGCTGTACGCGAGGGTCCGTGCGCAGGACGTGCCCGAGCGCGGCCACGCGCTCTGGCGGTCCGGTCGCGACGAGCTGTTCCGCACGCATCCGCAGAGCCCGCTGCCGCCCTCGGACCCGCTGCGCGCGTCCGGCCTGCCGTGCTGGCCCTACGACCCTGCCCTCCGTTTCTCGCTTGAGCTGCGGCCGGCGCCGGAGCCAGCGACGCGGTCCGTGCCCGCCGGCGCAGACGGCAGCACCACGCTGCGGCTGGTCGGGCGGCTCGAGCTGCCTCCCCCGGTCGGCGCGACGATCGACGTGTGGTGGCTCCAGCAGTACGCGGGCGGGCTGTTTCTCCCACTGCGGGACGGCACAGCGGGAGACACCAGCTACGGCGGCGGCCGTTATGCGCTCGATACCGCCAAGGGCGCCGATCTGGGCGGCGGGCCGGGGACGATCATCGTCGACCTGAACTTCCTCTACCACCCTTCCTGCCGGTACAGCAGCGACTGGCAGTGCCCGCTAGCCCCGGCCGGGAACACCATCCGCTCCCGCATCGACGCTGGTGAACGGCTCTGACGCTGGTCTTATCCGGTTCGCTGGAATCAGCCGCCGGAACGTGGTGTTGTATGTCGTAACGCTAAGTAATCACGGGCTCGCGATTCACCGGCCGGAAGACGCTCACCGAGATAGTCGAAATACCCTCTAATATCGCAAACGTTATATAAGTACCGGATATCACCCTTGGCCGGTGCGCTCAGCAGCTCAACCCCCGCGCGAGACGCCGCAGCACCCACAGACCCGAGGCGGGTGCGATCCCCCGGCCTGGCCGCGCGAACTGATCTCGGTACATCAGCTCGCACGCGTGCGCCCAGGCATCAGCTCGCAAGCGTGCGCCAGGCATTCAGCTCGTACGCGTGCGCCAAGCGGGTCACGGCGTCGCGCTCACCCGAACGGAGACTACGATGCGCTTTCGGGGTAACAGCCTCGATCAGGGACCCTCGCAGGTCCCGCCTTCCGGCAAGCGCAGGCTGATCGGCCTGCCCCGCTGGGCGGTGACGGCAGGCCTCGCCACCGTGATCGTCCTGTCGCTGGTCGGCGTGGCGATGGCGAGCGTCCTCCAGGGCGCCACCAGCTCGGCCGATTCCCGGCACCTTCCGGTCGCCGGACCGTCAGCCGGCGCCGCCCTCAAGCCCAGGCCCGCCACGCAGCACGGGCAGGCGACGCAGCCCGGGCAGGCGACGCAGCCAGGGCAGGCCGCAGCCGACGGCGGGTCCAGGTCGACGCCGGCCGGGCGGCGCAGACCTCCGGCACGACCGGCAGCCGGGGCGAAGGCCCCGGCGCGGACTCCGGCCCGGCACACGGTCGTCCGCACCAGGACAAGGACCAGGGCACGGACCAGGGCACTGCGGACGTCCTGCCGGTCGGTAGCGCACATCGGCGACTCCACCTCGGTCGACCTGATCTCCCCCGCCTACCTGCCGGATCCGGCCCAGCGGCTGGCCGCTCGTTACGCCGGCGTCGGCGTGAAGAACCTCCGGGTGGACGCCTCAGGCGGACGCTCGATCGTGGAGGAGATGCCCGGCCAGGTCAACGGCTACGGCGTGGCGAGCGCCTGGCGACGGCAGGGATACCGAGGCTGCTGGGTGTTCGCGCTGGGCACCAACGACGCGGCGAACGTGTCCGTGGGCTCGGCCGTCGGGCTGACGGCCAGGATCCAGCGGATGATGTCGGTGGCCCATGGCGAGCCGGTCCTGTGGGTCAACACGCTGACTCAGCTCTCCGCCGGTCCCTGGGCCAGCGCAAACGAGCAGGCCTGGAACGCCGCCCTGGTCCGGGCTCTGGCCAGGTACCCGAACATGCGGATCTTCAACTGGGCGGCGGTAGCACGGCCTGGCTGGTTCCTCCCGGACGGCATTCACTACAACTCATTCGGCTGCGCCGAGCGCGCCAGGGCCATCGCCGACGCCCTGGCCAGGGCGTTTCCGCGGCACGGCCACAGCCACGGTCAGATCGTCCGGTAGCGCGGCACCGGCAGGCAGCGGGCCCGCCGATC
>DATNIU010000189.1:0-37409 GCA_035604275.1 Streptosporangiaceae bacterium | reverse complement strand
CGCCGCGGCCGACGCGACCCAAGCCGACGCGACCCAAGCCGACGCGACCCAAGCCGACGCGACCCAAGCCGACGCGACGCGGGCTGGCACGACTCAGGCTGGCACGACTCAGGAGTGATCGTCGCCGCCTGCCTGAGCGGCGGACCTTTCGCTCCCGGCGTAGCCGCCGGGGGCGCGGCCGCGCCCCCGGCGGCAGTGCTTGGCGTTAGCCTCGGGACAGGAGCTGAGGCAGGCGTCTCGAAGCGGAGGATCGCCGTGGAGGTCAAGATCGGCATACAGATGGCTCCGCGCGAGCTCGTGGTGGAGACCTCGGATTCGGCGGAGGAGATCGAGCGGGCCCTGATCGCGGCTCTCGAAGGCGGCAACGTCTTCGTGCTCAACGACGACAAGGGCGGCACCGTCCTGGTGCCCGCCGACAAGCTCGCCTACGTCGAGATGGGCCGGGCGGAACCCCGCAGGATCGGATTCGGCGGCTAGTAGCGCACGGCTAGCCAGCGGCTAGCCAGCCCAGCGGCTAGCCAGCACGGTCAGTCAGCAAGACCGAGCGCGGCCATCCGTTTCGCGTGGGCATCGGTGAGGGTCGCGAACATCCGGCCGATCTCGCCAAGCTGCGCCACCGAGCCACCCGCCAGCAACCGCGCCAGCGGCTCGCGCTCGGCCGCTACCCGCTGCGCCTGGCTGAGCGCCTCACCTACCAGGCGCCGGGCCCAGAGGGCCAGCCGTCCGGCCACGGACGGATCGGCCGCGATCGCCTCGCGCACCCGCGCGATCGCGAACTCCGCGTGCCCGGAGTCGGCAAGCACCTCAAGGACGAGCGAGCGGGTCGGCTGATCGAGCAACTGTGCGATCACCCGGTAGAAATCCGCCGCTATGCCGTCGCCAACGTACGCCTTGACCAGGCCTTCCAGCCAGTCGGCCGACGCGGTCCTCGCGTGAAAGGCGTCGATCGGCTCGACGAACGGCCGCATCGCCACCTGGGGGTCCGCGCCAAGCTCGCTGATCCGCTCGCGCAGGAGCTGGAAATGGCCGAACTGCGCGACAGCCATCCGCGCCAGGTCGGCCTTGTCGAGCAGCGAGACGGCCAGGGCAGCGTCGTCGGCGAGCCGGAAGAACGCTACGAGCGACGCGTACGCCAGCAGCCCGAGCAGGTCAATGACGCCATCGGACTCGGATTCTTGCTCGGTCACACCGGCAGCGTAACAACGCCCGCTCGGGCCGCGGGCTCCGTACCTGGCATGGCTCGCCGCGCGCCGCGGCACCGGCGGCGCCGCCCGACCTGCCGAGGTTGCTACACTGAGCAGCGACTTCGTTTGGAATGCGACACCCCGAAGTCGTGTTACTACGATTAGGTGCGGCGATTGCCGAGAGCCATCTTGGCCCGTAAGCCGCACCGGACTCTTCCTGGTGATTGCCAGGGCCAGTGTTAGCGGGGCTTGGCGTGTGCGGGTTCCTGGCGAACCCTCCGTCCTGAAGGATGAGTCAGTTGCCGCCTGCGGCTACCAGACTGGACGCTCAAGCGCCCGGCTGGCCGCAGGTCACCGATGGAGGCGGAAGCCCTGACTACGCAAGAACTAACGACACAAGAACGAGCGACCGAAGAACTGCCCGCGCCAGACCTGACAGCGCCGGACCTGCCCGCGCAAGACCTGACAGCGCCAGAGCTGACAGCACCGGACCTGCCCGCACCAGACGTGACAGCGCCGACCCACAGCGCGCCGTTCGAGGCGGTGTCTCTCCCGCCCGCGCATGAGACCCTGGTGGCTGTCACCCGGCCGACCGGGCTGCCTGGCGCCGGCCCGGCGGACGCGTCGGCCGCGGCTGACATCACCGAGCGGCAGGCCGAGCCGAGGGCATTCGCAGAGTTCGGCGTCGCCGAGCCGATCTGCGCCGCTCTGGCGGCGGCCGGAATCACCACGGCCTTCCCGATTCAGGCTCTGACCCTGCCGATCGCGCTCGGCGGGCACGACGTCATCGGCCAGGCCCGTACGGGCACCGGCAAGACCCTGGCCTTCGGAATCCCGATCCTTCAGCACATCGCCGGCACGCCCCGCGGCAAGCGGGCGGCGCCGCGCGGACTGGTCGTCGTTCCGACCAGAGAACTGGCCATCCAGGTCGCCGACGACCTGCGGACGACCGGCAGCCGCAGCGACGTGAACGTGGTCACCCTCTACGGCGGCCGTGCGTACGAACCGCAGATCGAGGCGCTGGCGACCGTCGACGTGGTCGTCGGAACTCCGGGCCGCCTGCTTGACCTGTCCCGCCAGGGCCAGCTTGACCTGTCCGGCGTGGACATCCTCGTGCTCGACGAGGCCGACCGGATGCTGGATCTCGGGTTCCTGCCCGACGTCGAATCGATCCTGCGGCTCACGCCGACGGATCGGCAGACGATGCTCTTCTCGGCCACGATGCCTTCTGAGGTGGTGACTCTCGCCAAGCGCCACCTGCACCGGCCGACGCATATCAGGGCCGAGCAGCATGACGAGCCGGCCCACGTGCCGACCACCGACCAGCACGTGTTCCGCGCGCACCACCTGGACAAGATCGAGGTGCTCGCCCGCGTGCTACAGGCGCAGGGCCGCGGGCTGACCATCGTCTTCTGCCGGACCCGCCGGGCATGCGACCAGGTGACCGCAGCCCTGACCGAGCGAGGTTTCGCCGCCGCCGCGGTCCACGGGGATCTGGGCCAGAGCCAGCGCGAGCGCGCGCTGCGGGCTTTCCGCAGCGGCAAGATCGACGTCCTCGTCGCCACCGACGTGGCGGCCCGCGGTCTCGACGTCGACGACGTGACCCACGTGGTGAACAACGAGTGTCCCGAGGACGAGAAGGCTTATCTGCACAGGATCGGCCGGACCGGGCGAGCCGGGCGGACCGGTGTCGCCGTCACGTTCGTCGACTGGCAGGACCTGGCACGGTGGAAGCTGATCAATGACACGCTGAACCTCGACCACCCCGAGCCGCTGGAGACCTACTCCACATCCGACCACCTGTTCGCCGCGCTCGGCATACCCGCTGGCGTTCGCGGCTCGCTGCCAAGAGCGCGCCGGGAGCGAGCCGGGCTTGAGGCAGAAGACCTTGAGGACATCGGCGAGACCGGGCGGACCCGCTCGCGGCAGGCAATGAGCGGTCGCGAGTCACGATCGGCTGGCGGCAGACTCGCCGATGGCGGCTCAGGCAGGCCGGGCCGACGCGATTCGGGTCGACCGGAGGCCGCTCGCGGCGGCGCGCGTAGCCGGAGCGGACGGGCCGAGCCAGGTCGCCGTGAGCCTCGCGACGAGTCAGCGGACACGTTCGAGGCCGGCCAGCGTGACGCCCCGCCGCGGGCGCCGAGGCGCCGAACCAGGGGCGGCGCTCCGGTCAATGCGCCGAAGCCAGCGGGCGAGCACCTCCCTGCGACGGACCCGCTGGCCGACGACCGGCCACGCAAACGCCGGCGTTCCGGGCGCGGGCGCGCCGGCCACGCCGCCAGCGTGCACCCCGCAGACAGCCAGCACGGATCGACCCGCCCGGCCAGTCATGCCGAATTGCGCGACCTGTCCGCCGACTGAGCCACCGGCCCGCAACCGCCGCCCGGCCAGTCCGCATCACGCGACCTGTCCGCCGGCCGACCCATCGGTCCGTAACCACCACCACCACCCGGCCCGGCCACACTACCCGTCCCGGCCGCCGACCGGCCCGCCGGCCCGCAACCACAGCCGCCCGGCCAGTCCGCTGACCGGGCCGCCCACGATTGACCGCCGCCGCAAGACCTGTCGGCCGCCTGAGTCGTGGCCGCCGGGCCGGCGCCGCGTCGGCGCGGACTCGATCCCGGCCGGCCTGGCTGGGTAGGCTGCGACCCCGTGAGCACACCCAGATCGCTACGGCTGCCCCGGCAGGTCAGCCCGACCGTCATCCAGACACCACGCGGCAGCTTCGCCGCGCTCGTGGCCGAGGCGGCCATCGGCGCCAGCGAACGGCAGCCCGCGCTGCTCGTCCCCGGCTATACCGGCAGCAAGGAAGACTTCATCGCGGTGTTCGAATCGCTGGCCGCCGCAGGCCGGGCGATTACCGCGATCGACATGCGCGGTCAGTACGAGTCTGAGCCCGCCACCAGCTGCGCGGGCTACGGCCTCGACCAGCTAGCCCGCGACCTGGTCGCGGTGGCGGCGGCTGTCGCCGGGGACGCGGGAGGAGTGCATCTGCTTGGCCACTCCTTCGGCGGGCTGATCGCACGGCAGGCGGTGCTCGCCGAACCTGCCGCATTCCTTTCGCTCACCTTGCTCGGGTCCGGTCCAGGGACGATCGGCGGTGACCGCGCCCGCGCGCTGGTCGACTTGCTCGACTTCCTGCGGCCGGCCGAAGATGACGTCGACGCGCTCAGGATGAAGATCAGCCAGCTCTGGGATGACCAGCTCGGACCGCAGGCCCGGGCCGATGGCACCAAGCCTGAGGTCATCGAGTTCCTGCACGATCGCACGCTCCGCAGCTGCCCGGTCGGGCTGGCGGAGATGGCCAGGCATCTGCTCGACTGCCCGGACCGCACTGGCGAGCTCGCCGCGGTCGGGCAGCTGCCGAAGCTGGTCAGCTACGGCGAGAACGACGACGCGTGGCTGCCAGACGTTCAGGACCAGATGGCGAAACGGCTCCGCGCAGAACGAATCTGCATCCCAGGCGCGGCGCATTCCCCTGCTGTGGAGGCACCTGAGACGACCGCGGCGATGCTAACCGCGTTCTGGAACCAGGCAGAGCCGCCCTGGTGAGCCTGAGCCGCCCTGGTGAGCCTGAGCCGCCCCTAGTTGATCAGCTGGCCGTCGTCGGCGGTGAGACCGTCCCAGGGCCGCCGCTGCGCCGCCACGAGCTGGCCTTCCGGGCAATGCGCGCGGTAGTCGCACCAGCCGCACCAGGCACCGGGCCGCGGCGGGAAGACGTCATCGCCTCGCCCGGTGTCCGGCTCACCGCGAAACCGGTCATCGGCCGCCGAGCACTCCTCCGCGATGTCCTCGGCCCGGCGCAACTGGCGGTCGAGTGACTCGGCGGTGTGCTCCCAGCCGAGCACCTGCCCGGTCGGCAGGTGGTGCAGCTCCACCTTCCAGCAGGGTCGGCGCAGCACCCGCCCGGCGGCCAGCGCGTACAGCGCGAGTGCCATCGACGAGCGCACGTCATCGATCGTGAGCGGATGCCGGCCGGTCTTGTAGTCGACGACTACGAGCTGGCGGCCCCGGCCCAGGCCGCCGAACTCACCGAGTTCTGCCGCGGACTCAGGGACAGCGTCGCCCGCCAGACGGTCGTCCAGGCGGTCGATCCGGCCGGAGACCGCGATCAGCTCGGTCTTCGTCGCCACCGTGCGCTCCACCCCGGCCGGCTCGCATGCCGGGTCAAGCCCGGCCACGTAGGCCTCCACCATCCCCCTGGCCCGCCGCAGATGCCGCGCCGCCTGGGAGTCGTCGGCGAAGCCGTCGGAGATCCAGCCGCGCTCAAGCAACTGCCCGGCGGCCGGCCCGGTCCGCTCGGCCCGAGGCAGCCGCCACCAGTTAGCCAGCGCGTTGTGCACGCTGGCGCCCAGGCTGTTATGCGCCCACGGCGGTCCCTTGGACGGCGGCGGCCGGTCCAGATAGGTCATCCGGTACCGGCGCGGGCAATCCAGCCACGCCCGGAGCCTGCTGGGCGTACAGGGATAGAGCCGCCGCGGCATTCCTTCGAAGCCAAGCTGCTGCACTATGCCATCCTGGCCCGCCAACGGCACAGCTGTCTCCTACTGTCCGCTGAGCCACCCGCCTAATCCGCAATCCGCCAGCCGTCTGCCCTATCACCTGGATCCGGCGATCCATCGGGGTGATGCCTACTCGTAGTCCTCGATCAGCGACTGCGGTCCGGCCGACACCCAGGAGTCGAAACGTCGCTCGGCGGTACTGACCGTGAGCTCGTCGCCGTGCCCGGGCAGAATCCTGGTGTCGCCATCCAGGGTGAGCACGGTCCCGCCAATCGCGCTCAGCTGCCGCGAGAAGTCGGGGAAGGCTCCGTCGTGCGGGACCGGTCCCTGGGCGCCGACGACATCGCCGGTGAACACGACACCGAGTTCCTCGCTGTACAAGCAGGCCGAGCCCGGACTGTGCCCAGGGGCGTGGATCACCTCGATGGTCGCATCGGCCACCTCGAAGATCCCGCCGTCTTCCATCTGGATATCCGGTTCGGCGCCTGGATGCGCGTCGCGCCAGGCCAGCGCGTCGCCGACGTGAACCGCGACCTGAGCGTCATCCCGCTTGGCGACCTCGAACGCGGCGGAGACGTGCCTGGTGTGCCCGTGGGTGCAGATCACGGCCAGAACCTCACGGTCACCGACGACGGCAAGCACCGACGGAGCGTCGTCGCCTGGATCGATGACGATCACCTCATCGTCGTCGCCGACGATCCAGGTGTTCACGGTGCCGGTGACCCGATCGATCCGCGCCTGCACGGCCATCCTTCCCGGCGCCGACCAAGGACGCCATGCCTCTCGTCGTCAGATATGGCCAGTCGCGACCACGTACTTCAGCCACGCGGCGTACCAGTCGGACTCCAGCGCGTGCTGCGCCTGGCTGAGCGTAACCAGCCGACGGCACACCATGTCCTTCAGAATGTGGTCAAGCTGGTTCTTCTGGAAGAAGCCGGTCCCGCGGATGGCCGCGGGCCAGATATTGGCTTGTACCTCGGCGCCGCCGAGCGACAGAGGCACCAGAAGATCCAGAATGTACTTCTTCGACAGCGCACCTGTATAGCCATACGAATTGTAGACGGCCGCCTGGAGCGTATAGGAGATACTCGGCGGGCGGACGCGAGATGGCAGGTTGCAGACGGTCGTCGTGTTGGTGGTCGTCACGGCGCCCGGGGTCAGCTGCCGCTTGGGCAGCGATATGCCGCCGCTGATCAGCGGCATGATGAAGTTAGGCAGCTGGACACCGGTCAGGTCCGGGCCCGCGGTGATCTGGCCGGGAACGACCGGAGGTCGCGGCGCCGCCGCGAGGTGGCTGGCCGGCCCTCCGCATGCGGTGATCACGAGCCCGCAGCACAGGACAGCGGCAAGCAGCCACCTGTGCGCTTTCATCATGGCTGCCCTTCCATTACGGCTGCCCTTCCATCATGGCTGCCCTTCCATCATGGCTGCCATCGATCACGGCTGGCCCAGCATCAGGACGTCCCAGCCCGCGGCGCGCCACATCGCGGCGTCAAGCGCGGACCGCGCGTCGATGATGGCACGCCGGGCGACGACGCTGCCAAGCGCGACCGGGTCGATGGCACGGTAGTCGGACCACTCGGTGAGGTGCAGGACCAGGTCCGAACCGTCGGCGGCCTCGGAGACCGTCGCGGCACAACGCAGGTCCGGGTTGATCCGGGCCGCGCTCGGCATGGCAACCGGGTCATGCACGGACACGATCGCGCCTTCCTGAGTCAGCCGTCCGCACACGTCAAGGCTCGGCGAGTCCCTGATGTCGTCGCTGTCGGGCTTGAACGCCACCCCGAGCACAGCGATCCGCTTGCCGGCCAGCGAGCCGCCGACCGTCGCGCGGGCTAGCTCGGTGACCCGGTTCCTGCGGCCCAGGTTGACCGCATCGACGGTGGTCAGAAGATCCGCGACCGAGGTCACGCCCAGACGCTGGGCCGTGGCCCGGAACGAGCGGATGTCCTTGGGCAGGCAGCCGCCGCCGAAGCCGAGACCGGGCGACAGGAACCGGCGTCCGATCCGGTCGTCGCAGGCCAGCGCCTCGGCCAGCCGCACGACGTCGGCGCCCACCGCCTCGCACATCTCTGCCATCGCGTTGATGAAGGAGATCTTGGTCGCCAGGAAGGCGTTGGCCGACATCTTGACCAGCTCGGCTGTCTCAAGATCCATGACAAGCGCTGGCACGCCCGCGACCAGGGCCTGGGAATAGACCTGGCGCAGCAGATCGGCTGCCCACTCCGAGGTGACGCCGAATACCAGCCGGTCGGGGCTGAGGCTGTCCTGCACCGCGAATCCCTCGCGCAGGAACTCCGGGTTCCAGGCCAGTTCCACGGCGTCGGAGGCCGGCGCTATCGTCCTGGCCCGGTCCATCACCTGCCGCGCGGTCCCCGGCGGGACCGTCGACTTGCCCACGATCAGGCACTGGCCGCCTAGCCGGGCAGCCAGGGCATCCACCGCCGCGAACACGTAACTCAGGTCGGCCGCGCCATCAGCACCTTGCGGCGTGCCCACGCAGAGGAAATGGACCTGCCCGAAGTCTGCTGCCTGAGCGAATGACGTGGTGAAGCGCAGCCGACCAGACTCCAGGTTCTTGCGAAGGAGCGGTTCAAGACCCGGCTCGAAGAATGGCGTCTCGCCTCGTGCCGCCTTCGCGATCTTGTCCTCGTCCACGTCGATCGCCATGACCTCGTGCCCAAGCTCTGCCATGCAGACGGCGTGGGTGAGACCGAGATAGCCGGTCCCGATCACGGTCAGGCGCAGACTCGCCGATTGCATTCGTGTCGCTCCCATTCACTTGCTCAGGATTTCGAACATGAGATGGTGGACAAACCCTGGCGGGCCCCGGCAGCCACGTTGCTGCACGCGACAACGGTCCGCAGGTCATGGCTCTGCACGTAGATGCCGTAACCCGGACCGTTGACCTGCGCATGGTTGTCTAGGAAAACATTGCCGACGCCCCAGCCCGGGTACACCTGATGAACCTGGAATCCGTCGCCTATGCTGTTGACCCCGATGTTGTTCTCGATCGTCCAGCCATTGCCCTTGACGTTCACCCAGGCTGTGGCCGCGGACGCCACCATTCCGGCGCCGTCCAGGCGATTACCCATGATCAGGCCGCCGGTCGTGCCTTCCTTGATGTCAATGTTCTCAGCTGATGTATCAGCGATATTGTTGTCGATGACCTTATTGTTGTTACTGGTGTCCGGGCGGCAGCCCGTGTACCGGCACCAATTACTGTGTGCCGAGCCAATGTAGATTCCCTCGCCGAAGAACTGCACCAGCAGGCCGGTCTGGCGGATCACGCAATGGCTGATTGTGTTATCGCTGCTAAACGACCTCAGATGAATTGCCTCGTCGCCGATCGAGTGCACGTACAGGCCGTACAACAGGTCATGGGTCACGCCATCGGCCACGACGCCCTTCTGGCCGCCTGTGACGGTAAATCCCTCAAGGCGCCACCAGGAGGCATCCTGGAGGTAGAGCACGTAGCCCCGCTGCATGCTGATGCCCTGGAGAATCGTGCGGCGGGAGCCGCACAGCGTGATCGGGGCGGACGGCCGGCCGGACACCGTGGTCACGAAATCGCCGGAGTACACTCCTGGCGCAAGCACGATCGTCTGGCCAGCCCGCGCGGTTGCCAGCGCGTCGGCCAGGTCGGTAGCCGATGACACCCGCCGGCTCCCGGCTCGATGACAGTCCGGGCCTCCGCCCACGGCGGCCAGCGGCGCGACCGTAGACGACCTGGAATTCGATCCCTGTCCGCTCGCGGCCGCGCAGGCGGTCAGCGGCAGTGTG
This sequence comes from Streptosporangiaceae bacterium, assembly GCA_035604275.1. Classification (GTDB taxonomy): domain Bacteria; phylum Actinomycetota; class Actinomycetes; order Streptosporangiales; family Streptosporangiaceae; genus Chersky-822. The sequence continues at coordinate 27,940 of DATNIU010000189.1, read as the reverse complement.
AGTAGCGCCACCAGCACCAGCGGCACCAATGGCGTCAGCATCGGGTCAGGCCCTCGGCGCGGGAGCATGCCTAATCCACCACTTGCGGCATCGGCCGGGTCGCATCGACGGCGTCGTCGGCGCTGACCCATGAACCCTCGACGGCGGGAGTCTTGGCCTCGGCAGGGAGCCCGCCTGGCAGGGCGGATCCGCCGGCGCCGGAAGATCCGCCGGCGCCCGAACCGTCAGCAGCCGAAGGATGGTCGGCGGCGTGGTGCCGACCAGCAGCGGACGGCGTGTCGGCGGAGGAGGAACTGCCCGCGGCGTAATGCCGACCAGCGGCAGACCGCGAGCGGCCAGCAGGAGGCAAGTCGGCGGCCGACCGCGAGCCGAGATCGGAAGAACTCCCCGCGGCCGGAGAACTGCCCGAGGCGTAAGGCCGGCCGACACCGGACGGCGACCCGGCAGCGGACGGCGACCCGGCAGGAGGCGTACCAGCGGCAGACCGCGAGCGGCCAGCAGGAGGCAGATCAGCGGCGGACCGCGAGCGGCCAGCAGGAGGCAGATCAGCGGCCGACCGCGAGCCAAGATCGGGAGAACTGCCCGAGGCGTAAGGCCGGCCCGCAGCGGAGGAGTCGCCTCCGGCGAAAGAACCGCCTCCACCCGCGGAACCGCTCCCAGCGGAGGAACTGCCGACGCTGGGAGGCAGATAGCTGCCATGGGCTCGGCCGGCACCGTAAGAGCCGCTCGAACCCGGGGCTCCGTTGGCCGCGGAAGCGCCGTTGGCGCGAGCTGACTTCCGTTCCGAGGACGGCTCCGGCGCCGATGAGCCGAAGTCCCACGGCTGCGGGTGCCTGGACGGTACCGCCGGGTCAGGAGGTGAGTCCGGCATCGGGGCCCGGTGACGCGCGGGGGCCAGCCGGGGCATCGGCTCCCACGCGGAGTCGGGGACGGCCGGTTCCGTAGCGCTGGCAGGCGAGCGCTCCCACACCGAGCTGGGCGGGGCGGGCTGGCGCTCGGCGTCGCGGTCCGACCTCGCTGGTCCGTTCGGCCCGTGATCCGAATGCTTCCGCAGCGCCGCGGCCAGGGCGGCCGCCGACTGCGCTGGCATGGCCTGCGCCGGCATGGGCTGCGCCGCCGCTGGCTGGGCCGATGCTGCCTCCGCCGCGGCCCGAGCTGGCATCGGCTGGGCTGGCACGGGGTGCGCTGGCGCGGGGTGCGCTGGCGCGGGGTGCGCTGGCACGGGGTGCGCTGGCACGGGGTGCGCTGGCACGGCATGCGCCGTCGCGGCCCGAGCTGGCGTGGCCTGCGCCGCCATCGGCAGCGCGGACGCGCCCTGCGCGGACGACATGGGCGTCAGCATTGGCTGGGACGGCTGCGCGGTGGCCGGCCCCGGCGAGGCAGATGCCGCCGGGAGGTCCAGCCACTCGGCTCCGATCGTCAGCGGCTGGCCGGCCCCGGCGCGGCTGGTCCTGGCACCGAAGTCGGCGGATCCAGCGCCTGCCGCGGCACCAGCGAACACCGGCCCGGGATCCGCGATCACCAGGTCTGGCTGCGCAGATCCGGTGCCAGCGGGACGCCAGTGGGTACTCGCCGGGTACGGGTGCGGCGGCATGCGCCGACGGCGCGACCACAGATAGCAGGCGAGCACCAGGACCAGAATGCTCAACCACAGCGCGGCCAGCGGGTGGAACTGCAGGTAGGACCAGAACGTGATCTTCACGTGGTGCAGCCACCGCGTCGTGTTGGTACCAGAAAGCGCGGGCTGCCTGGCGTCGGCGCGGGCATCGACCGCGCGGAACCCGGTGCCGGAGATCACATTCCCGACCCCGTTGACCTGAGAGTTCAGTCCACGCGCGGTGATCCCGAACACGGTGGCGCCGGTGATCAGGTTGTTATCCACCTCGATCCGGCCCGAGCTGCGGACGAGCATCGCGATCCGGGCGCCGGAGACGGAATTGCCTGAGATGATCGCGCCAGGCGCGGCAGGCCCGATGGAGAGGCCGGATCTGGGACTGCAGCGGACATCGTTGCCTGTGATGACCGTGTCCGTGGCGTGGTACCTGGCCGCGATACCGGTGATCGTCGCGCATACCTGATCCGCCCGGAGCACGGTGCCCGTGCCGCCCTCGACCAGAATGCCGGTCCGGTCGTTGTCCAGCGCCGCGCTGCGCTCGATCGTTGCCCCGGATCCCGGCTGCACCGCGCTGCCCGACGCCGAGGCGCCATTCACCAGCGGCCGGCCGTCGATGAAGTAGCCGTTGCCCTCGTTGTTCTGCGAGACGTCGTGCCGGAGCAGGGTGCTCTGGGTCGCGCGGTCGATCAGGAACCCGTTGCCGCCGTTCCGCGAGGACGAGCTTGAGATCACCGAGGTGCCGATCGAGTACCGGTGGATGTGCAGCCCGTCCAGCTGGTTGAACTCGAACAGGTCGGCGGTGAACTTGATGTTCTGACCGCGGGCGACGAACGCGCCGTAAGTGTCGTTGGTGAACGTCGAACTGGTCGCTCCGCCGGTGCTTGGCTGCCCGTTCACGCCGGTCCAGGCCACGCCCCCGGTGCGGCCGCTCCAGAAGCCAAGCGACGATACCCGGACGTTGGTGAAGGTCATCTTGCCGCCGACGTCGCGGATATAGGACCGGCCGTTGCCCTGATCCTTGGCCGGCGCCTTGGCGACCCGGTCCCAGCCAGTGATCGTGAACGGCTGCGTCGGGGTGCCCTGGAAGGCCATGTCGCCGCCCCAGCCGACGATCGAGGCGAATCCGCCGGTGGAGCTGTCCATGTACAGCACCCGCAGGCGCGCCGACCCGAGGCTGAGCCTGGCGTTCGTGGAGACGAATACGTTGTCGATGAGCAGGGCTGCGTGGTGCTTGAGCATCACCAGAGCCCCGTAGTTGGCCAGGTCGGTCGCGGTGTACGCGTGCGAGGTGGCTGTCAGCACCAGAGTTGGCAGGGACGCCCTGATCGGCAGGACCTCCGGCTGATAGACACGCACCGCGTCGTGCAGCAGAATGCGGATCCTGGCGTCCTCGGCGCTGACCAGCGCCGCCTCCCTGGCCGGGTCCACGGCAGGCAGGGAGGCCGGCGGCTGCATCGGATCGATCGGCCTGGCCACCGGTGGGAGCGGCACCGGGCTCGGGCTCGTCGGCGCGGGCAGCAGGGTAACGCCGTAGCCTGACTTCGCCGCGACCGGCTGGATGTGCAGATTGAGCGCCTTCAAGATCAGCGGCGTGGTGCCGAGCACGCCGAAGACCACCAGCGCGATCAGGATGGTGAGCAGGGTCCGGCTGCGAGGACTGGCCGATCGCTTCCGGCGGTTCTTCCGGGACACGTAGGCCTCCTCTAGTTCAGCGACGAGGCCGACTGCGCCTCACCGCCGAGACTGAGCTGATCCGCGCTGCGTGTGAGCCAGCCATGGACGTTCATGGTCACGAATGCGTAGGACTTGACTGGCAGCGCGACGATGATGGTCATCAGCGCGACCAGCGGGAGCAGCCAGATATCGCCAGGCCGCTCGCGCAGGTGCGAGACGCCGCGCAGGGCCCGCCCGGCGAGCAGCCACGAAACGGCGACCGCGGCGACAACCGGCGTCGGATGCAGCACCCACGCGACCAGGTACGTGACCGCGAAGCCCATCGTCAGCGGCGTGAACATGATCTGCAGCACGCTGAGCTGGCAGATGAACGGCTGCCGCCAGAGCCATCCCTTCCAGATGGCGGTGAAATACGTCCGGTAGGAGTTCCGGCTCCAGCGCAGCCGCTGCTTGAGGAAGGCGCGGGGGGTGTCGGGGAACATGGACAGCGCGCGAGCCGTCGACTGGTACACGGTCTTGTAGCCGGAGGCGAGAACGAGCCAGGTGAGCCGGCCGTCGTCTCCTGAGACACATCGCCGGCCGAGGAAGAACTCGTCTTCCAGGTGCTCGAGCACGGGCATGACCGCGCTGCGCCGGTAGGCCACAGTCCGTCCGGACAGGCAGGCGACCGCGCCGGCCCGAGCCTGCGCCCGCACGTAGTCCTTGTAACGGACGTCGATCATCCAGTCGGCCACCCGCCGCCAGGCGCTCCCGTACGGCTGGAACACGTTCTGCCTGGTGCCCACGCCGCCGACCTTCGGGTCGCTGAACGGTGCCAGGACGGCCGACAGCAGCCCGGGCAGCCAGAAGGTGTCCGAGTCGGCGAGCACCAGGATCTCCGAGCGGGCCGCGCGGATCCCGACGCCGAGGGCGGACCGCTTGCCGGTATGCGCGAAGGGGATCACCCGCAGTCTCGGCTCGGTCGCGGCGCGCGCCTCCAGCAGCCTGATCACCTCCTCGTCCGCGAGGTCGGGGACGACGATCACCTCAGTGGGGTTCTCGGCCAGCCACGTGTCGAGTGACTGCCGCAGGATGCCCGGGTCCTCGCGGAACGACGGCACCACGACCGACGTGGTCGCCGTGTAGCCGGGCTCCACCGGCCGGTAGACGCGGGACAGCGTGAAGCGGGTAAGCCAGACCGACCATGAGATCGCGCCCACGACGCCGATCGGCACATAGTGGTGCAACTGACTCCACCAGGACGTATGCACCAGGCCGGGGAATGCAGCCGCTACGTGGACGACCTCCGAGAACATCCCGACCCTTCCGAGCGACGCAGACGCGACATTAGCGCTCGTAGTTGAGCACCATAAGTTATGACAGTACGACGCTTAGTAACCTCAAGCACGCACTACGCCATTGACGGACCGAACCGCCACAAGACTGGACGAGTGAGAGCGTACTTCGGGTGACAAGGTCGGGTGGCGAAGTTGGATGAATGACTGGCGACGATCACATCTGTCGTCAGCACTGTTCACCTGAGCGTCACCTGATCGACATCACTAGCTATTGATGTCCTGATAAAAGGCTGTTTCCTGGTTATAATCGTCACGATTCCGGGGTCAGTTCGCGGAGAGCGGTCCTGACCGCTGGCCCGGCCCGGCCGACCGACGGCCGACAGCCTGGCCGCCGGCCCGGCGCAGCCCGCCTACGGCCGGCGGCCTGGCCGCTAGCCCAGCCCGGCCCGGATCAGCGTGCGCACAGCGTCAACGATTAGCTGGACGGCGATCGCGGAGAGTAGCAGGCCGGCGATTCTGGTGAGCAGCTCGACGCCGCTGTCCCTGAGCACGGTCAGGATCACGCCGGAGAAGCGCATCGCGAGCCAGAGCATGACGACCACCGCGATAACCGCGGCACCGAACGCGATGGCATCGCCGACCGTGCCGACGCGCTGCACGAACAGCATCGTCGCGACGATCGCGCCCGGTCCGGCGAGCAGCGGAGTCCCGAGCGGAACGAACGCCACGTTCGCCTGAGCCTTCTCGAGCTCAGCGGGATCGGCCGCCTTCCCGGTCAGCAGCTCGAGCGCGACAAGAAGCAGCAGCAGGCCGCCGGCCGCTTGCAGGGACGGCAGCTGGACGCCGAGGTAGGTCAGGATCGACCGGCCGAACAGCGCGAAGGCGACGATCACCCCGAGCGCCACGACGGCGGCCTGCCAGGCCAGCCTGTTCCGCTCGGCCTTCGGACGGCTGCTGGTCATGCCGAGGAAGACCGGCACCACGCCGGGCGGATCAGTGATCACCAGGAGGGTCACGAAGACCTCCCAGAAGTACTTCACGTGGGACGTCAGCTGGCTCATCCGGTCAGCACCGCCGCGCCGATCGCTCCTGCCAGCAGCGCGTCCAGATCCCGCGCCGAGGTGGTCTCGCAGCCGATCCGGTCGCCGGTGAGCTGCCCGTGATCGTCGCTGCCTCCGGTCGCGACCAGGCCGAGCTGAGCAGCCAGGGTACGGAGCTGCTCCCGTTTCGGATAGTCATGATCGGGATGTGCGACCTCGACGCCGCGGAGCCCGGCCAGCGCGAGCTCTGTGATCAGCCGGCCAGGCACCAGCCAGCCGCGCGTGGCGGCCAGCGGGTGAGCCAGGACGCTCACCCCGCCAGCGGCGCGGACCAGGGCAACCGCGTGCGCCGGGTCAAGTGCGTACCTGGCCACGTGGGCCCGGCCGCCCGAGCCGATCCATTCCGGCGTGAACGCGTCCCGCACCGAGCCGACCACCCCGGCGGCGACCATGGCCCTGGCGATGTGCGGCCTGCCGACTACGCCGCCACCGGCGATCGACGTCACCTGCTCCCAGCTCACCGGCGCCCCGAGGTCGGCGAGCCGGGCCAGCATCTCCCTGGCCCGGTCCACCCGGCTCGCCCTGATCGCCCGGCACTCTTCGGCTAGCTCTGGATGGTCGGGATCGAAGAGATAGGCAAGCAGGTGCACGCTGTGACCGTCGCGCCGGCAGGACAGCTCCATCCCGGGCAGCAAGGCCAGGCCCGGCGGCAGCGCCGCGGCCGCCTCGGCCACCCCGGCCACGGTGTCATGATCGGTGAGCGCGAGCACGTCCAGGCCGGCTGCCGCCGCCGCGCGGATCACCTCCGCGGGTGGCCGGGTGCCGTCGGAAGCTGAGCTGTGACAGTGCAGGTCGGCGCGGATGGGCAGGTCGGCCCGGATGGGCAGGTCAGCGCGCACCAGCCGACTTTAGCCGCTTTCGCCGGGGAGCCGCGGCGACCGCGCTCCGAAGGGCAGGTCCAGGTCCTGACTCCGATCGCGCAGGTCCCACAGGTGCATCGGCTCGAGCAGCAGCGTGCCGGCGGTGTCCGGCCAGAGCAGGATCCACAGCCAGCCGCCCATCAGCTCGCCCGCGAAGGCGGCGCATCCAGGCGCGTCGACGTGCCACAGCGGGAACTCGTGGTTGCCGCACTCCACCTGGGCGTGCGGTGACCTGGCCGCGAATCCGGCGCCAGGATCGGGTCCCTCCACTCCCGCGCAGTACGCTCCGAGGCCCATACCGGGTTCCTCGGAGACCACAAGCAGCTCGCCCGGCCCGCCGACCGGGTTGGGGCCGGAGAGCGCCACGACGCAGCCGCGGGTACCGCTTCGCTCATCGCCCGCGCCGGCGAAGCCGGTCACCAGCCAGCCGTCGGGTAGCGGCCAGGGCAGCATGACCGGGACCGCCGCGTTGCGCAGCAAGCCGGTCAGGCCCTCATGGGACAGGCTCTGCACCTGCCTGAGCGGCAGGATGTCGCCGTGCTGATCGCAGCGCCAGCTGCTCGACCACGCACTCGGCGGCTGGACCGCGCTGCCGCAGCGCGGGCAAGAAAGGATCACCGCCATAGCGCCCGCAATCTGTCAGCCCGTCCCCGCGGGGGGTTGCGGGGGGTCGTCCTCCCGAGACTGCCCAGCGGGGGGGTGCGGGGGGTCGTCCTCCCGAGACTGCCCGGCGGGGGGGTGCGGGGGGTCGTCCCCCCGAGACTGCACCGCACGTCCATTTCAGCTACGATGCTCGGCCGAGAGCCGCCGTAAACGCGCTGACCGCCCGGGTCAGGCAGGCGGGTCGAAGCGCCGGGTTCGCGACATGCCAGCCGCGCGGCCCCGCGCGGCGGTCACCAGGGCCAGCTTCCTCGACGCCTCGTCGATCATCTCGCCGTCGAGCAGCACCGCCCCGCGCAGCTGGACCGCTGTGGCGTGGGAGTAGGCGTCCAGGATCAGCTCGGCCCGGTCGTACTGCTCCTGATCAGGCGAGAACGCGGCGTTGACCGGGGCCACCTGATCCGGGTGCAGGACCCACTTCCCGTCATACCCGAGGGCCGCGACGCTGGCCGATGCCGCGCTGAGCCCGGCGATGTCGCCGATCGCCGCATACGGCCCGTCGATGGCCTGAAGGCCAGCGGATCGCGCCGCGACCAGGATGCGGATCAGCGGGTAGTGGAAGGCGTCACCGCCCGCGTAGCCGGCGGGCTGGCCGCCGATTCGCAGCGACCGCATCCCGACGCTGGCCATGAAGTCGGCCGGGCCGAACACCAGCGCCGCAAGGCGGCTGGACGCCGCCGCGATGCCGTCGACGGCGGCCAGCCCGGCCGCGTCCTCGATCTGCGCCTCGATGGCGATCTTGCCAGGCGGCAGGCCGACCGACTGCTCAAGCTGACCGAGCAGCAGGTCGAGCCAGTCGACCTGGGCTGGCCCGGCCACCTTCGGCAGGACGATCGCGTCCAGGTCCGCTCCGGCGCGCTCGACCACCTCGATCACGTCGCGGTACGCCCACTGGCTGGCGGCGCCGTTGATCCTGACGGCCAGCAGCCGGCCAGCCCAGTCGCCGCGGCCGGCGGCCTCGGCGACCCGCGCGCGTGCCGCGTCCTTCGCCGCCGGGGCGACCGCGTCCTCCAGGTCCAGAATCACCTCGTCAACGGCCAGGTCCCGGGCCTTCGCCAGGAACCTGTCGCTGCTCCCAGGCACCGTCAGGCAGGACCGCCGTGGCCGATCAGCACGGATCATGGCCCGATCATGCTACGACGCGGGTGCGAAGGGGTCCGCGGGGCCTTCTAGCATGGGCTTATGTCCGCCTCCTCGCTGCCAGGCAGTCCTGCAACCCAAGCTCCGGCCGGTACCGGGCTGACGCCGCCCACCGTTGAGCAGGTCACCCAGGCGCTGGCCGGCGTGCAGGACCCGGAGATCCACCGGCCGATCACCGAGCTCGGGATGGTCAAGAACGTCGAGGTGGCAGCCGACGGCGCGGTCCGGGTCGACGTCTGGCTGACGGTCTCGGGCTGTCCGCTGCGCGACACCATCACCAGGGACGTGCGGAACGCGGTCGGCAAGCTGCCGGGCGTCAGCGCGGTCCGGGTCGAGCTCGACGTGATGAGCGAGGAGCAGCGCCGGCAGCTTCAGACCAGCCTGCGCGGCGGCAAGCCGGAGCGGGAGATCCCGTTCGCCAGTCCCGCCTCGCTGACCAAGGTCTACGCGGTGGCGAGCGGCAAGGGCGGCGTGGGCAAGTCGACGGTAACCGTCAATCTGGCCGCCGCGCTGGCGGCGGCCGGGCAGAAGGTCGGCCTGCTCGACGCCGACATCTACGGGCACTCGATCCCGCGGATGCTCGGCGTGACGGGGCGCCCTACCCAGGTAGAGCAGATGATCATGCCGCCGGTCGCGCACGGCGTCAAGGCGATCTCAAGCGGCATGCTGAAGAAGGGCAACGAGCCGCTGCCGCTGCGCGGGCCGATCCTGCACCGGCTGCTTCAGCAGTTCCTCGCCGATGTCTACTGGGGCGACCTCGATGTGCTGCTCCTCGACCTGCCGCCAGGCACCGGGGACGTGGCGATCTCCGCGGGACACCTGATCCCTGGCGCGGAGCTGATCGTGGTCACCACGCCGCAGCTCGCCTCCGCCGAGGTCGCCGAGCGGGCCGGCTCGCTCGCCACCCAGCTGCATCAGCGGATAGTCGGCGTGATCGAGAACATGTCCTACCTGCCGTGCCCGCACTGCGGCGAGCGGATCGAGGTGTTCGGCAGCGGCGGCGGCAGTGCCGTGGCACGGACGCTCGGCCGCCTGGTCGGTGCGGACGTGCCGATGCTCGGCCAGGTGCCGATCGATATCCGGCTGCGCGAGTCGGGAGATGACGGCGTGCCGCTGGTGCTCGCCGACCCGCAGGCGCCTGCCGCGCTGGAACTCGCCAGGATCGCCCAGCTGCTGGCCGGGCGGTCACGCAGCCTGGTCGGACGCCAGCTCGGCCTGACGCCGGCCTGAGAACCGCGGCGGCGGCCCGCCGCTCGGCCGGTGGGCGTCAGGTTGCCTCGGCGTCATACGGCGGAACCTCGTCGGCTTCGAGCAGCGTGGCAGACCGCGCCGGACCGGCGGGACGGTCATCCTTCAATCCCGCCTCCCACTGAAAGCTGTCCTCATCTGGCAGCTCGTCGAGCAGGTGCTTGCGGACCAGGGCGCGCGGGTTCAGGTCGTTCAGGTCGAAATCCCGGAATTCGGGCCCGAGGCTCTCGGACAGGTCGGCCTTCGCGTTCTCGGCCAGCCGCCGCAGGTCCCGGAGCGCCCGCCCGGCCTGAGCCGCCATCTTCGGCAGCTGCTCCGGGCCGAAGATCACCAGGCCGAGCACAAGGAGAATCAGAATCTTGGGTATCGACAGATCGAACAAGCTGACCTCGCGCTCCCGCTGTCGTGACCGCGTCAGCCGACGAGGTCCAGAGCCTCTAGGGTAACCTCCATTCGCAGCGGACGGCGTGATCGGTTGGGTGCCAGCGACCGGCGCCACGCGGGCCGGCTCCATGGAAGATCGCCGACGGCCGGCCGACGGGTCAGCCGAACGGGTTGAACCACGAGCCGATTCGCTTCAGGCCCCGGCTCACCCGCTGCCAGAAACCGACATCCTGGTCGTGCGGCAGTTCCGCGACGACCCGCTGGACGGTCTGCGGCGGCGCATCGGCAAGCACCGTGTAGACGAAGCCGTTCGCGGACCACATCAGGCTCCGCTGGTCGGGCTCGGTCGAGTAGACCGTCTGGCCCCTGACCGCTGCCTGGTGCCAGCCGGGCAGCGTCTCAGGCAGCTCACCGCGCTGCATGAAGATCGACACGACCGACAGGCCGTCCGAGTACGAGGCATCGATGACCGAGCCTGAGGAAGCCTTCGTGCGGGTGACGGCTACCAGCGCCATGTTCCCGGCCAGGGTCGCGGGCACCGACCAGCCGTGTTCCCGCAGGCCGGCCAGCCCGGGCACGGCGGGCTGGGTGCTCCACGGCTGGGCTCCGGCCGGCGGGACCACGTTCACGTCGTGATCGCCTATCTCCAGGTCTATGAAGGCGCCCTCGTTGACCAGGTGCCCGGCCGCGTCGAAAATCTCCCTGCGCAGCGGCAGGTGAGTCGCCGCGTCCAGCCAGAACTGCGCCGCCAGGCTGCCATCCTTGCGGCGCACGGCGACGATCAGCGCGCGCCGGTCACTGGCCGAGCCGGTCCCTGCGTAGGTGATCTCGTAGTTGGCCCGCATCAGGTTCAGCATCCACTCAGGGACGGCCAGCACTCCCCCGGCCACGCTCCCGGTCGCCATACCCGCAGGCTCGGCGGACTCAGGCCGCACGTCGGAATCGTCCGTCTGCTCGGCCAGCTCAGGGCCGCCATGTCGGTGCCAGACCTGGATCAGGTAGGCACTCGAGCCGCCGGCGCCCCACCAGGCCACCATCTGAATGCCCCGGTATGAGACCTCCTGGCAGGCTGACGCGGCGGCTCGCATCAGCAGCACGCCGCGACGCGCCATGGCGGGATCGACAGCGACCTGGCGAGGCTGGCGGAGCTGGGCGCCGGTCCGGCTGGAGACAGCCCGCTTGGGCCCGGCCGGCGGGTCCTCGCCGACCACCGATCCCGCGACGATGACGAGCGCGGCCACTGACGCCAGGCTAAGACCGACCGCCAGGACGGCGGGCCGCCAACGATTCCAGTAGAGCCAGATCACGGCGGCTAAGGTGATGGTCGGAACGCGGCAGACGGAACTGAAGGCCGGCCCGCGGAACCTGGCCGCGGCGACGGGCTGCTGGCCCGTCCCGCGCGTGCCGACGAACTGCCGGCCGATCCTGGCCGGGCCGACGGGCGGCCAGCCGGCCGTGCCGCGGCACGGCCGGTCGCTCCGGGCTGGGCGGCGGGGCTGCTCGCCGAGCCCTGCCCGGCTGGCGCCTGACCCGTGTCGTAACCATGCTGCTGCCAGAAGACCTCGACGGCAGGCGTTATCCGCGGCGCCGGCGCCGGCTGCGGGCCGCCGAGCATGAACGCGACCGCGCCGATCGCGGTCAGCGCCACCCCGGCAGAACCGACGGCGAGCATCCAGCTCGACCGGATCTGGTGCCTTCCCAGGGCCGGCCCGCCGGGCGGCGACGCCAGCCAGGTGGCGGCCCAGGGCGAGTACGCCGCGCGTCCGACGAGATCCGAATCGGAGCGGGCAAGCTCGATCAGGCGGCCGGCGATGGCCGAGTCAGCGGCGTTGTCTCCGAGCGCGGTCATCCGGCGCTTCAGCGCCCGCAGCGCGTTGGCCTCCTGCCTGCACGGCTGGCACCGGGCCAGATGATTCAGCACCCGGTCGCGCTCCGCCCCGTCGAGTTCCTCGTCGACCAGGGCGGAGAGCCAGCGCCCAAGGTGGCTCACGGCTAGCCTCCCTCACCGAGTACAACACCGGCCGGCGGGTGACCCAGATGTGCCGCCTGGCCCATCTGGCTGCCCGATGCTGCCCGCTCGGCCTGGCCCGCCGCTCGGTCCGCCTGCTGCCTCGGCCTGCGGTGCTCCAGGGCGGTCCGCAGCTGGGCGCGACCGCGGTGAATCCGGCTGCGGACGGTGCCGAGCTTGACGCCAAGTACGTCAGCTATCTCCTCGTAGGTCAGTCCCTCTATGTCGCACAGGACGACGGCGGCCCGGTACTCGGGAGGCAGCCCCGCGAGCGCCGCCGAGATGTCGAAGTCAAGATGGCGGTCGTCGAACGCCTGCGATGGGGTCGGCTCGGCGCCGCGGATCCTGGCCGCCGCGTCCTCGCCGAGCCCTTCGAAGCGAATCCGCTGCCGCCGCCGCGTGATGTCAAGGAACAGGTTGGTGGTAATCCGGTGCAGCCAGCCCTCGAACGTGCCCGGCGTGTAGCTGGGCAGGGACCTGAACACGCGGACGAAGACCTCCTGGGTGAGGTCCTCGGCGTCATAGCTGTTGCCGGTCAGCCGGTAGGCAAGCCGGTAGACCCGGGCGGAGTGGTCCCTGACCACATCCTCCCAGCTCGGTGGGGTCCAGTCGGCGGCCTGCGCGGCAACTGGCCCGGCCTGGTCTACTGCCTCGGAGTGCATCTGCCTTCCCTAGCTTTCCCCATCATCATCGCGGCCGCACCTCCGCCATCGCGGAGCTAGGGCGGCCCTTGACCCGATACCACGTGGACTCGGTCACGCAGCGTATCGAGCGGCTGCCGGGCTCCACAGCCCGATCCGCTGCGCAATACCTGCCCGCGGCGTCTCGTTTCAATGATTACTGGCCGCACTGCGTCAACGTGCGGGCCGCCCGGCCTGTTCCCGGCTTGCCACAGCTGGCGCTAGGCTGCGGCCCGAGGGAGTACACGCAAGGCAACGGGAGGCCGCCATTTTCAGCGCAGACGTCACCTCCGCCATCGGAAGCGACTTTGCCAGCGAGGACGAACCGCTGCTCACGGCCCGCAGGAACGCCGAGCAGGCGGGCGGCACCGTACCTGTCGCACCGGTGACCGGCGCGGCGCTGCGCTTCCTCGCCGCGGCCATCGCAGCCAGGTCCGTGGTCGAGATCGGCACCGGCTGCGGCACCTCGGGCATCTGGCTGCTCAGGGGCATGCGAGCCGGGTCGGTACTCACCAGCGTCGACGTCGAGCCGCAGCACCACCGGCTGGCCCGTGCCGCCTTCACGACGGCCGGATTCCCGTCTGGCCGGTACCGGCTGATCACCGGCCGGGCACTTGAGGTCCTGCCGCGTCTCGCCGACGGCGCCTACGACCTGGTCTTCTGCGACGCTGACAAGCGCGAGTACCCCGAATACCTGGCGGCTGCGCTGCGGCTGCTCCGCCCGGGCGGGATCGTCGCCTTCGACAACGCGCTCTGGGCCGACCAGAGCGCTAACCCCGCGCACGGCGATCCCGACACCGCCGCGATGAGCGAGCTGCGCGATCAGGTGCGCTCCGACGAGAGCCTGGTGCCGCTGCTGCTGCCGATCGGCGGCGGGCTGCTGGCCGCGGTCAAGCGCAGCGGCTGACGGCCGGGCAGGGCTCGGCCCTGGAAACGCCCTGGCGCGGGACTGGGTCGATTTCTCAGGGACTATCCCTGAGAAATCGACCCAGTGCGCCATGACTCCGGGCCCGGTCGCCGTCAGGCTGGCTGGCCGAGCAGCCAGCGCAGCAGCAACCTGGTACCGAAGCCGGTCCCTCCCGCGGTCAGCTCACCGTCGTCGGCGGCGCACCGCGCGGCGCCGGCGATATCGAGGTGCGCCCACGCACGCGCGCCGACGAACTCGCGCAGGAAGAGGGCGGCCGAGATCGAGCCCGCCTGGCCGCTGGCCCGGTCCAGGTGAGCCAGGTCGGCCACCGGAGAGTCAAGCGCCTTGCGGTAGTCCTCGGGCAGCGGCATCCGCCAGAGCCGCTCCCCGCACTCCTGGCCCGCCTCGGTCAGGGCTGCGGCAAGCTCGTCGCTGGTGGAGTAGAGCGCCGCGTAGCTGGAGCCGAGCGCGACCCGAGCCGCACCGGTCAGGGTCGCCAGATCGACGATCTGGTCCGCCGCGAGCACCGTGTCGGCGTAGGCCAGGGCGTCGGCGAGCACCAGCCGTCCCTCAGCGTCGGTGTTCAGCACCTCGACCGTCCGGCCGCCATACTGGGTGATCACGTCACCGGGGCGGTAGGCCGAGCCAGACGGCATGTTCTCGGCGGCGGCGATCAGGCCGGTGACCCGGTCAGCGACGCCGAGCCTGGCGAGCGCGGACATCGCGGCGATCACGGCGGCGCCGCCTGCCATGTCCGTCTTCATCGTCTTCATGCCATCGTTCGGCTTCAGTGACAGGCCACCGCTGTCGAAGGTGATGCCCTTGCCGACCAGGGCCACGTGCCGGGCCGCACCCGGCGGGTCATACCGAAGCTCAATCAGGCACGGCGGTCGCGCCGATCCGGAACCTACCGCCGTGATCCCGCCGAAACCGGCGTCGGCAAGTTCCTCGGCCGCCCACACCCTGATCGTGAGCCCGGCCTTCGCGGCCACGTCGGCAGCGGCGTCGGCCAGCCACCGCGGGCTCTTGCGCACCGACGGGGTGTTGGTCAGGTCCCTGGCCAACGCCACAGCCGCCGCGAACTCGGCGGCCTCGCCAACCGGATCCGACGCCGCGGCGAGCAGACGCATGGTGGCGGCTGCGCCGCTCTCCTGACCGCCGGCCGACTTCTCTGAGTACCGGTAGGACCCGAGCAGGACGCCCTCGGCAAACGCGCGCGCCTGATCGTCGGGCTGGCCCGCCACCACGGCGGACACCGCCCGGTCCGCTCTTCCCAGCACGCGCCCGATCTCGCCGCCGGCCCGGCGCAGCGCACGAGCCGAGCGGTCGCCTACCCCCACGAACGCGATCCGTACCGTGGCCTCTCCGGCCCGGGCTAGCACGCTGGCGATCTGACCCGGCTTGCCGGTCAGCTGATGCGCGGCGATGATGTCGCTGATCCCGACGCCGAGCAAGGGGTCCAGCTCGGAGTCGACGGCGACCTGGCCGCCTTCCTCGACGGCCAGGACCATCAGGTCGGCCAGCTCGCAGCTGCCCGCGGCCATCGCGGTCAGGTATTCGCCGACCGTGCTCGGGCCGGTGCCGGGCAGCGCCGTGACGGTAGTCGTGATAGGCATCCGCGGCTGCAGCTCAGCCGACAGCTGTCTTCAGGGCGTCGCTCAGCGCAGTGGCTTCATCCGGTGTCAGCTCGACGACGAGCCGACCGCCGCCCTCAAGCGGCACGCGCATCACGATCCCGCGGCCCTCCTTCGTGACCTCAAGCGGACCGTCGCCCGTCCGCGGCTTCATCGCCGCCATGCTGCATCCCCTTCCTGTTCTCGGGCCGCCGAGACCTGCATCGGGACCGCGGCGCCGCTGCAGATCGCCCGTTGCCCGGCACTGCCAAGCCACATCGACCTCAATCAGTCCCTCTATTATCGGTCAGTTCCATGAACTTGGTGGCATCGATCAGGGTTCCGCCGCTCGGGCGCGGCGCCCCGGGGGCGAGACTGGGTTCGTGAACGCCAGATCGGCACTCTTCGACGTGTACGGCGATCACCTGCTGTCCCGCGGCGAGCAGGCGCCGGTCGCGGCGCTGGTCCGGCTGCTCGCTCCGCTCGGCATCTCCGCTCCCGCGGTGCGGACCGCTGTCTCCCGGATGGCCAGGCAGGGCTGGCTAATGCCGGTCCGGCTGCCTGAGGGCGCGGGCTACCGGCTGGCGCCGCGAGGAGTCCAGCGGCTGCGGCAGGCCGCCGACCGGATCTACCGGCAGGACGCACCCGCCTGGGACGGCCGCTGGCATGTCGTGGTCATCGAGCGGATCGGCGTCCGGGCCCAGCGTGACCGGCTGCGATCCGCGCTCGGATACCTGGGCTACGGCTGCCTGGACTCCTCAACGTGGATCGGCACGCACCCGTCCGTGGAACTCGAGGCGCTGCTAGCGGCCGAGCGCGTCAGAGCCGAGCGGTTCTACGCCAGCTACGATGGCGATGCCCGCGGCCTGGCGGCCAGGGTGTGGGACATCGACGGGCTGGCGCACTCGTACCTGCGGTGGCTGGAAGGCGCCCACGAGATCGTCGCCCAGGCCGGGCCGGACCAGCCGGACGTGGTGGTGTTCGCGGTTCGCAGCGCCCTGGTGCACGAGTGGCGCAAGTTCTTGTTCACCGACCCTGGCCTGCCGCCCGAGCTGCTGCCGACGCCGTGGCCTGGCGCCGTCGCCGCCGAATTGTTCCACTCCGAGGCGGCGCGGCTCTTGCCTGCCACCGCGCGTTTCGTGGACTGTTGTCTGCGACCGGGCGGCGCGGGCCGACCGCCCCCAGACGGCCGAGAAGGTTAGGAGAGCCCAGTGAGCGACAGTGTCCTGCTCGAAGTCGACGACGCGGTGGCCACGATCACGCTGAACCGCCCGGAAGCCAGGAACGCGCTGATCGCGGAGATGAAGGCCGGCCTGCTCGACACCCTCCAGCTGTGCGGCTCGGACCCGCGGATCAGGTCGGTGATCCTGACCGGCGCGGGACAGGCCTTCTGCGCCGGACAGGACCTGCGCGAGCACGCCGACGTGATGAGCCAGGGCGGTTCGCCGCTTGACACGGTGCGGCGCCACTACAACCCGATGGTCACCTTGATCACGACGATGCCCAAGCCGGTGATCGCCGCGCTTCCTGGGGTGGCGGCAGGCGCTGGCGCCTCTCTCGCCTTCGCCTGCGACTTCCGCATCGCGGCCCGCCGGGCCAGTCTGCTGATGGCGTTCGCCAGGGTGGGCCTGTCGGCCGACACCGGCGCGTCGTGGACGCTGCAACGGCTGGTCGGGACGGCGCGGGCAGCTGAGCTGCTGATGCTGGCCGAGCCGGTCTCCGCCGACCAGGCACTGGCGCTCGGCCTGGTCACCAAGGTCGTGCCGGACGAGGATCTGGTCCGCGAGGTCCGGGAGCAGGCAGCCATGCTCGCCGCCGGGCCAACGGCCGCCTACGGCGCGATCAAGGAGAGCCTGCTCTATGCGGCCGGGCACTCGCTCGGCGAGTCACTGGAGAAGGAGGCCGAACTTCAGGCACGACTCGGCGAGACGGAGGATCACCGCGACGCGACGGCTGCCTTCCTGAGCAAGGCACAGCCGGTGTACCACGGCCGCTAGCCGGCCTGCTCGCCCCGGTCCCCGGGTTCGCCCGGGCCAGCGGGATCGTCCGGCTCGGCCGGCTCCCGCGGCTCGGCGGGCTCGCGCGCCGCCTGGAGTTCCTCGCGCGCGCAGATGATCCGCTCGGACGCCTCGACCAGGTCGGTCACGCCCAGCCGGTCGTATCCGCCGTCTGGCGCCTTCCACCACAGGACGTCGCCACGGCACCAGACGGTCAGCCCGTGGCTGACCGAGAGCACGGCCAGGTCGCCGCCCCGTTCGGTGGTGGCAGCCAGCCCGGCGCCGAGACCGCGGTCGGTCAGCGCCGCGGCGAGCTCGGCGATGGCCTGCCAGCCGCGCGGTGCGGCCCGGCGGCTGCGGGCCAGATCGCTGGCGGGCGGCACGCGCAATGCGAACCAGACCGCCTTGCCGACCACCTTCCAGGCACCCAGCCTGGCGCGGCTCGGGTGATGGCCCCACCGGCCGGCCGACAGGCCCGCGACCAGCTGCAGCCCCCTGCCCCGGACCGAGTCCGGGTGCGCCTTCTCGAGCGCGCCCTCCGCAGCAGGCTCGAAAGCCTCCCAGTCCGGATCGGAGTCGAAGATCTTGCAGACCAGCTCGCGGCCCGAGCCACAGGTACGCAGATAGAGCCAGAACTCCGGGAATCCGGACACCGGCCGGTGACTGCTCCCGGCGAACTCGATGTTGTCGTGCGCGTTCAGCGTGTTGGCCGCCAGCTCGCTGGCCATGGTGACACCGTCGTGGATCAGGTCACCGGGCAGCTCAGCGCCTGCTACTGCCTCGCGAAAGAAGCTCCTGGCGGTGCTGGCACAGGTCGCGTCCAGCGGCAGCGGCCGGACGAAACAGCCGCCAGTCCGCACGCTGGCCTGAGCCAGACCGGCATCGCTCACACCGCTCTGAATCATGTTGCTGGTCCGCAGGCCCGCCTGGGCGAGGCTACCTGCTGCTCGGGGGAAAGGGACCGGCGTCTCGGCTAGCGGCGCTGCTAGCCAGGCTTCACCCGCGCCGCGACGTCCTTCTTCATTCGCAGAAACCGGACCCCAGTCGGCGGGAGACAGCAACATCCTGGTCCGCCTTCCAGAAGTTCGGCATCTGTGAAGCACAGATTACGAGTCAATTGGCAGTCTTCGCAATGACCCCGACAGAAAACATCGCTTTGTCCACCATGGCGACTACTCGTACGATGCCGTTCGAAACTGTCCGATTAACCCGTTTAAAGCCACTTTGCAGGGGGCAACAGCGCGTGTACAGAAGGAGCACAGCGCGTGTACAATTGGGATTGGCGGTGATCATACCTACGGTACCCGCCAGACGCCTCGAGACAGGCGCAGTCACAAGGAATCCCCCCGAGGCTCCCTCCCCGGGGGGATTCCGTTTGGCAGCCGACCCGCCCCGCGTGCTGCCCGGCGGGCCTTCGTCAGCCGCCGGAGCTCAGTCGGGCATGTGATACCGGCCGCTCTTGAGATCGGCGAGCAGCGAGGCGAAAGCGGATCGCCGCACAATGTGCGCACCGTCAGCGGGACGCGCGCTGTCCCTGACGGCGATCACATCGCCGAGGTTGGCCGCCACTTCGACGCAGCCAGCGTTCGCGTAGCTAGCCTGGGCCTTCCGCCAGATGGCACGAGACAGGTCAGTCATTCCTCTACTCCAGTCGTTCAGCGAGCTGTTTCAGGTATATGGCCGTATCGTGTGGCTCAAGTGCCACGTCAACGGCCCGGTCAAACGCCTCGATGTAGCTGGTCACGTACTCGGCATCGGTGACCTCCTGGATTCCGTGGTCGGTCTCGGTGAACACCAGGCTGGGATCAGGGCCCCAGTAGTCGAAGATCTGCACGGCCGAGAACATGCCGGGCGGCGGCCCGTCGGCGAAGCGCTGGAGGTGCAGGCGGACGTGTGAGCGCTGGCCGATCTCGGCGAGGTGAACCAGCTGATCCCGCCGTTCCGATCGACTGCCCCAGCGGTACATCAGCGAAGCCTCGGCGATCACGGCCTCAAGCTGCGGCGCCGTGCTCTTGTCGCGCTCGAGAATCTGCTGACGCCGCAGCCTGGCCTCGGCCGCCCGGCGGCGCCAGGCAGGCGGCTTGCCGCCCGACCTCATCAGCGCGTCGATGTAGTCAGCGGTTTGCAGCAGCCCGGGAACGACCAGCGGGGTAAACACCCGGATCCGCGAGGCGTCCGACTCAAAACCGGGGAACTCGTTGTCGAAGATGTCCTGGTAGTCACGCCACCACGGGCGGACCCTGGCCGCGATGGCCAGCTCCTCGATCTCGCGGGCGCAGGTGTCGTCCGCGCCGTAGAACCTCAGCAAGTCCCGGATGTCGCTCATCTCGGGGCGCTTCCACTGGTTCGCCTCGAACCGGCCGACCTTGCCCCGGCCCCAGTTCAGCATGTCGCAGACGTGGTTCGCCGTGTATCCGGCAGCCAGCCGCATCTCAGTCAGCCGACGAGCAAGCCGGAGCTTGGCGATGGTCGCGCCGTAGGCGTCATCGCTCACCTGCAACCTCCCGGGGCTCCGATCCGGTCAGCTTAGCGCCACCTAACTTGCGATTCACAATTCTCATCCTTAATCGTTATGTAACTAGAAGAGCGATCTGTGCGCTGTGTGACGAGCCAGTTGTCCGCTGGCAGGCTGATCGTCCAGTTCGCATGCTGTTTCGATGGCAGTCCGCCGTCGATCCGGGCGCCCAGCGGCCGGCTCAAGCTCACTCCGCGTCGTCGAACTCACCGCGGCTCGCGCCGTCCAGGAAGCACTCCCACTCGACGCGGTCGTACACGAGCACCCGCCCGTCCGGGTCTCCGGCGACCCGCAGCAGCACCCATACGTCGTCAGGAGCGGTGCCCGCGCTCGGATCGGAACGGGTGCTGGCGGTCGAGTCAGCGGCAGGCTGGCTGGTGGCGGACGGGCCGGCTGCGCGATCCGGGCCAGCGGACGAGCCGGCTCCGCTTGCCGGGACGGCAGATGAGCCGGCGGCTCCGCGATCCGGGCCGGCGGACAGGCCGGCTGCGCGATCCGGGCCGGCGGACAGGCCGACTCCGCCCGTCGAGCCGGCGGACGGGCCGGCGGCGCCACGCACGAACGCGACCTCGAACGACCCGTCACCGGTGCCAGATCGATGCCAGTCCTGGGCTGCCAGATCGATGCCGAGCTGCGCCACGGTCGGCTTGAGCCGCGATCGAACCGGATCGCCGCTGATCTGGCCACGCGGGTGATCTTCCGGCATCTGACGCCTCCGTTCTGCTAGCGGCCGATCTGCTAGCGGCCGATCTGCTAGCGGCCGAGCCGACCGCTAGCCGCCGACAGTCGGGCAGCAGACGCCGGGCATCATAGACGGCGATCCGCGCCACAGGGCGGCCAAACCACGGGGCTGAGATCATAGCGATGAGAGCGAGCGCGGCGCGGCCTTGAAGATTCGTGCCCGCAGCCTCCTCGGAGGATATGCGCACGGCGCTCTCGGGGGCTGTGCGCACGGCGCTCTCGGGGGCTGTGCGCACGGCGTTCTCGGAGCGTGTGCGCACGGCGTTCTCAGAGCGCTACGCGCCGCGACGTTCTCGGAGAGTGCGGGCGCGGCGTTCTCAGTGCGCGTACGCGCCGCGGCGGCAGCAGTCGGCCAGATGATCATCGACGACCCCGCAGGCCTGCATCATCGCGTAGGCGGTCACCGGGCCGGTGAAGCGGAAGCCATGCCGCCGGAGCTGGCCGGAGAGCGCCTTTGATGCCGGGGTCCAGGACGGGACATCGGCCAGCGTCCTTGGCGCGTTCGCCGAACTTCCGGCATAGCTCCAGACCACGGCGGCCAGGCCGGACGGCAGCTCGAGCGCGGCACGGGCATTGCCGATCGTCGCCTCGATCTTCGCCCGGTTCCGCACGATCCCTGGATCGGCCAGCAAGCTGGCTACCTGATCAGGTCCGTACGCCGCGACGGCCGCGATGTCGAATCCGCTGAACGCCGCCCGGAAGTTCTCCCGCTTGCGCAGGATCGTCAGCCAGGACAGGCCGGACTGGAAGGCCTCCAGGCTGAGCCGCTCGAACATGCCGGTGTCGTCGTGGACCGGACGGCCCCACTCCTCGTCGTGATAGGCGAGGTAATCATCGCTGCCCAGGGACCACGGACAGCGGGGCCGACCGTCGGGTCCGACGACGACGGTCACGCCTGCGACCGTGCCCGGCCGCCCGCACCCGCGACACCACCCGCCGCCGCGACACCGCCCGCCGCCGCTGTGCCGCCCGCCGCTGTGCCGCCCGCCGCTGCGACACCGCCAACCGCTGCGACACCGCCCGCCGCTGCGCCGCGGCCAACCGCTGCGACACCGCCCGCACCCACGACACCGCCGGCGGCGCCGTGAGCGCCCTCGGATGCGCCACCGCCGGCGTCCTCCTGATCCGCGAAACCTTCCGGATCCGCGGGTCCGACCAGGCCCGAACAGCCGCCGGTGCCCGACGAGCTGTCCGGGTCGGCCGCTGCCGCGGCCTCGGCCTGGCCAGCCGGGCCAGCGAGCTCATCCGGCCCGTTGTCACGACCCGCGGCAGCTGAGATCCGCGGCATTCTGAGCAGCCGAGCCTCATCCCGCAACCGGGCGATCTCGGCGTCCCGGTCGGCGAGCAGCCGGGCAATGTCGTTCAGCGCCTCGCGGGTAGCGTGCTCCTGAAAGCCGAAGAGGCTGATCGGGAGCCTGAGCCTGGCTACGTCCGACGGAGTGCGCAGGCGGAACCCGACGGCTGGAAGATCACGAGCGACCAGAGCGAGCTCGCCGCCCCGCCCCATGACAACGGCGACCACACCGCCGAGGATCACGACGGCGGCGGTCAGCAGCACGAGGAACACAAGGAGAATCGTGCCATGCCCAGGCTGGTGCTGACACCCGTGCCTGGCGAAGGCACGCGCGCCTGGCCGGCCCTGCTCGCGGTCGCCGACAGCCTCGGCTCGGTGCGCGCCGCCATCGCGGCGGGCGCCGACATCATCGACCTCGGCGACGCCAGGCCGGCCGACATCGCGGCGTTCCGGGCGGCAGCCCCCGATGTGCCGTTCTGCGGCACCCACGACCGAGCCGCCCTGACCTGGCAGGCAGCATCGGCCAGGACCGGAGACGCCGCGCTGATCTGCCCCGACCTGGCCAGCGCGCGGGCGAGCGGACTGCCAGCCGACCGGGTGCTGATTCTGGTGCCGCCTGCCGGGATCGCGGCTGTCGCACGGGCCGGATATGCGGCCATCGTCGATGCCGACCAGGCCGCTGCGGACGCCGTGAACTCTGCGGACACCGCGAGCTCAACAAACACCGCGAACTACGCAGACACCCCGAGTCCCGCAGACACCCCGAGTCCCGCAGACGCCCCGAGTCCCGCAGACGCCGCGGACATCGCGGCGGTTTCGCCCGGTTCGGCCGAGGTGGCCGGATGCGTCGCGGCCGCCGCGCTGAGCAGCTGGCTCGGCGCGGCGCTGATCCGGACCAGACACCCGCTGCAAGTGCGGCGCGCCCTGGACATGGCGGCCACCATCAAGGGGACCCGCCTGCCCGCGCGGACTGTCCGCGGCCTCGCCTAGGCCGCTCACCTGGCCAGGCCCGACGCGGAAGCAGCGCGGCCCGAAGCTATGATGCGTCTGACCGGATGAAGCCCCGGTGGGCGCAGGAAGCCCAAACCGCCGACCGTGGCTAATGGCTTCTACCTGAATCGGACTCTCGCGGCAGCCGGACACTAGCGCCGCCAGACGGACCAGGTAGGAGCAGTGGTGAACGTTTACTATGTCGCGGCCATCTGGGTGGGCATGGCGCTGCTGGCCTCGGTGGTCAGCATCAAGATCGCGGTGCCGGTGGCGCTGGTCGAGATCCTGACCGGCGCCCTGGCCGGAAATATCCCCGGGATCGCCCAGCACATCACCCAGCCCGAGTTCGTCACGTTCCTGGCGAGCGTCGGATCGCTCGTGCTGACCTTCCTGGCCGGTGCGGAGATAGACCCGGTCGCCCTTCGCGGACACTGGAAGGCGAGCCTGTCGATCGGGTTCGTCTCCTTCCTGCTGCCGTTCCTTGGCGCGTTCGCGTTCTGCGGCCTGGTACTCGGCTGGCATCTGCATGCCGCCGAGATCGGCGGCGTCGCGCTGAGCACCACATCGGTCGCCGTCGTCTACGCCGTGATGGTCGAGACCGGCCTGAACCGTCATGACCTCGGCAAGCTCATCCTGGCCGCGTGCTTCATCACCGACCTGGGCACGGTGCTGGCGCTCGGCGGGCTGTTCGCGACCTACGGGTGGCTGCTCGCCGTATTCGCCGCCACCACGGCCGTCACCCTGCTGCTGCTGCCGCGGCTCACCCGGTTCGCGATCAGCCGCTTCGGCCACCGGGTCTCCGAGCCGGAGATCAAGCTGCTGCTCGTCGTGCTGCTCGGCCTCGGCGGGCTGGCTACCCAGGCGGGCAGCGAGGCGGTGCTGCCCGCCTACATCGCCGGCCTGGTGGTGGCCGGGGTGTTCCTGCACGACCGGGTCCTGATGGACCGGCTGCGCTCGATCGCCTTCGCGCTGCTGACCCCGTTCTTCTTCCTGCGCGCAGGCACCCTCATCTCCGCTCCCGCGCTGGTCTCCGGCGCGGGCGTGATCGGGCTGCTGCTGGCGGTCAAGCTCGCGGCCAAGCTGATCGGGGTCTGGCCGGTCGCCACCATCTTCAAGCTGCCCAGGCGGGAACGCACCTACACGACGCTGCTGATGGCGACCGGTCTCACCTTCGGCTCGATCTCGGCCCTTTTCGGCCTGACCCATCACCTGATCGACAAGGCTCAGTACACCGAGCTTGTGACCGTCGTCATCCTGTCCGCGTTCGTGCCGACCCTGATCGCACAGCAGCTGTTCCAGCCGAAGGTGCTCGACGCGGAGGAAGAAGAGGCACTCGGCTCGGAGGACCTGTCGATCATCCACCGCCGGGCCGGCGGCACCAGCCCGGCCGGCGGCACCAGCCCGGCCGGCGGCACCGACCGGGCCGAGAGCCGCGAGTGAGGGTCAGGCGTTCACTCCGTGGTCGCGGAGCACATCATTGAGCGCGGCCTTGTCCATCCGGCCGCCCTCGTCAAGGCGCTTGAGGACCAGCACGCACGGCATGCCGAAGTCCCCGCCGGGGAACGTCCGGCTGCGGGTGCCTCCAACGCACACAGCCCAGGCTGGCGCCTCGCCAGGGGGCAGCTCCTGGCCCGTCTGCACGTCGATCACGTGCGTGGACGCCGTGAGGATGGTGCCCGCGCCGAGCACGGCACCGGTCCTGACCCTGGCCCCGCCCACCACCATGCACCGGGAGCCGATGAACGCCTCGTCCTCGATCACCACCGGAACCGCGTTCGGCGGCTCGAGCACGCCGCCGATGCCGACACCGCCCGACACGTGCACGTTCCTGCCGATCTGAGCGCACGAGCCGACCGTCGCCCACGTGTCCACCATCGTTCCCCCGCCCACGTAGGCGCCGATGTTCACGAACGAGGGCATCAGCACGGCACCTGGCGCCACGTAGGCGCCCCACCGGACGATCGCTCCTGCCACCGCCCGCACCCCGTCAAGCTGCGAGGTCAGCGGCACCCGATCGTGATAGCGGAAGTCGCCGACCTGGGAGCGCACCATCGGCAGCACCCGGAAGGCCAGCAGGATGGCGCGCTTGGCCCGCTCGTCGACGACGATCTTGTCACTGCCGGGATCCAGCCATGCGACCCTGACCTCGCCCGCGTCGATCCGGTCGACCGCCGCCACGATGACTGCGCGGGCGGCGGCGTGACCGGGCGTCAGCGCCGCCCGGTCCGCCCACAGCTCATCGATCTGGGCCGGAAGGAGGGAGGCTGCGGCATCGGGTCCCTGAGCCGCCTGCACCTGGGGCGAAGCCGCCTGCACCTGGGGCGAAATGGCGGCGGAGCCGGGGTCGAAAACGGCGGCAGGCTGCTCGTCTGGTCGCTGGCTCATGCCGAGCGAGCCTAGCGGCTGCCGAGTGCAGGTAACTTCTGATGCGTGGCATCATCGCGATCGAGAGGGATAGGGGCCGGAGTCGTTCTGGTCATCGTCCTCGTCATCGCCGCGCTCGCGATCACGACAGCGCGCCATTTCGCCCCGCTGCTGCGCGGCAGCGGCTGCCTGGTGCACGGCCGCAGCTACGACGTGCCGCTGACCACCGGCCAGGCCGGCATCGCGGCGACCATCGCCGGCGTCGCGAGGCACCAGGCGATGCCGGTCCGGGCCGTGACCATCGCCTACGCCACCGCGCTACAGGAATCCAAGCTACAGAACCTCAGCTACGGCGACCTGGACTCGGTCGGGGTCTTCCAGCAGCGCCCGTCGCAGGGCTGGGGCACCAGGAAGCAGCTGCTCGACCCGGTCTATGCCAGCTCGCGATTCTTCGGCGCCCTGGCTCACGTCCCCGGATACCGGCACCTTTACATCTACCAGGCCGCTCAGGCCGTGCAGCGCAGCGCCGACGGTTACGCCTACAGCCAGTACGCCTCGCAAGGGGCCGAGATGGCCGCGGGGTTCAGCGGTCACGCGGCGCGTGACGTGTGGTGCTGGTACGGCGCCGGCGTCGCCAAGCATGCCAGGCTGGCCGCCGCGAGCCGGGAGCTGACCAGGACATTCGGGCCGCTGCAACTGAGCCGGGCGGGCGATCCGGTAGCGCTTGTTCAGGTCAGGCGCCCCTCGGCCGGATGGGCGGTTGCCGCCTGGCTAGTCACCCATGCGGGCGGCTATGGCATCGCCACGGTGCGCTTCGGCGGCTACCAGTGGACCGCGGCACGCGGGCAGAAGGGCTGGATCAGGTATCTGTCCCGCGGACATCGCCCGGCAGCGAGCGGAACCGTAGCGTTCGGCTGATAACCTGCGTCCTTGCGGGCTCGGCCGGGCGCCGCTGACCGGGAGCGCTCAGGCCGAAACCGACCGGCTTCGCGATACTGGCCAGATCCGCGATACTGAACCCGGCACCGCATGCTGGTGCCCAGGCTCGGTTGGAAGAGGAGTTCCGACGTGACGTACATCATCGCCCTGCCCTGCGTCGATGTGCTCGACCGGGCATGCATCGAGGAATGCCCCGTCGACTGCATCTACGAGGGCGAGCGCATGCTCTACATCCACCCCGACGAGTGCGTTGACTGCGGGGCCTGCGAGCCGGTCTGCCCGGTTGAAGCCATCTACTACGAGGACGACGTGCCCGCGCAGTGGAAGGACTATTACAAGATCAACGTCGACTTCTTCGAGGATCTGGGCTCGCCAGGCGGCGCCTCCAAGACCGGCAAGATCGGCAAGGACCACCCGGAGGTCACAGCGCTACCGCCGCAGGCGGCAGAGCACTGATTTCGGGGGATAACGGGGTGGACCGCGCTAGTGCCGTCCGTACCGCCGGTCTGGCTGCCAGCGGTCACGCGACGACGACCGGCCCGCCCCCGGTCCCGCACACCGCCGCCGGCCGCCCCCCGGTCACGGGCGCCGCGGCCGATGGCCGGGCCAGGACTGTGGCGGCGCGGCTGCCTCAGTTCCCCTGGGACGCGCTGGCGCCCGCCGCCGCGACGGCGCGCGCCCATCCCGGCGGGATCGTGGACCTCTCGATCGGCACCCCCGTGGACCCGGTCCCTGGTCTGGTCCGCGCGGCGCTTGCCAATGCCTCAGACTCCCCCGGCTACCCGCTGACCAGGGGCACCGACCAGCTCCGCGCCGCTGCGGCCGGATGGCTGGCCCGCAGGCACGGGGTGCTCGCAGACCCCGGCGCCGTGCTGCCGGTGATCGGCACCAAGGAGCTGATCGCCTCGCTGCCGGCGCTGCTCGGCTGCGGGCCGTCGGACGCGGTCAGCTATCCCGAGCTGGCCTATCCGACCTACGATGTCGGCGCCCGGCTGGCCGGAGCGCGGCCGATGGCTACCGACGAGCCCGACGCCGCTGGCGCGACTCCGGTCCGGCTTGCCTGGCTGAACTCGCCGTCCAACCCCACCGGCCGGGTGCTGCCGCCGGCCAGGATCCGCGCCCTGGTGGACTGGGCCAGGCAGGCGGGCACCGTGCTCGCGTCCGACGAGTGCTACATCGACCTCGGATTCGACGTGGCACCGGCCTCGGTCCTGCACCCGGCTAGCTGCGGGACCTCGCACGCGGGCCTGCTCGCCGTGTACTCGCTGTCGAAGCGGTCCAACCTGGCCGGCTACCGGGCCGGGTTCGTCACCGGCGACCCGGAGCTGATCGCCAGCCTGCTCGAGGTACGCAAGCACGCCGGCCTGATCGTCCCGGCGCCCGTCCAGGCCGCGATGACCGCCGCCCTGGGTGACGACAGCCACGCCGAGCAGCAGCACGCCAGGTACGCGAGCCGCCGGGACCGGCTGCGGCCCGCGCTGGAACGGGCCGGATGGGCCATCAGCCACTCCGAGGCCGGCCTGTACCTGTGGGCGTCGCATCCTGACTACCACTGCTGGGATTCGGTCCTGGTGCTCGCCGCTTCAGGCATCCTGGTGGCGCCGGGGGAGTTCTACGGGCCGGCCGGGCACCGCCACATCCGGGTCGCGCTGACCGCCACCGACGAGCGAATCGACGCCGCGGTCGGCCGCCTGGCCGAGCTGGCCTGACGGGTCTCGGCCCGAACCTTCTGAGTTCCCGCCAGGTTAGTGGTATGCCGACATATCATTGCTTGCCGTCATGATCACGACCGTTTTGGTATGCTTTATTAGGCTGCAATTCGTCATATGTCGGCCGGGTCGGCGGCATCTGGCCGGGTCGGCGGCATCTGGCCGGGTCGGCGGCATCTGGCCGGGTCGGCGGCATCTGGCCGGGTCGGCGGCATCTGGCCGGGT
>DATNIU010000188.1:0-12389 GCA_035604275.1 Streptosporangiaceae bacterium | reverse complement strand
AGGCACGCGGCCCGCGCGGGCGCCGGGCCAGCCAGCCGCGCCGAGGCTGACCCGGTCTCCGCGCCGCCCGGCCGGGAACAGCGGGCCAGGTTCGAGCAGCTGCCCTACTGGATCGTGCTGGCCGGGATGGCGGTGGCGCTAGCGACCATCCGCGAGGGCCCGCGTCATGTGCGGGGCGGTACGTTTGTCCTTGCTGGCGTGCTGCTCATCGCCGCGATGGCCAGGCTGGTCCTGCCCGATCACCGGGCGGGCATGCTCTCATCGAGACGGCGGCTGTGGGATGTCGCGACATTCGTGCTGCTCGGCGTCGGCCTGCTGGTGGCGGGACTGGTGCTGCACGCACCCAGCTGAGCGGCGCGGCCGGGCGTCGGCAGTAGCTCTAACCGTCAGTGGCGACGAGAATGAAGGGACGCGTCGGCATGTCCAAGATCAAGGTGGCCAATCCCGTCGTCGAGATGGACGGTGACGAGATGACCCGGATTATCTGGCAGTTCATCAAGGATGAGCTGATCTTGCCGTACCTGGAGATCGACCTCCGTTACTACGACCTGTCGATCCAGAACCGGGATGCCACCGACGACCAGGTCACCATCGACGCGGCGAACGCGATCAAGCGCTTCGGGGTCGGGGTCAAGTGCGCCACGATCACGCCGGACGAGGCGCGGGTCGCCGAGTTCGGGCTGAAGACGATGTGGCGATCGCCGAACGGCACGATCCGCAACATCCTCGGCGGCGTCGTCTTCCGCGAGCCGATCGTGATCGAGAGCATCCCGCGCTTCGTGCCTGGCTGGACCAAGCCGATCGTGATCGGCCGTCACGCGCACGGTGACCAGTACCGGGCCAGTGATTTCGTGGTACCCGGCGCCGGCACGGTGACGATCTCCTACCAGCCCGCCGAGGGTTTCGAAGCCCGGCCCATCTCGATGGAGGTGGCGCGGTTCTCCGGCGGCGGCATCGCGATGGGGATGTACAACTACGACGACTCGATCCGCGATTTCGCCCGGGCCACGATGCGGTACGCGCTGGACCGCGGCTTCCCGCTCTACCTGTCCACCAAGAACACGATACTCAAGGCCTACGACGGCCGGTTCAAGGACATCTTCGCCGAGGTGTTCGAGGCCGAGTTCAAGGCCGAATATGACGCGGCACAGCTGACCTACGAGCACCGGCTGATCGACGACATGGTCGCCCAGGTGATCAAGGGAGACGGCGGCGTCGTCTGGGCGTGCAAGAATTACGACGGTGATGTCGAATCCGACATCGTCGCCCAGGGATTCGGCTCGCTCGGCCTGATGACCAGCGTGCTGCTCACGCCGGATGGCTCGTGCATCGAGGCCGAGGCAGCGCACGGCACGGTCACCAGGCATTTCAGGCAGCATCAGCAGGGCAAGCCGACCTCGACCAATCCGATCGCCTCGATCTTCGCCTGGACCAGGGGGCTGGCGTACCGCGGCAAGCTGGACGGGACGCCCGAGGTCACCGCCTTCGCCGACACGCTGGAGCGGGTGTGCGTCGAGACGGTCGTCAGCGGCAAGATGACGAAGGACCTGGCACTGCTGATCGGCCCGTATGCGCCGTTCCTGACCACCGAGGATTTCCTCGGCGCGCTGCACGAGAACCTCCAGGCCGCCATGGAGTAGGCCGGCCCGTGCAGGCACCGAGCGAGAAGATGAAGGAGATCACGTCCATGGCCCGTTCAGGCAAGGTGACCGTAGTCGGCGCCGGGTTCTACGGCTCGACCACGGCGCAGCGGCTCGCCGAGTACGACATCTTCGACGAGGTCGTGCTGACCGACATCGTGGAGGGCAAGCCCGAGGGGCTGGCGCTTGACATCAGCCAGTCGCGCCCGATCGAGGGCTTCGAGACCACGGTCACCGGCCGGACGACCGGCCCGGCCGGCGAGGGCTACGAGGCGATCGCCGGCTCTGCGATCGTGGTGATCACCGCCGGCCTGCCGCGCAAGCCGGGCATGAGCCGGATGGACCTGATCGGCGTCAACGCCGGGATCGTGCGCAACGTGACCGAGCAGGTGGTCAAGCACGCGCCCGACGCGGTCCTGATCGTGGTCTCCAACCCGCTCGATGAGATGACCGCGCTCGCGGCCAAGGTGTCGCAGTTCCCCGCGCACCGGGTGATCGGCCAGGCCGGCATGCTCGACACGGCGCGGTTCAGCTACTTCGTCGCCGAGCGCCTCGGGGTGCCGGTCGGGTCGGTCCGGACCCTGACCCTGGGCTCGCACGGCGACACCATGGTGCCCGTCCCGTCCGCCTGCGAGGTCAACGGGACGGCGCTGGCCGACCTGCTTGCCGCCGACGAGATCGCGGCCCTGGTCGAGCGGACCAGGAACGGCGGCGCGGAGATCGTCGGCCTGCTGAAGACCGGCTCCGCCTACTACGCGCCGTCCGCCGCCGCGGCCAGGATGGCCAGGGCGGTGGCCCTGGACACCGGGCAGGTCATGCCGGTCTGCGCCTGGGTGGATGGCCAGTACGGGATCTCCGGGGTGTACCTGGGCGTGGAGGCGGAGGTCGGCGCGCCCGGGATCCGCCGGGTGGTGGAGCGCGCGCTCACCGCCGACGAGCTGACCGCCCTGCGGGCGGCCGCCGAGGCCGTCCGCGCCAAGCAGGCCGACGTAGCGAGCCTCTGAACGGCCAGCCCGCCCGCGGCACGCCGCGGCTGAGCGGCTCCTGCGGTCCGGGGTGCCGCGGTTCAGCCCTCGGCGAGCCTGCGCAGCGCCAGCGCGGCGTAGAGTGCGGTGCCGTCGGCCAGGATCGCGTTGTCGAACGCCGCCTCCGCCGAGTGGTTGTACGGCGCGGTCGCCGGATCGGCGCTGGCGCAGGCGCCGACCATGATGAATGCGCCTGGCACATGCTGGAGGACGTAGGAGAAGTCCTCTGATCCGGTCAGCGGGTAAGAGGCCGTCACGAACCTCTGCTCGCCGAGCAGCTCAGCGATGGTCTGCTCGGCATTGCCAAGCTCGGCCGCGTCGTTGACCGTGACCGGGTAGCCGTCCTCGTACTCCGCGTCGGCGCTGAGCCCGTGCGCCGCGGCCAGCCGGTCGATCAGCCGCAGCGCCGAGTCCCTGACCTTGTCCCGTGCATCCGGCGAGAACGTGCGCACCGTCGCGACGAAGCTGGCGTCGTCGGGAATCACGTTGTTCACCGTCCCGGCGTGGAACGTGCCCACCGTGATGACCACGGGGTCGAAGACGTCGAACTGCCTGGTCACCATCGTCTGGAGCGCGGTCACGATCTCGCACGCGGCCGGGATCGGATCGGCGGCGTGGTGCGGCTGGGAGCCGTGACCGCCGCGGCCCCGGACGGTGACCCGCAGGGTGTCCGACGCCGCCATGACCGTCCCGGCCTTGCTCGAGGTGACCCCGAGCGGCAGGACGCTGGAGGCGACGTGCAGGGCGTAGGCAGCGACCGGGCGCTCGCCGGCGGCGTCGAGCACGCCCTCGTCGATCATCAGCCTGGCGCCGCCCGCGCCCTCCTCGCCCGGCTGGAACATGAAGATCACGTTCCCCGGCAGGTCGGCCCGCCGCTCGGACAGGATCCTGGCCGCTCCGGCGAGCATGGCGGTGTGCAGGTCGTGACCGCAGGCATGCATGGCCCCTGGCACTTCCGAGGCGTACGGCAGGCCGGTGCGCTCGGTCACCGGCAGGGCATCCATGTCCCCGCGGAGCAGTACCGTCTTGCCCGGGCGGCCGCCGCGAAGCACGGCGGTCACCGAGCTGAGCGACTTCCCGCGGCTGATCTCCAGCGGCAGTCCGTCAAGCGCCGCGATGACCTTGGCCTGCGTGGCCGGAAGGTCAAGCCCGATCTCGGGCTCGCGGTGTATCGCCTGGCGCAGCTCCGTGACATCGGCGCTGATCTCGGTCGCGGCCTCCAGGACCTCAGTCACCATGCACTGCCTCCTCGCAGGCGGTTACCGGCTGATCTCGGCATGTCTGCACAGCATCGCATAGCGGCCAGGCCGGGCCCGTGCGCGGCCGGGCAGCGGCCGGCCGCCAAGGAAAGCGGCCTCGCTGGGGGGATGCCGGAGTGACGAGCGGGACCTAGGTGACGCGGGTGATGACATCGCTCGGGAGACGGCCTGGTGGATCCGCGCATTGATAGTGATTTTTCAAGATGAATACGCGGTTTGACTCGGCCGCTGATGAGCGCCGGGCATCCCGGCGTGTGGTCTGAGGGGCTGGTGGGGTGAATCGGTCAGGTCTCTGGGTCTGGGTGTCCGGCTGGCGAGCACCAGCAGGCACAGGCGTAACGGCCCGGGCCACCCGGGCTCGTCTGGCCTGCCAGTCCCGGTCAGGCTCGCCCGCCCGCCCCGGACTGCTTAGACTGAGCGGACACCGCACGGCCGTGTGGTGCTGCCACGGACGGTGGCTGCCTGTGACCGCCGCCGAGCCTGGTCAACTGCCGAGGTCAGGGACTGCGACGTGAATGGCGTCGGCTGGGACATCGTGATCGTCCTGGCCATCGTTCTGATCGGCGGGTTCTTCGCTGCCGCCGAGATGGCCCTGGTATCGCTGCGCGAGGGCCAGGTCCGGGCACTGGCAAAACGCGGCAGGCGAGGGCAGCGGGCAGCGCGGCTGGCGCACGATCCGAACCGGTTCCTGTCCGCCGTCCAGATCGGCGTGACGTTCGCGACGCTGCTGTCCGGTGCGTTCGGCGCGGCGACGCTGGCCAGCGACCTGAAGCGCCCGCTGGCCCGGCACCTGCCCGCTGGGGCGGCCTCGGTGCTGTCGGTCGTGATCGTGACGCTGGCGATCGCCTACTTCTCCCTGGTCTTCGGCGAGCTGGCACCCAAGCGGATCGCCCTCCAGCGACAGGAGCGGATCTCGATGGTGGCCGCACCGCTGCTCGACCGGATCGCCTCGCTGGCCCGGCCGGTGGTCTGGCTGCTGTCCAGATCAACGAACCTGGTGGTCAGGCTGCTCGGCGGGGACCCGAAGGCGGGCCGCGGCATGATGAGCAGCGACGAGCTGCGCGATCTGGTGGCCGGGCACCAGAACCTGTCAGCCGACGAGCGGCACATCGTCAGCGAGGTGTTCGACGCCGGGAAACGGCAGATCCGCGAGGTGCTCGTGCCGAGAACCGAGGTGGAGTTCCTGCCGGCGTCGATGCCGCTGACCCAGGCGACCGCCGTCATCGCCCGTGCGACGCACTCAAGGTTCCCGGTCTTCGGCGAGTCCTACGACGACGTGATCGGGTTCGTGCACGCCCGCGACCTGCTCGATCCCAGAAGCAACGGATCCGCCAGGGTCGGTGATATCCGCCGGCCGGTGAAGATGCTGCCGACCAGCAAGACCGTGATGTCCGCGCTGTCGGAGATGCGCAAGGACCGTGCGCACCTGGCGATCGTGGTGGACGAGTACGGCGGGACGGCCGGCATCGTGACGCTCGAAGACCTGGTCGAGGAGCTGATCGGCGACATTCAGGACGAATACGATGTCGAGGACGATCCGTCGCGGCGGCTGCAGACCGGCGAGATCGAGGTCGACGGCATGCTGAACCTGGACGAGTTCGCCGAGCAGACCGGGATCGAGCTGCCGGAGGGGCCGTACGAGACGGCGGCCGGGTTCCTGCTCGCCGCGCTCGGTCATCTGCCCGTGCCCGGCGAGTCCGCCGAGATCGCCGGGCGCAGGCTGACCGTTACCGAGCTGGACGGGCGCCGGATCGCTCGGGTGAAGGTCAGCGAGCTGGCCCAGGCCGCCGTGCCGGGCGCGGCAGCCGACGGCGCCCTGGCCGGCCAGACCGCTCCGGCCGCTCAGCCGCCCGACCCAGGCGGCTCGCCGGCCGCGCAGCGAGGGCCTGCCACGTAAGCTGACGCCGTGCATGCCAGTGACTCATTGCAGGTCAGCGACCCGGCGCAGGTCAGCGGCCCGGCGCAGGTCGGTGATGCCGTGCAGGTCGGTGATGCTGGCCCGAGCCCGGCCAGCCGGCCGGGCGGGCCGGGCGGTGGCGGCGTTGTCCTCGTGGTGGACTTCGGCGCGCAGTACGCCCAGCTGATCGCCCGCAGGGTGCGGGAGTGCCAGGTCTACTCGGAGATCGTGCCCTCGACCATGCCCGCGGCCGAGATGCTCGCGCGCAAGCCCGCGGCGATCATCCTGTCCGGCGGCCCCGCCTCGGTCTACGCGCCTGGAGCGCCGCCGGCGCCCGCGGGGCTGTTCGACGCCGGGGTGCCGATCCTGGGAATCTGCTACGGCTTCCAGCTCATGGTGCAAGGGCTCGGCGGGACCGTCGCCAGGACCGGCAGCGGCGAGTATGGCGCCGCGACGCTGCGGCTGGAGGGCGGCGGCCAGCGCGGCGTGCTGCTCGGTGACCTTCCCGAGCGGCAGCAGGTCTGGATGTCACACGGTGACACCTGCACGCGGCCGCCCGGCGGGTTCGCGGTGACCGCGAGCACGGCGGGCACGCCGGTGGCCGCGGCCGAGGATCCGGCTCGCGGCCTGTACGGGATCCAGTTCCACCCCGAGGTCGCCCATACCGAGCACGGCACCGCGATCCTCAGGCAGTTCCTTGCCGCGGCCGGCTGCCGGCCAGACTGGACCATGGGGAACATCATCGCCGAGCAGACCGAGCTGATCCGCGCGAAGGTAGGCGGCGGGCACGCGATCTGCGGCCTGTCCGGCGGCGTCGACTCGGCGGTCGCCGCTGCGCTCGTGCAGCGGGCCATCGGCGCGCAGCTGACCTGTGTATTCGTCGATCACGGGCTGCTGCGCAAGGGCGAGGCCGAGCAGGTGGAGCAGGATTTCGTCGCCGCCACCGGCGTCGACCTCGTCGTGGTCGGCGCGCAGCAGCGGTTCGCCGCCGCGCTGGCCGGCGTCACCGATCCCGAGCTCAAGCGCAAGGTCATCGGCCGCGAGTTCATCCGGTCCTTCGAGGAGGCGGCGCGGCGGATAGCGGCACGTGCCGGTGCCGGCGCCGGCGGCGCCAGGCTGGCTGGCGGCCAAGCGGAGTTCCTGGTGCAGGGAACTCTCTACCCCGACGTCGTGGAGTCCGGCGGCGGAACGGGTGCCGCCAGCATCAAGTCGCACCACAACGTCGGCGGCCTCCCCGATGACCTGGGCTTCACGCTGATCGAGCCGCTGCGCACGCTGTTCAAGGACGAGGTCAGGGCGCTGGGCGTCGAGCTCGGCCTGCCGCCGCGGATCGTCTGGCGGCAGCCGTTCCCCGGGCCCGGCCTGGCGATCAGGATCGTCGGCGAGGTGACAACGGACCGCCTGGCGATCGTCAGGGAGGCCGACGCGATCGCCCGCGAGGAGCTCACAGCCGCCGGCCTCGACCGGGTGATCTGGCAGTGCCCGGTCGTGCTGCTCGCCGACGTCCGGTCGGTCGGCGTCCAGGGCGATGGCCGCAGCTACGGCTACCCGGTCGTGCTCCGCCCGGTGACCAGCGAGGACGCGATGACCGCCGACTGGGCCAGGGTGCCCGACGCCGTCCTGTCGAAGATCTCGACCAGGATCACGAACGAGGTCGCGCAGGTCAACCGCGTCGTGCTCGACATAACGAGCAAGCCGCCCGGCACCATCGAGTGGGAGTGACCAGCGCGTCAGAACCCCCGATTGTGTGATTTTGCTTTACGCAACCTGCGCCCGACCGCCGATCACCCAGGCCGGTCGCCCCGGGTCCGACTGTCGGCGCCAGGTGGCATGTTGGCGGTCATGACAGACTGGAGGCACCATGGTTGCCATGACGATCGCCGACGCCTGGCCGACGACCAGCAGGGAGTTCACGGTCGACGACCTGGACCGGACCCCCGATGACGGCCGCAGGTATGAACTGGTGGACGGGGCTCTTATCGTGAGCCCCGCTCCGACCGTCTGGCACCAGATAGTCCTCGGAGAA
This sequence comes from Streptosporangiaceae bacterium, assembly GCA_035604275.1. Classification (GTDB taxonomy): domain Bacteria; phylum Actinomycetota; class Actinomycetes; order Streptosporangiales; family Streptosporangiaceae; genus Chersky-822. The sequence continues at coordinate 4,542 of DATNIU010000188.1, read as the reverse complement.
TTGCTCTTCGAGCTACGTCAGGTCTGTCCCAAGGACCAGCGAGTGCTGCCCGGGCCGGGCGTCCGTATGTCTATCCATACCGAGCTCATCCCGGACATCGTGTCGGTCCGCTTCGCGGACCTCAGCGGACCGAGGATCACCGAGCCTCCGCTGCTGGCTGTTGAGGTCCGGTCGCCGAGCACGGCGCTGTTCGACCTGAACACCAAGAAGGCGGTCTACGAGCGGTTCGGCATCGAGTCGTACTGGATTGTGGTGCCAGACGCCGACCAGCCGGAACTGGTCGCGTTCGAGCTGCGCGACGGCAGCTACCGGCAGGTAGCGCGTGCGCTCGGCGATGAGCCGTTCCGCGCCGAGCGACCGTTCAGTGTCGAGATCGTGCCATCGCGGCTGGTCGCTGGCCTGCTGTCAAGCTGACCTGTCGGCTGGCCGCCGAGATCGTGCCTGTTCGGCTGGTCACCGGTCTGCTGCCCGGCTGGTTCGACGGCCGATCGCCCTCGGTCGGACTGTCGGTGGTAGATGGCATGGTGGCGAGCATGGCCGACAGGAGGCACCATGGTTGCCATGACGATCGCCGACGCCTGGCCGACGACTGGGAGGGCGTTCACGACCGACGACCTGGATCGGATGCCCGATGACGGGCACCGGTACGAGCTGCTTGACGGGGTGCTTATCGTGAGCCCTCGGCCGAGCTGGGTGCACCAGGACGTGGCCGGCGAGCTGCTCATGCTGCTCAGGCAGGGATGCCCGGCTGGGCTGCGCGTCTTTGCTGAGCCTGCGGTCCAGCTGACCGCTCACACGGAATTCGACCCTGACATCGTGGTCGCGTCGCGGGCGCGACTCGATAGAGCCAAGCCCAAGCTGTCCGCGCCGCCATTGCTCGTGGTGGAGGTGAGGTCACCAAGCACGGCCATGATTGATCTCAGCAGAAAGAAGCTGGCGTACGAGCGGTTCGGGGTCGAGTCGTACTGGATCGTGGTGCCAGACGCCGACCAGCCGGAACTGGTCGCGTTCGAGCTGTGCGACGGTCATTACGAGGAAGTCGCGCACGTTACCGGGGACCAGGTGTTCCGCGCCGGGCGGCCGTTCAGCATCGAGATCGTTCCGTCCCGGCTAGTCGCCGGCGTCCTGGACTGACCCGCTGGGAACTGCCCTGTACCGTGCGCCAGATGACGGGTGAAGACCTGGCGCGGACCGCGAGGACCGGCTGAGCCGTGCTAGCGCGCCCGAGTCGGCGATCGACTCCGGGTCGGTCAGGTAACGCCTCAGGGCTCGGCCGCTAAGCAGGCGTGGGTCCGACTTCGGTAACGCGTCAGCTCGGCCGGGAAGCAGGCGTGGGTTCGACTTCAGGCAATGCGTCAGGGCTCCGCCGGGAAACGGGCGTGGGTCCGACTTCAGGCAATGCGTCAGGGCTCGGCCGGGAAACGGGCGTGGGTCCGACTTCAGGTAACGCGTCAGGGCTCGGCCGGGAAGCAGGCGTGGGTTCGACTTCAGGCAATGCGTCAGGGCTCGGCCAGGAAACGGGCGTGGGTCCGACTTCAGGTAACCCGGGCTGGCTCGGCTGGGAGGTCGGCGTAGGACTGGTCGGCGGCGATCTGCCTGAGCCGGTCGAGCGCGTCCCAGACGTCGGTGAAGCGGGTGGTGATCGGCGCGGGACAGAGCCTGAGCCGGTCGGGCGTCCGGTAGTCGCCGATCACCTGGGCTGAGATCAGCGCCTGGCTGATCCGCCACGCGTCCGGGTGGTGCATGCTCACGTGATTGCCCCGGCGGGCGTCGGCCCGTGGTGAGGCGAGCCTGAACCCGTGCGGCGCGAGCCAGGAGTCGGCTAGCTGTATCAGGTAGCTGGTCAGCGCGACCCCCTTCTCCCGCAGCCGCTCCATCCCGGCCTCGGCGAGCAGCCGGGTGCCCTCCTGGACCGCGACGGTGCCGATGATCTGCGGCGTCCCGGTGGCGAACCGCTCGATCCCGGGCAGCGGGTCGTATCTCGGTCCCATCCCGAACTGATCGGTCTGGCCGAACCAGCCCCAGACCGGCTGCCGCAGCTTCTCCTGAAGCTCGCGGCGGACATACAGGAAGGCCGGCGCGCCCGGCCCGGCGTTGACGTACTTGTAGGTGCAGCCGATCGCCAGATCGGCCCCGCAGGCATCAAGCTCGATCGGCACGGCGCCGACCGCGTGGCACAGGTCCCAGAGCATCAGCGCGCCTGCCTCGTGCACGAGCCGGGTGATCCGCTCCATGTCGGCGAGCGCTCCGCTGCGATAGGCCACGTGGGACAGGCTGACCAGAGCGGTACCGGCGTCGAGCGCCGCCAGCAGGGTGTCCTCGCTCAGGCCGGCATCCATGTCGGTGTGGATCATGCGCAGCTCACAGCCGCGCTGCGCGGCGATGCCCTGGAGCACGTACCGGTCGGTGGGGAAGTTGTCGTCGTCGGTGATGATGACGGTCCGGCCGGGCTGCGCGTCCAGGGCGGCCGAGGCGAGCTTGAACAGGTTGACCGTCGTGGTGTCGCTGACTAGCACCTGGCCGGGCGCGGCGCCGGTCAGATGCTCTCCGATCAGGTCGCCCACCTGGCGCGGCAGCTCGACCCAGCCTCCCCATGACCTGACCAGGCCCGCACCCCACTCGCCCGCGACCACCTCGGCGATCCGCGCCCGCGTGGCGTGCGGCAGCGGGCCGAGCGAGTTCCCGTCCAGGTAGATCAGCGAATCGTCGGGCTGAACGAACCGGTGCCTGAACTCCGCCAGCGGATCGAGTGCGTCGAGGCGCTCGGCGTAGACCCGTTCCGCGGCGAAGTTCGTCACGCCCCCACCCTAAGCGAGCCCCGCCGACATGCCCAGCACTGCTGATGCGTCCCGGAAGCGGTCGACGCGTCTCAGCCGTACAGGCGATCCAGGCCGACCAGCAGCACGTCATCTCTGCCAGATGCGGCCGCCAGCAGGTCGACGTCGAATCCGGCGCCGCCGTAGCAGGCCAAAAGGCCCGCCCGCTTCCGCTCTGATCCGGGTGAGAGGCGCTGCCGCAGGATGATCGTGCTCGGCTACGCTCGGGAAGCAGCCGGTGATGGCGCGTATGCGTTGATGGCAGTGGCTTGGAATGAATGTCCGGGGCAATGGTGAAGGGGATGAGCTGGTGGATCCGGTGACCTTGAGCGCCGTTCTGCTGGCGATTGTCAGCGGCGTGGCCGGTGAGGCTGGTGGCAGGCTGTGGGCTGGAATCAGTGCGCTGGTGCGCAGGCCCTTCAGGCGCGGCGCTGGCACCGGCGGTCGGGCCGCCCCGGACAATGCGCTTTCCGTGTCAGGCTCACCGGGCGCGGCCGAGGTTGCCGCCGCGGCGCCGGCCGTTGGTGGCGCGGCGGAGCTTGCCGCTCTGGAACGCTCGCCGGACGACCGCGATCTAGCGCTGGTGCTTGCCCGGGTGCTGCTGGCGAGGGCCGACGCGGACGCGGAGTTCGGCCGGGCACTGGGGCACTGGTGGGAGCAGGCGGCCGATGTCCGCACCGGTGAGGGGAACGTGACCAACACGATCAGCGGCGGCGCCCAGCACGGGCCGGTGTTGCAGGGCCGTGATTTCACCGGCCTCACTTTCGGGTCAGCCCCGGCTGCGCCACCCCCGGCTGCGCCAGTGCCGCCCGCCCCGGCTGCGCTAGTGCCGCCCGCCCCGGCTGCGCCAGCGTCGAGCGCGTCAGCGCAGCCCGTGCAGGAGTAGCGAAGCGATGTCCGGTGGCCCTGGTGCCGGGACCAGCAACACGATCAGTGGCGGCTCGCAGTCCGGGCCGGTGCTCCAGGCCCGGACGATCCATGCGACCTTCCAGGCGGGTGCTGCCGCGCCGGTCGCGCTCGCCCAGCTTCCGCCGCAGATAGCCGGGTTCACCGGCCGGGACGACGAGCTTGCGGTGATCGCCCGGCTGCTCGATCCGGCGGGGTCGGCAGGCGCCGTGGTGGTCTCGGCCGTGGCCGGCCTGGCCGGGGTAGGGAAGACCGCGCTGGCCGTCCAGGCCGGCCATGCCGCCATGCGGCGCGGCTGGTGCCAGGGCGGTGTGCTCTTCATCGACCTGCACGGCTACGACGAGTCACCGGTCCAGCCAGCCCAGGCACTCGACGCGCTATTACGCGCCCTGGGCGTGGCCGCCGAGCACATCCCGCCCGAGGCTGAGGCACGGGCCGCGCTGTACCGGTCGGCGCTGGCCCAGATCAGCGACCAGGTGCTGGTGATCGCCGACAACGCATCGTCCGAGGCCCAGGTGCGCCCGCTGCTGCCCGGCACCGGCCAGCATCGGGTCGTAGTCACCTCCCGGCACACCCTCGGCGGCCTAGGTGCGCGCCTGCTTGACGTGACGATTCTGGACCAGGTCGCAAGCCTCAGCCTGCTCGACACGGCGCTGCGGATGGCCCGTCCCGATGACGCTCGGGTAACCGCGCAGCACGGGGCCGCCGCCCGGCTGGCCGGGTACTGCGGTGGCCTGCCACTTGCCCTGCAGATCGTCGCGGCGATGCTACGCGCCGATCCGGGCCGCGACGTCGGCGACCTGGCCGATGATCTGGCCAC
>DATNIU010000187.1:0-22934 GCA_035604275.1 Streptosporangiaceae bacterium | reverse complement strand
CGGGCGCGGGAAGCCCCTGCTATTCGGGCGGCCCGGCGCCGACCTCTGATTCAGGCGGCCCGGCGACCTCTGATTCAGGCGGCCCGGCGACTGACCCGGCGGCCGGACCTGGCGCCGGCCCGCCGGGCTGCAGCGTCGGCTTGACCTCGAGCAGGCGGGCAAGCAGGCCGTTGATGAACGTGGGCGAGGAGTCGGTCGACAGGTCGCGGGCGAGCAGCACCGCCTCGCTGATCGCGACCGCGTCGGGCACGTCCGGCCGCCACAGGAGCTCGTAGGCGCCGATCCGCAGGATGTTCCTGTCCACAATCGGCATCCGGTCAAGAGCCCAGCCAACGGAGTACGTGCCGAGCAGCTCATCGATGCTTTCCCGGTGTGCCTGAACCCCGCGGACCAGCTCGGCCGCGTACGCGGTTATCGGCGGGTCTGCCCGCGCAGACCGGTCGTCGAGCACAGCCAGCGGGGACGCGCGCCGGATCTCGGCCTCATAGAGGATGTCGAGAGCCCGCTTCCTTGCCTTACTGCGCGCCGACATCGGTGCCGGGGCTCACGCGCGGCCGAGGTAGTCGCCGGTCCGCGTGTCGACCCGGACCTTCTCCCCCGTGGTGATGAAGAGCGGCACCTGGACCTGCGCCCCGGTCTCCAGCGTGGCTGGCTTCGTGCCGCCGGTCGACCGGTCCCCCTGCAGCCCGGGATCGGTCTGGCTGACGGTCAGCTCGACCGCGGCGGGCAGCTCGACATACAGCGCGACGCCCTCGTGGAAGGCTACGGTAACCGTCTGCTCCTCGAGCAGGTAGTCGGCGCCGTCGCCGACGGTCGCCACCGGGATCCGCGGCTGATCGTAATCCTGGAGGTCCATGAAGACGAAGTCGTCGCCCTCACGGTAGAGATACTGCATCTCCCGCTTGTCCACGCTGGCGACGTCCACCTTGACCCCGGCGTTGAACGTCCGGTCGACGACCTTGCCAGACAGCACGTTCTTCAGCTTGGTCCGCACGAACGCGCCGCCCTTGCCCGGCTTGACATGCTGGAACTCCACCACGGTCCAGAGCTGGCCGTCGATGCGCAGCGTCATGCCGTTCTTGAAATCATTCGTGGTGGCCACGTCAGTCGCGTCTCCTGCATGCCGGCGGGACTGCCGCGTCCGGCCCTAGAGGACGAGCAGTTCCCTGGTGATGGTGGTGAGCAGCTGGGCCGGCCCGGCCGCCCCGGCTCCCGCGCGAACGACGAGAGTGTCCTCAATCCTGACACCGCCCGCGCCGGGCAGGTAGATCCCAGGTTCGATGGTGATCGGAACCCGGTCCTGTAGTGTACCGGTCTTCCCGTGGCCGATCGACGGCGCCTCGTGGATCTCCAGGCCCACGCCATGCCCTAGCCCGTGGGAGAAATGCCTGCCGTGGCCGGCGCCGGAGATCATCTCCCTGGCCGCGGCATCCACGTCGGCGACAGCCTCCCCCGGCCGCGCCGACGCCACGCCGGCCGCCTGAGCGGCCTGGACGATCTGATAGATCTCCCGCTGCCAGCCGGCCGGCTCGCCGATGGCCACGGTCCTGGTCATGTCGGCGTGATAACCGCCGAACCGGGCGCCGCAGTCGACGGTGACCAGGTCGCCGACGGCGAACTCACGGTCGCCGGGCACGTGGTGCGGGATCGCCCCGTTCGGCCCGCTCGCGACGATGGTGCCGAACGCGGGCGCCTCGGCGTCCAGGTCGATCATCGCCCGGTCCAGCGTGACCGCGAACGCGCGCTCGGTCACACCCGGCCGCAGCCAGTCGAGCACACCGGAGAACGCCTCGGCGGTGATCGCGCAGGCCCGCGTGAGCAAGGCGATCTCGGATTCGTCCTTGACCATCCGCAGCTCTTCGACCACGCGGCCGAGCGGCATCAGGTGCAGGCCCCCGCCATCGAGCTGAGCCAGCGCCTGATGGCGCTCCACTGTCATCTCCTGCGCCTCGAAGGCCAGCCGGCCAATCCCGCGGGCCATCGCCAGCCTGGCTAGCGCGGGCTCGATCACCGATGCGACCACAAGTTCGGTGTCGGCGCATTCCCTCGCCGCGGTGCCGGCGTACCTGGAGTCGGTGGCCAGCACCGCCTGGCCATCCGATGGCAGCAGCAGGGCCGCGTTGGAGCTGGCCAGGCCGGTCAGATAGCGGACATTGACCCCGCTGGTGATCAGCGCGGCGTCCGCGCCCGCCGCCGCCACCTGCCGCCGGGCTGCGGCCCGCCGGGCCGCGTGGATCTCGGGCATGCCATGAATGTAACGGGCCGCGGCGATGCTTGACCAGATACTAAGCGCGCATATATTATGCGTGCATGACTTCTACTCCAGGACTTCCAGCCTTCAGCTACAGCCATGTCATCGAGACCGCCGTTCCGGCGAGCGCGATCTGGGACCTGTACGAGGACGTAACCTCATGGCCGCAGTGGGACGCTCAGGCGGAGCTGATCACCCGAGACGGCCCGTTCGCCACCGGAACGACGGGCACCATGAAGTTCGCCGGCCAGGAGCCACTGCGCTACCTGCTGGCCAAAGTGGATCCGCTGCGCGAATTCGTCGACGAGACGGACGTCGGCGACCTCACCGTCCGGGTATCGCACCTGCTTGAGCCGACCGGCGACGGCCGGCTGCGGATCACCTACGCCGCGCGGATCGACGGGCCGCCTGAGCAGGCCGCCGAGGCGGGGCCTGCCATCACTGCTGACTTCCCGGCCACGATGAACTCGCTGATCGCGCTTGCCCGCAAGCGGGCTGGCTAGCGCGTGCGGCCGACGTCGCGCCACGAGGCGCCAGAGCGGAGTCCCGGCTTCCTGCTCTGGCGCGTGACGCTGTCCTGGCAGCGCGTCATCCGGGCCGCGCTGGCGCCCTACGGGCTGACACATGTCCAGTTTGTGCTGCTAGCCGCGCTGTGGTGGCTCGAGGAGCACGGGGCCGGGCGGCCGATTCAGGCTGACCTGGCCGGGCAGGCCGGCACCGATCCGATGATGACCAGCCAGGTGATCAGGAAACTGGCGGTCCGCGGCCTCGTCGCCAGGCAGCCCGACCCCGCCGACAGCCGCGCCGTCCGGCTCACGGTTACCGAGGCGGGGCGAGCGCTGCTGACCGGCGCCCTCGCCGACGTCGAGGCTGCCGACGAGGAGTACTTCGCGGCGCTAGGCGATCAGCGCGCCGCGTTCGGGCAGGCGCTGGCCCGGCTGAGCGCGCAGGATGACCCGACCCGGCCGAGTAGGACATGATCGGATCTCCAGACTCTGGAGGCGGCATGCCGGGCTCGCGGGACCTGCTCACGTTGATGTACCGCGCGGACTGGACGCGGTGGTCACTCTCGGCGGTGGTGAGCGTCCAGCGGGATGGCGAGGTCAGCGAGCGCCTGACCGACCGCGCGATCGCGGACCTGCGCAGGGAGTCGGGCGGGGTGTGGCCGCCGGTCGCCCCGCGGCCGCACCGGCCGTCCCGCGCCGAGGTTCGCCAGCGGCTCGTCATCGCACCTGGCGGTCGCTACCGGGTCGAGCCGATCGATGACGAGCCACGCGATGACGAGCCACGCGCCGGCGAACCCCGCGGCGACGAGTCCCGCAGCGAGGCGGTCAGGCTGATCGTCTGCGACGGCGAGTCCTGCTGGGTGATTCGCGGCGCCGGGGAGAACGCCGAAGCCGACAGGTACGATGCCGACCCGGCACGCACGCCGATGCCTGACGTGGTCGCGCCGACCTGGCTGCTCTCCAGGTTCCGGCTCACCGCGCAGGGCCTGACGCAGGTCGGAGGGCGTGCGGCGTACCGGGTACTCGCGATCCCCCGATTGCCCGCCGATCGGATGCTGGCACGGTTCGACGCCCTGTTCGACCGGCTCGAGCTGCTCGTCGATGCCGAGCTAGGTGTCGTCTTGCGCCGTGCGGCCGTGTTCGACGGGCGGCCGGTGGGGATCGTGGAGCTGCGGGACGTCACCGTGGACCCGCCGGCCGCCGCCGATCCTGCCACGTTCCGGCCGCCGCCAGGCATCACGGTGAACGACAGCGGCACCTATCCGGCCGACTTCGACGCCAGCCTGGACAGTGATCCGAGCTCGGACGGGTACTTTGCCGGAGCCGGCGGCGTCGCGGCCAGCCTGGCCATGAGCGCAGCCGCGGCCGCGGCCGGTATCGCCGCGAGACGGCTCGCCCGCCCGGAACCGCCAAGGAACACCTGGCCCGATCCTGAGTCCGCGATGCCAGGCGGAGATCCGCTGCCCGGCGCGGTGCCCGCGGACGGGCGGCCATCCGCCACCGGGCCGGCCGGCCGCCGGCCGACCGGTGCCAGCGACCCCGATCAGCGTGAAGCGATCCCTGGCGACCTGCTGAACCTGATCGCACGGACCGACCTGCCCGCACTGAACCTGACCGCGCAGGCACACAGCTGGCTTGACGTTCCCGTGCTCATGACGAGCAACGGACCAGGCAGCGCCGGCAGCGGCTCGCGCCCGCTCCTCGGGCCCGGTTTCCTTGGCATCGGCGGCTTGCGGACCGGGTTCCGGCGGTCCCATCGTGCCGCCCTGCTGCGTGTCGCCATGCCGGACCGGTACCGGATCACCTATCAGATCGACGACCGGCCTACGCAGCCGCTGACCGTCGCCTGCGATGGTGAGCTGCTGCGCAAGGTCTTCCACAACCGGGTTGTGACCAGCCCGGCTCAGCCGCTCCCGCCCGACTTCGTCGGATTGCTCGACCCGGCCTGGCTGCTCGTCGGCTGGAGGCTGACGGCCGCGGACGAACAGGCCGTCGGCGGACGCCCGGCTTTCCGGGTGACCGCCGAGCCACCCCCGCCACGAGCCAGCGGGCCAGCCGGCCGGCCGGCCGACCCGTCCCTGCGGATCGCCGCGGTCGTCGACGCGGAACTTGGCATCCTGCTGCGCCTGGTGCTCTACGTCGGCGAGCAGCCGGCCGCCAGGTTCGAGCTCAGGGATGTGATCATCCACGACGCCCGACAGCGATCTCCCGGTCAGCCACCGGACGCCGGGGAACTGGCGGCCTTCACCGTTGACATCCCGCCCGGAGCCCGGGTCATCGCATCCGACGGCGCCCCGCTGCATGACCTGGATCTGCCGAGTCCGGCCAAGGTCGCAGGGACCGCCGCCGCCGCGCTGCTCGATGGCGCGGCATCGGCCATCGGCTGGCTGTCAGGCCGCACCCGGCGGGTCATCGCCCACGATGACTCCGCCGCCCCGGCTCCAGGTCAGGTACCTCCAGGAGAGATTGACCAGGGCGGAGATCCGGTTGCGGTTGCCGAGCAGGGTGATCAGGTGCAGCGCCAGCCAGGCCAGCCAGGCGATCGTGCCGCGGACCCTGATCCGGCTCGGCAGCTCGACCACGGCTGACCGGTGGCCGATGGTCGCCATGATCCCTTTGTCCTTGTACCGGAACGGCCTGGTCGGCTGGCCGGCCAGCAGCCGGATGATCTGGCCGGCCGCGTGCCTGCCCTCCTGGATCGCGGGCTGCGCGAGCTGCGGCAGCGGCTGCCCGCCGGTCGCCCAGCCACTAGCGATGTCGCCTACCGCGAAGATCCGGTCCTGGCCGACGACCCGCAGGTCCTCGCCGGTCAGCAGCCGCCCGCCGGTTCCGGTGGGCAGGCCGAGCCCGGCCGTCCACGGCGGGGCGGTGACGCCCGCCGCCCAGACCGTGATGTCGCTGGGCAGGACGTCGCCGTCGGCGAGCAGCACCTGATCGGCGCGCACTTCCTTGATCGAGGTCATCAGGCGGACATCGACACCGCGGTCCAGCAGTTCTGTCCTGGCATAGTCGCGCAGCCTGGCGCGGAACGGCGCGAGCAGGGCCGCTCCCTGCTCGATCAGCCTGACCTGCATCCTGGCCGGGTCGAGCTCGGGAAACGCGGCAGGCAGCGCGATGTTGCGCAGCTCAGCCAGGGTGCCGGCCAGCTCGACGCCGGTGGCGCCGCCGCCCACGACCGTGATGTCAAGCTCGCGGTCGTCGCCGGCGATGCTGCGCCGTTCGAGCTCGGCCATCACCCGGTCGCGCAGCACGATGGCGTCACGACGGGTATACAGGCTGAAGCTGTGCTCGGCGGCGCCGGTCACGCCGTAGAACGCCGCGCCCACTCCGGTGGCCAGGATCAGGTAGTCATAGCCGAGCGCGGCCCCGTCGGCCAGCAGCACCCGCCTGGCATCCGGCTCGATCCCGGTGAGAGTCCCCTTGCGGAAATGCGCTCCGGCCTTCCTGGCCGCCGACCACAGCGGGTAGGCGACGTCTGCCGAGGTCAGTCCGGCCGTCGCCACCTGATAGAGCAGCGGCTGGAACGTGCTGTAGCTGTTGGCGTCGACCAGGGTGACATGCAGTGACCGGCGGGCCAGGCGGTCCAGGGCGGACAGGCCGCCGAAGCCGCCTCCGGCCACGACGACCCGTGCCGCCTCAGGGCCCGGCCCCGGCCGGCCCGTCATCCGGCGATATCGCGGATCTGCTCGATGAGCTTGACCCGGTCCTCGTGCGTGGCGCCGAGCGGAGCCACGTTCAGCGTCGTGACGCCCGACTCGCGCAGCGCGGCGACCCGGTCGGCCACGTGTGATCTCGGCCCGATCAGCGAGATCCCCTCGAGCAGGGACCGCGGCACGAGCGCGGCCGCCTCGTTCTTCCGCCCGGCCAGATAGGCGTCCTGGATCGCCAGCGCCTCGTCCGGGTAGCCGTAATCTGAGGCCAGCTTGGTGTAGAAGTTCTGCCCCCGCGCCCCCATCCCGCCGACGTACAGCGCCATCACCGGCCGTCCGAAGTCGACCAGATCAGCCACGTCGTCGCCGATCGCCAGCATCCCCTGCGCGATCACGTCGAGCTCAGGCAGCGCCGGGTCCCGCTTGGCCTTGCCCGCCGCCAGCGGCGCGCCCCAGATGCCCGCCGCCTTCTCGGGGAAGTAGAAGATCGGCTGCCACCCCTCGGCCAGCTCGGCGGTCAGCTCGGTGTTCTTCGGCCCCACGGCGGCCACGAAGATCGGAATCCGCTCTCTGACCGGATGGTTGATGATCTTCAACGGCTTGCCGAGCCCGGTGCCCTGCCCTTCCGGCAGCGGGATCTTGTAGTACTTGCCGTCGTGGACCAGCCGTTCCCGCCGCCAGACTGCCCGGCAGATCTCGATGGTCTCGCGGGTCCGGCTGACCGGCGCGTCGTAAGGAACCCCGTGCCAGCCCTCGATCACCTGCGGCCCCGACACTCCGATGCCCAGGTTGAACCGGCCATCGGAGACGTAGTCGAGTCCAGCCGCGGTCATCGCGGTAAGCGTCGGAGTCCGCGTGTAGAGCTGCATGATCCCGGACGCGAGCTGGAGCCGCTCGGTCTTCGCCGCGACATACCCGAGCTGGCTGACCGCGTCGTAGCTGTATGCCTCTGGCACGAAGACGATCTCCAGGCCAGCCTTCTCGTAATCGGCTAGCTCAGCCACGGTCTCGGCGAACCCGCCGGAGTAGTTCAGTGACATTCCGATGCGCATGGCCTACAGAACCTTTCGCCGGCGGCGGACTCCTGCATCGTAACTGCCTGCCATCAGCGATCGGCGATCAGCGCGGCGACCGCCCGGAGCGCTAGCTGATAGGACAGGAAGCCGAACCCGGCTACCGTCCCGTCCGCGACCGCGGCCACGACCGACGTGTGCCTGAACGCCTCCCTGGCGGCCGGATTCGACAGATGCACCTCGACCAGCGGCGCGGTCCGCATCGCGAGCGCGTCCCGCAATGCGTAGGAGTAATGCGTGAACGCGGCCGGGTTCAGGACGATCGGCATCCGCCTGTCGGCCGCCTCATGTACCCAGGCGAGTAGTTCCGCCTCATCGTCGGTCTGCCGGAAATCCACGGAAAGGCCGAGTTCGGCGGCCGTGCCGGCGCACGCGGACGCCAGATCGTCGATCGTCGCCGTGCCGTAGACATCCGGCTCGCGCGAGCCGAGCCTGGACAGGTTCGGCCCGTTGAGCACGAGCACGGTCCGCATCTAACTCACCTCCGCGTGCGCCCGCTCGAGCAGATTCTCCGGCGGGTCGGCCAGGATCGACGGGCGGGCAAGCCCGTCAAGCACGACAAGGCGAAGCCGCTGGCCGCGGGTCTTCTTGTCGACCGTCATCGCCTCCCGCAGCTTCGGCCACGAGCTGCCCGGGTACCTGGTCGGCAGGCCGACCGCTGCCAGGATCTCGCCGTGCCGACGGGCGATCGCCGAATCCAGCCGGCCAGCCAGCCTGGCCACGGCGGCGGCGAACATCATCCCGACCGCGACCGCCTCGCCGTGCGGGACCTGATAGCACTCGGCCAGCTCGACCGCGTGGCCGAACGTGTGCCCGTAGTTGAGCATCTCGCGCTGCCCGGCCTCGCGCAGGTCGGCCGTCACCACTGAAGCCTTTATCCGGATCGCCCGCTCGACCAGCTCGCGCTCGTGCGGGCCGCCGGGAACCGCGGCGGCGCCGGGGTCGGCCTCGATCAGGTCAAGGATGACCGGGTCGGCGATGAATCCCGCCTTGATCACCTCGGCCAGGCCGCTCACGTACTCCCGGCCCGGCAGCGTGGCCAGGGTCGCCAGGTCGGCGAGCACCCCGGCGGGCGGATGGAAGGCGCCGACCAGGTTCTTGCCGGCCGCGAGGTTGACCGCCGTCTTGCCGCCGATCGCCGCGTCCACGATCCCCAGCAGCGTGGTCGGCACCAGGACCAGCGGCACGCCGCGCAACCACGTCGCCGCCACGAATCCGGCGAGATCGGTGACCGCGCCTCCGCCCAGTCCGATGATCACGTCGAAACGGGAGGCCCGCAGTGCTGCCAGCCGGGACCACAATGCGGCCGCGACGGTAATGTCCTTGGCCGCCTCACCAGCCGGGACCGGCTCGGCATAGACGGTGTAGCCAGTGCTCCGGAGCGTCGCGCAGACCGGCCGGGCGAGCCTCTCGAGGCCCTCCGCGTGGACGACCACGACCGTCCTGGCGCGCTCCCCGACGAGCGCGGGAAGCCGGTCCATGATCTGGGTGCCGACTACCACGGTGTAGGGCCGTTCGCCGCCGACCTCGATCCTGGTCGAGCTCACCGACGCGCCTCCGGCGCCCTGCCAGCCCCGCCGACCTCATCTGTCCCGCCGACCTCATCTGTCCCGCCAGCCGCATCGGTCCCGTCAGGCTCGTCTGTCCTGCCAGTGATGCGCGCCGCGATCTCGGCGGCGACCTGCTCCGCCTCCAGGTCATCGGTGCCCACGGTCATCCACGCGAGCCGCTGGTAGACCGGCAGCCGCCGGTCGAGCAGGGCCTTCAGGGTCGCCCGCGGGTTGCCGATCAGCAGCGGGCGGGCCTGGGCGAGCCCGACCCGCTTGGCCGCCGCGGCGAAGCCGGTCTCCAGGTAGACCACCGGCTGACCGGCCAGCCGTTGCTGAGTCTCGGGGTCGAGCACGGCACCGCCGCCCACGGCGAGGACGCCCTCGCTCGCCGCCAGCGCCCGCGCCACCGCCGCCCGTTCGAACTCGCGGAAGACCGGCTCGCCGTCCTCGATGAAGATGTCGCTGACCGGCTTGCCGGCCCTGGCCTCGACCTCGGCATCGGTGTCGGTGAAGCCAACGCCGAGCGCGGCGGCGAGCAGCGCGCCGACCGTGGACTTGCCGGCCCCGGGCGGGCCGATCAGGATGGCAACGAGTTCGCTCATCGGATCACCAGGGTCTCCAGGTAGCCAAGCAGGTTCCGGCGGGTCTCGGCCACGCTGTCGCCGCCGAACTTCTCGAGCACGGCGTCGGCGAGGACCAGCGCGGCCATCGCCTCGGCGACCACGCCGGCGGCCGGCACGGCGGTCACGTCGCTGCGCTGGTTGATCGCCCGGGCCGGCTCGCCCGTGCGGATATCGACCGTCGCTAGAGCCCGCGGAACGGTGGAGATCGGCTTCATCGCCGCCCGCACCCTGATCGGCTCGCCGGTGCTGATCCCGCCCTCGATCCCCCCGGCCCGGTTGGTCAGCCGGCGTAGCCCGGGGATGATCTCGTCGTGTGCCTGCGAGCCGCGCCTGGCCGCCGTGGCGAAGCCGTCGCCGATCTCGACGCCCTTGATCGCGTGGATGCTCATCATCGCGCCGGCCAGCCTGCCGTCCAGCCGGCGATCCCAGTGCACATGGCTGCCAAGGCCGGGAGGCGAGCCGTGGATCACCACCTCCACGACCCCGCCGAGGGTGTCGCCGTCCTTACGGGCCGCGTCGATCTCGGCCAGCATGGCCGCGCTCGCCGCCCGATCGAGGCACCGGACCGGATCGGCGTCGACCGCCGGAAGGTCATCCGGCCCTGGCGGCACTCCGTCCGGCGCGGTGACGCCGCCGATCGCGACGACATGACTGACGATCTGGATGTCGGCCACCTGGCGCAGGAATCTCCTGGCCAGCTCGCCGAGCGCCACCCTGGCAGCGGTCTCCCTGGCGCTGGCCCGCTCCAGGATCGGCCGCGCGTCGTCCTGGTGGTACTTCTGCATTCCGGCCAGGTCGGCATGGCCCGGCCGCGGCCGGGTCAGCGGCTCGTTCCTGGCCTGCCCGGCCAGCTCAGCTTCGGCCACCGGATCAGGCGACATGACCGTGGTCCACTTTGGCCACTCTGAATTGGCGATCCGGATCGCGACCGGCCCGCCAAGCGTCCGCCCGTGCCGCACGCCGCCGGTGATCTCCGCGACGTCCTGCTCGAACTTCATCCGGGCGCCGCGACCGTATCCGGCTCGCCTGCGGGCCAGCGCAGCCGCCAGGTCGTCCGTCGTGATCTCGACTCCGGCAGGCACCCCCTCGCAGATGGCAACGAGCGCCATGCCATGCGACTCCCCCGCGGTCAGCCAGCGCAGCATGTGCCGATCCTGCCATGCGGCGCCGAGCAGGACCCGCTCAGGCCGTCATGCCGGCGATCAGCAGCGACAGCCAGGCCACGGCACGACGAACCCAGCATCGACCGCCGACAGGCGGCTGCCGGGATCCTGCCAGCCGACACCGGCGACCAGCGCACCGCGCCTCCGCCCGCATGGCGCGTGACCGCACAGTACGGCCCGTACCGTTGCGAAATATGACCAGGTCACGACCTAGAATGTGAAGGCATGTAATACGTCGGACTCCGCGCGGCAGCGCAGACAGCAATTCCACAGGGCCAGATCCAGCTACGAGGAATGATGGCGACCCGATGGGCATCAACGACGTGATGATTGAAGAATGGGAACGCGGATGGCACGGCAGCGATAAGCTCATCTGCCCCGACTGCGTTGACGACGACTACCTCAAGGCTGTGGTTAAGGACGTTGCCGTCAGCGCGCAGGAATGCTCGTTCTGCGGCGCGGCACCTGCCGCCGAATTCGACGTGTTCATGAAAGCACTGATGGTCGGCGTCACGAACATGTTCGTGCAGGCCGACGACGCCGGAACGCCGTGGGAGAGCGGATACGTCTTCGAAACCTACCAGCCCTATGAGATAGCAAACGAGTTCATCTGGGTCGCAGTCGAAGATCATGCGGACGAGGTGGTCGAAGAGATCCGCGAACACCTGGCCGACAAGACCTACGCCTCTCGCTGGTGGATCGAACCTGACAGGGCGTACTCATCTGCGTGGCAAGAGTTCCGCGAGCAGATCCTGCACCGGACCCGGTTTGTGTTCTGGGCCAGTAAGGACAACGCCGATCAGCACGTGGGCGCCGGGGAGGTGCCGGTGGCCCGAGTGCTCAACGCCATCGGCGAGCTGCTGATCAAGTTCGACCTCATCACGACCATTCCGGCCGGCACTTCGCTACGGCGCGCACGCGGGCACGCACGGAAACAGGACTCCGAGGGCTGGGGCGCGGCGGACCTAGGTACCAATGTGCCGAAGAGCTCGACGGGCTCCACGCGGATGAGCCCGTCCGGCATCCCGCTGTTCTACGGCGCCGACGACATCGACACCGCATTGGCCGAGGTCGCCAGCGCCGACTCCAGCGAGTTCTTCACAGCCGGCCAGTTCGTTACCACGGTGCCCATGACGGTCGTCGACCTGACCAGCGTTCCTGCTGTGCCGAGCATCTTCGACCCGAAGCTCGGCCGATGGGAACGCGAACTCATCTTCCTGAATGATCTAGTAAAAGAACTGAGTCAGCCGATCGATACGGCCCGCAGCCACCTCGATTACGTTCCCACGCAGGTATTCTGCGAGTATTTCTTGCGCGCATTCGACGAGGCCGACATCAGCGGTCTGGCATGGAAGTCAGCGGCAGCCGCCAGCGGCGGCCGCTGCGTAGCGCTCGATGTCACGCACCAAGACTGCGTCGATGTCGCCGACGGTGCCGCCGACCGGCCGCAGCTCGAACTCGTTGCGGGCAGCATTACTGTTCATCAGCGCCGCACTGACGAGTTCCGCCAGCTGTGAGGGCCTGAGCATGATGCCGACGGATCCGCCGCCTCGCCCCGTCGGGCCAGGCGTCCAAAGGTGGCTGAGAAGCGGACAAGCGGACTTTCGGCCCTACCCCGGGGGCGAAGCTGGGCAGACCCTGTACTTGGAGGCACGGGAGCAGGAGGTGCTGTCATGCGAGCAGTCATCGTCTACGAATCGATGTTCGGGAGCACCAAGAAGGTGGCCGAGGCCATCGCCGAGGGGCTGGCCGATTGCGCCGAGGTCTCGGTGGTGCCGGTCACTTCGGCAGATGCGCACATCCTCGACGGCGCGGATCTCGTGGTAGCGGGCGGTCCCACCCACACCCACGGGATGTCCAGGCCGGGTACCCGGAAGATGGCCGGGAAGCCGGGGAGCGAGGCTGAGCTGGTACCGGGCGCGGACAGCGGCCCGGGAGTGCGCGAATGGCTCGCATCGCTCGGCCGGCTGGAGGTCGCCGGCGCCGCTTTCGATACCCGGCTCCAGGGATTGCCGGGGTTCACTGGCCGGGCGTCGAAGTCCATCCGCCGGCATCTCGCCCGCCACGGGGCCCGCATCGCGGCGTCACCCGGGAGCTTCCTCGTCGAGGGCCTGACCGGGGCCTTGGTCGAGGGCGAGCTGGAGCGGGCCCGCGCCTGGGGAGAGCGCCTGACGCGGAGTGACTGCCTCCGAGGCGCCGCCGGGCGCCGCCAGGCCTCCTGACGCCGTTCGCAGTCAAGAGCGCGACGGTGCGGGAACACCGCGGGGGCCGTTAGCGGGCCCGGCGACTGTAGTCGAAGAAGTTAAGGAACCACTCCGTCAGCTTGCGGCCCGCGGATGAGCCCGCGCTGGCAGGGTTGCTGAGCTGCTCGCCCAGAGCCCTCAGCGCGGGAGCAAGCACCGGGCCGGCCATCGGTCTTCCGTGGCCCGGCGCCAGCACGCTCGGCTCCAGCCGGGCCAGTTCAGACACAGACTCAGTCGCTGCTCGCCAGTTCCAGGTGGCAAAGCGCGGTGGCCCGCCGAGGGTGTGCCGTTGCGACAGGGCGTCGCCAGGCGAATTGAGGTTGACGGTCAGGACGGCGTCGCCCGGGATGAGGGCACGGTCTCCCTCCCGGAACAGCGCCAGGTGGCCAGGGGTGTGGCCGGGCGCGGGGATGACCTGCCAGTCCGGCAGGCCGGGAACGCCTGTGTTCGGGTCGATAGGGCTCAGCCCGTCGTGTCCGGAGGGGAACATCCAGCTCCGCTCGACCCGGGCCAGGGCGCCGATGATGCGGCCAGATGGGGGCAATGGCAGTTCGTCGGGGTGCACGTACACGGTGACGTCCCACATGCGGGCCAGTTCGGAAGCGGAGCCAGCGTGGTCCGGGTGCACGTGCGTCAGCACGATCGCTCGTGGCCGGGTGCCGGCCCCGAACAGGGTCTCCGCTGCGCTCCTGATCAGCCCGGCCCGGCCCCGCCACCCGGTGTCGACCAGAACCCAGGTTTCGCCCGACTGCACGAAGTAGACGTTCGAGTCTCGCCGCTTCCCGGTGACCAGGCAGTAGACCCCGGTGGCGACGGTTTCTTCGAGCGTGGCGCCGTGCAGGTACCTGTCCACGTCGAATTGACGGCCCCCGAGCCAGTCATTTCGTGCTGCTTCCATAAGACCAATGTCCACCAGTGCCGGGCCTGCAACCAGGGTCGTTGGTCCTTGCGGCCGCGCTCATCGGAGCGGCCAACGCTCACATCGCGCCTGGAGCAAAGGCCACACCGATCGGCGGCTCGGCGGGCGTTCTCGTTGATCTGCCTAGTCACTCGGCGTGATGATGCTACAGGGCGTAGCCGGAGGCTGAAGCCGGATCCACTCGGACATTCAGTTGCTGCGGTCCGTCCCAGCGGGAACCATGTCATCGCATGATGAGCTTCTTCGACGGCTTCATCCTCGAACTCGTCCCTTCCTCGCCATGCTGTGCGCGACGAGTGACGTGCCGCTTCCGGGCTGGCCGGGCAGGGGCGGCTGGTACACCGTCCGGTTCGACGGAGAATCGTCCACGGTCACCACGACCGGCACGCAGGCTGCCCGGTAGCCGGCCCGGCGACCGGATCAGACCAGCGCAGACGAGCCCGTGCGGCGGCCTGCTCGTCAGTCGGCCTGCGGCGAGCCGAGCGCGATCGCGATGCCGCGCCGCAGCCGGCTGCCAAGCCGGGCCATGACCGCGTCCCCAACGCGCTGAGCCAGTTCCGGGATATCGCACCCGGCACCATCCGGGGCCATGACCAGGCCGATCGTCAGATCGCGATCGGCATCGCCTGGGCCAAGCCGGAACGCGGCCACCGCCAGCTCCCCGGCCAGCACCGCGGCTACCGCCTCCCTGACGTCAGGATCCTCCTGCGGAAGCGGCGCGGCGCCGCCCCGGGCGAGCGCCGCCAGCCTGGCGCCCTCAACCGCGAGCGGAACCGGTCCGGCGACGTCGACCACGACCGCGCAGGACTCCTCGCAGGCGGCACGCCAGACCAGCCGCGCGGCGACCGGAACCGGCCGGGCATCAGCCTGCCAGCGGCGCAGCGACTCCAGGCAGCTGAACGCGGGCACGGCACGCCTGCCGTCGATCCCGATCAGGGTCGGCATAGCCATCTCGCTGGTCTTCTCGGCCTGGCCGGCCAGGTCCGTGTCCCGGTGCTGACCCCCCGGGCCTCCAGGCCCGGCCTGAGCTGAGCCTGACCGCGCGATCTGCTCGGCCAGAACGGCCACCACCGGGACCAGCAGGCGGCCGTCAGCCAGTGCGGTGAGGACGGCGTGCTCGCTGCCTTCGCCGGCGGCGAACGCGGCCAGGGCCACCGCGGCCGACGGGTCGGCCGAGCCGTCGTCGTCACGGAATGATGGGTCGCCCCCGCTGATCCCAAGCACAGGCTCAACTGTAGTTCGGGGTCATCCGGGCACTCCTGCCAGGACAGCCATCCTCCGGGTAATCCGTCTTCTTAATCCAGTCGCGGCATCGCAGACGGATCTGCCGCTAGTACTCTGGCGGCCGAGGCTGTTTCGTCCTTGAGGGAAAGTTGAGGACGCAACTTGCGATATGAAAGTCTCATGGAACCGCATCAAGGTCTGAGCACAGGGGGGCGCGTGCGGCACACCCGGCAGGCGCCGGCGGTCATCGAGACGGGAACGCTGATGCAGAAGCCGATCCCGCCGCGGCTGGTAGAACCGTACCTGACTAGCCGGCGCACGGTTATCGCCGGATACGTCTACCGCGCACTCGACTGCTCGTTCACAGACCCAGCGGATTTCTACGTGGCTCTCGATCTCGGCTACGACGGCTCCGAGTTCCGGCCGGACATGTCCGAGGTGTATGTCCTGCGCTGGATGGTGACCGCCCCCGAGGCATACCAGGTCCCGTACTCCACCGAGCTCGGAGGCGACTGGACGGGCAAGCCGCCGTTCACCGGGAGCGGGTACACGTCCTGGCCGGTCCGCCCGATCCCCGAGTTCTACATCGATCTGATGCCTATCCCGGTCGGAGCCGAGATGTACCGGATCACTCCGGGGAAGGCGGACTTCATCGCCCGCTACGACGGGCAGGTCTGGCTGCGTCCTGCCGAGGGGATCTGACGACATGCGATACCGCCTGCTGGCCAGCTATCAGGGAGCGCCCTACGAGGCTGGCGTCGGACCCGCCGATTCCGACGTCGTCCTGTTCGCAGCGTGCCCGCCGCCCGAGGACCTCAGGTTCGAGCCGGCCACCGGCCACTGGCGCAAGCAGGTGCACCTGGCCGATGTTCAGACCCTGCACGAGTCCAGGCCGGTCGGCATGTTCCGCGGCGAGCCCTGCGTCGTGCTGGACGATCTGAACGACCGGCTGCACATCGCCTACCTGGGCCACGACGCGTACCGGGCCGAGCAGATCGGCTACTGGGAGGTCGACCGCGGGGTCTTCGAGCTGATCACGCCTCGTCATGAGGTCACCGACATCGTCGAGGAACGGCTGGCTTTCCCGCATCGCGGGGACGGCACATGGCAAGCGGCGGCCGCGAGTCCGGCTTCCGACCCGATCCCGTCTAATCCGGCAGCGCCCAGCCCGGCGGCGTCCTATTCAGCCGCGGCCTATCCAGCGACGGGTTATCCAGCGACGGGTTATCCCGGCGGAACCGGGAACGGCGCACACGCCGAGCCGCTGCCCGCGACCTATCCCGGCCAGACTCGGGACGGCTTCAGCGCGGCCCCGCAGAGCGGCTACGACGACCCCGGTTCCCGCGACGCCGCTCCGAGGCCCGGTTCCCAGGGTCACGGCGCCCCCGCACCGGAGCGCACCGGTCATGGCACCGCGGCACGGCCCACCTTCACACCACGGCAGCAGGCGCCAGGCCTCGGCGGAGGCGCAGGCACCGGACCCGCACGCACCGGACCCGCAGGCACCGGACCCGCAGGCACCGGACCCGCAAGCACCGGACCCGCAAGCGCCTTGACGCAGGGACCCAGCGTCACCGACTTCGAGCGAGAGTCTGGCGGCCTGGCGCTCGGCTACCTGCTGGACACCCCGATGGCCGGCCGTTCTGGCGGCATTCACGATCAGGTCCCGGCGGCTTCCGGGTTCGGCGCGGCACCGGACCTTGGACGGTCACGCGATGGCTCGGCGTCGGCATCGGAACCCGGCGTCGTCTCGGAGCCTGAGCCGGCACCCGATCTCGTCCCGCCGACGGGCTTCCTCGCGACCACGGATGTCTCTGGCGTGTCGGTGCCCATGATCGACGAGCCGCCGCTGCCGCTTGAGGCCCAGGCACTGCGAGCGACCAGCGCCGCGCATCGGCGCGAGCAGCCGGAGTACCGCGAGCAGCCGGAGTACCGCCAGCCGGAGTACCCAGCCGAGCAGCCGGGATACCCAGCTGGGCAGCCGGGATACCCAGCCGAGCAGGTCTCCCCGCCGATCCAGGCACCGGACACACTGACCGCCCCGGCACAGGACACGCCGACGGTCCGGGCACAGGACACCCCGACGGCCCCGGCACAGGACACGCTGACCGCCCCGGCACAGGACACGCCGACGGTCCGGGCACAGGACACGCCGACGGCCCCGGCGGAACCGACCCAGGATGCAACCGCACCGGCCGCGTCGCACACCGGCCATCCGCATCAGGCACCCCAGCCTCCTCAGCCGCCACCGGCGTCGGCGTTCGCCGCCCAGCCGGCCCAGGTCCCGTCTTCGACCATTGCCCCGGCTACCCCGGACGCACCGCCGACCGCTGCCGCACCAGCTTCCGGCTCATCCTCGGCCGAGGCGCCGGCCCGGCAGCTGCCGCCCGCACCCGCTCAGGGCAGCCCGTCAGCGCCTGCCCAGCAGGCCCAGGCACCTGCCCAGCAGCCCCAGCAGGCCCAGAACAGCCTCTCAGCGCCTGCTCAGCAGACCCAGGGCAGTAGGCCGTCGGTGCCTGTCCGGCCGGCGCAGGACCGGCCCCGAGCGTCCCAGCACACCCAGGACCGGCCGCCAGGGACCGCCGGCGCGCCATCACAGGCGCCGCAGCCACCTGCCGCAGACGCGCCCGCCGCACGCCCCGCCCAGCCGCCAGCGACCGGGACGCACGCATCCGCGCTCACCCAGCCACTGGCCGCCGTCGGCTCAGCCCTGGACGTTCCTGCCGCCGTCATCACGGCTGCCCCGCCGCCGGCCGCACCGGCCGGGCCGGCCGCAGACGTGGCTGCCAGCGCCTCAGGCCTGGCGCCGCATGCCCAGCTAGCGGTGCCTGAGCAGGCACCGCAGCAGATCCCTGCGGAGGAGGCCGAATCTCAGGCGGCCGTCATACCGCGGCGGCGGCGGGCCGCCAAGCGACGCCTGCCCACTCAGCGGATCTTCTCCGATCTTGCCGCTCAGGCCGCCATACCGGCCAGCGCCTACGCCGTAGGCGAGGACGTCGACGGGGCCATGTGCCTGATGCGAACCAGCGACGGCTTCGAGGTCTTCAACTCGGCGGCGGGCGCCCGGCACGAGGTGCGCGTCTTCCAGGACGAGGAGTCGGCGTACTTCTACCTGTTCGGCGTGCTCGTCGCCGACGCCGTCCGGACCGGGGCACTGGCGCCCCGCGACTAATCACGCCCGCGCGTAATCACGCCCGCGCGCGACGTCCGCCGGGATCGCTGAGCGGCTACTCGACGACCAGGCGCGCGACTGGCTGACCGGGCCGAGCGGCGGGTTCGGCGTTACCGGCCGGCCAGTGCACGGGCGCGTGCGGCCGGCCAGCGATCATAGGAGCCATGAGCGAATTGACGGCAACCCCGTTGACCGGAGCGCAGTACGAAATCGAGGCCGGTGATTACCAGGCGATGGTTACCGAGCTCGGCGGCGGCCTGCGCCGGCTCAGCTATCGCGGCCAGCAGCTGATCACCGGGTACCAGCCCGACGAGCTGCCGCCAGCCGCGGCGGGGCAGTTGCTCGCCCCGTGGCCGAACCGGATCGACCACGGCAGGTACGACTTCGACGGCGCCAGCTACCAGCTAGAGCTGAGCGAGGTGCCGCGCGGCAACGCCATCCACGGCCTGACCCGGTGGACGAACTGGGAGCCGGCCGGGCACACGTCAGACGAGATCGCGCTGGCGCACGTGCTGCACGGCCGCCCTGGCTACCCGTTCTGCCTTGAGCTGTCAGTCAGCTACTCGCTCAGCGCCGCGAGCGGCCTGGAAGTGACCGTCACCGCCAGGAACGCCGGCTCGCGCCCGGCGCCGTACGGCACCGGATCTCATCCGTACCTCACCACCGGTGAGCCCCTGATCGATCCGTGCGAGCTTGAGCTGCCTGCGGCGCGCTGGCTGCCTGCCGACGACCGCGGCATCCCGTGCGGCCAGCCGCAGGACGTCACCGGCACGCCGTTCGACTTCCGCTCCCCCCGGCCGATCGGCGGCACCAGCCTGGATCACGCGCTTACCGGACTGAGCCGTGATCGCGCCGGGCGGGCCTGGGCACGGCTGGCCAGCGGCGGCGTCCGGCTCGGGCTGTGGGCCGGGCCTGGCTACGACTGGCTCCAGGTGTTCACCGGCGACGGCCTGCCGGCCGGCCAGCGGCGGCGCGCACTAGCCGTCGAGCCGATGACCTGCCCGCCGAACGCGTTCGTGACCGGCGACGGCCTGCTGGCCCTGGCACCGGGCGATAGCGTCTCGCACAGCTGGGGTATCGAAATTCTTCAATCCTGAGCGGTAACGGCTCCTGACCCGCTGATCAGGCTGGCTATCCGAGCCAGATCCGCGCTGGTATCCAGGTCATCGGGGCGGCCGGTGTCGCCGCATTCGACCGGGACGAGCTCGGGATGCGCGCGCAGGAACGCCCTGGCGCCGACGTCGCCCACGGCAGCGACCGCGGCGTCGGCCCAGAGCGCACGGGCGATCAGGACCGGGTTGCGCTGCCGGCCGCCATAGGTTGCTACCGCCAGGCTGGCTCCGGCCAGAAAGGCCGCGATCAGCCGCCGGACTGCCTGCGGGCTGACCAGCGGCTGGTCGACCAGCGCGATCACCACAGCCTCGGCCGAGTCGGGCAGCGCTGCCAGGCCCGCTCGGAGCGAGGAGCCCATGCCGGTGCGCCAGTCGTGATTGTGCACTCCGATCACGCCGGGCAGGTCGAGGGGCACGGCGCCGGCGACCACGATCACCGGCTCGGCCCCGCCGTCACGCAGCAGCCTGACTCCCCGCGTGACCAGCGCCTGCCCGGCTATCTCGACCAGCGCCTTCGGCTGGCCCAGCCTGCTGCCCGCACCGGCGGCGAGCAAGATTCCGGCCACGCCAGACCGCGCCACTTCCGGCTGCGTCGCTGCTGGCTGCACGCAAGCAGCGTACGGCCAGGCCCGGGCTAGCCAGGCACGGGCTCGGCAGGCCCCGGCTAGCCAGGCACGGGCTCGGCAGGCGCGGGCTCGTCAGCCGTGGTGGATCCGGCCGTCGGTCAGCGTGAGCGGCTGCCCGGACCCGCCCCAGCGGAGCTGGATCAGCTCCGCCGCGATCGCCACGGCCGTCTCCTCGGGCGTCCTGGCGCCCAGGTCGAGCCCGACCGGTGAGCGAAGCCTGGCCAGCTCCTCGGCGGACAGGCCGGCCTCACGGAGCCGCTCAAGCCGGTCCTCGTGGGTGCGCCTGCTGCCCATCGCCCCGATGTAGGCCGCCGGCTGCCGCAGCGCGACCTCGAGCACGGGAACGTCGAACTTCGGATCATGAGTAAGGACGCAGATGACCGTCCGCTCATCG
This sequence comes from Streptosporangiaceae bacterium, assembly GCA_035604275.1. Classification (GTDB taxonomy): domain Bacteria; phylum Actinomycetota; class Actinomycetes; order Streptosporangiales; family Streptosporangiaceae; genus Chersky-822. Next base: position 2,428 of record DATNIU010000187.1, on the reverse strand, counting down.
GTGCTGACGCCAGACAGGTAGCGGTGCGGCCAGTCGGTCACGACCTCGTCGGCCTCGGGAAAGCGGGCGGTAGTCGCGAAGACCGGCCTGGCGTCGCAGACGGTCACCTGGTAGCCGAGGAACTTGCCGATCCTGGCGACCGCGGCGGCGAAATCGATGGCGCCGAAGACCAGCATCCGCGGCGCCGGCGCGAACGACTGCACGAACACCGAGAGCTCGTCGCGCCTGCGCTCACCGTCGGGTCCGTAACGGCGCACTCCGGTCAGCCCCTGCGCGAGCATTCCCCGTGCGTCGTCGTCGACCGCCTGGTCGAGCCGGTCGCCGCTGCCGAGCGTGCCGGACTCGCGCGGCTCACCCTGATCGGCCGCCCAGATCACCCGGCGGGCGCCGACCTTGCCAGGACCGGCGATCACGGTGGCCACAGCCACCGGCTCGCCGACCCTGACGGCAGCGGCTATCTCGCCAAGCTCGGCAAACGTCTCGCGGCTGACCGGCTCGACAAAGATGTCGATGATGCCGCCGCAGGTCAGGCCAACGCTGAAGGCCGCGTCGTCGCTGACCCCGTATCGCTGAAGGACTGCCTGACCGGTCGCGCGGACCTCGCCGGACAGCTCGTAGACGGCGCCCTCGACGCAGCCGCCTGACACGCTGCCGACGACCTCGCCGCCGGATGAGACCGCCAGCGCGGCGCCGGGCTCCCGCGGCGCGCTGCTGAACGTCCGCACCACGGTAGCCAGGCCGAACGTCTCACCGGCATCCCACCACTTGATGATCTGGTCCAGGATGTCTCGCACGTACGGTCACCTCGGGACTCTCGCGATATCACCCCAGAGTACGTGCCGGACGGCCTAGCCCGCGAAGCCAGATAACCAAAAGCTTAAGGGCGGCCGGCCGGGTAAGCGGCGGCCGGCCGCCGCTCGGCAGCCGTCCTCGGATCCGCCCGCACGTCGCCGGCCACGGGGACGGGCAGCGGCTAGTGCGCGGCCGACTGCCTGCCCAGACGCTGCCTGACGCTGAAGAAGACGAAGAGCACGCAGCCCAGGTAGAGCACGTAGACGACGGCCTGCAGGACCGTGGGGCTCTGGGCGTATCCGAAGAAACTGTGGGCGATGTCGCCAAGCGCGCTGTTCTCGTTCAGCAGGCTGCCGGTGTGCCAGAGCGGGTGCGTCGCCACCGGCAGCCAGCCGAGTTCCTGCATGTTCTGCACGGCATCGACGAGCAGGCCGGCCGCGAAGACCATCAGCAGGGTGCCGACGATCGTGAAGAAACGCCCGATGTTGAGCCGGTGCCCGAGCCGGTACATGACGAACGCGATGGCCAGCGCGATCGCCAGGCCGATCAGCGCCCCGACCAGCAGGCTGCCGGAGTGCCTGGTCGAGAACGCGATGGCGAGGGTGAACACCACGGTCTCCAGGCCCTCGCGGCCTACCGCCTGGAACGCCAGCAGCGCCATCCCGGTTCGCGCCCCTCGGGTCATCGCCGTGTCGGCCCGCGACTGGAGCTCTGACTTCAGGCTGCGGGCGTGCGACCGCATCCAGAACGTCATGTAGGTCAGGATCACGGCCGCGAGGAGGTAGGTGCCGGTCTCGAAGATCGTCTGCACCCGCGAGCCCGCGTAGGTGCGGATCGTGATGTACGCGATGACTCCGCCGGCCGCGGCCAGCAGGAGCGCCGCGCCCACGCCGATGAACACGTCACGGAAATACCGGCGCTGCCCACTGCGGCTGAGGAAGGCCAGCAGGATCGCGACGACCATGCTCCCCTCGACTCCCTCGCGCAAGAAGATCACGAGCGTGGCGAGCATAGGTGGCCCTTCGCGGGATCGGTCATCTACAAGTTAGGATAGCCTAACCTAAGTCTCCTGCCGCAACTGGCATCCGCCGCTGGTATTCCTGCCCAGCATGCTATCCGCCGTCACCGGCATCACCAACGGCGTCAGTTGACCGGCGCCCGCGGGCCGGATGACTGGCCGGGTACTTGCCAGTTACGAGAGTGGCGCAGGTGCATATTGCCCCCTTCAGCCGAAGACTATACATTTGTCGGGTAACCTGCGGAGCGGATCCGCGCCGGGCGCGGCCTCCGCGCAGCGCCTGCCGAGCGAGGGGACGCGATGACAGCCGGACCGGACGCCGCGGCGGCCGGCCGGCTGCGCAGCTCGGCCTGGTTCGCTTCCCGTGGGCGGCCCGGCATGATCTACCGGTCCTGGCTCCGGGCCGAAGGGTTCACGCCCGAGGTGTTCGACGGCAGGCCCGTGATCGGCATCGCGAACAGCTGGTCCGAGCTGACCCCGTGCAACGTGCATCTTCGGGGCGTGGCGGATGCGGTCAAGCGCGGTGTCTGGCAGGCCGGCGGGTTCCCGCTGGAGTTTCCGACCATGTCGCTCGGCGAGACGCTGATGCGGCCGACCGCCATGCTGTTCCGCAACCTG